>NZ_CP177130.1:934778-1246371 GCF_046736035.1 Salinicoccus sp. HZC-1 | reverse complement strand
CTGTCTGGCCGCTTTAGTCCGGATGACATTGATCAAGTCGGACACGACAGCCGAGGCTGTTTCCAGACTCCCCGCACCGGGACCGTAAAACATGGCTTCCCCGATTGCATTGCCGTTTACAAATACGGCATTTTTTTCATAGTTCACACCGGCCAGCTGATGATCGGACGGGAGTAATATCGGCTCGACGCTGATGGAGAGCGTGTTATCCCTGAATTCACTTTTACCCAGCAGTTTCAGTGTCAGGTTTTCATTGTCCGCATTTCTAATGTCGGCAATGTCCACACCGCTGATACCTGTCACCGGGACTTCCGCTATATCCACTTTCCTGTCATATGCAAGCCGTGAAAGGAGCACTATTTTCCTTTGTGCATCAATGCCTTCCACATCGTTTGTCGGATCCGCTTCGGCATAACCTTTAGCTTTTGCATCATCGAGCGCCTTGTCATAATCCCAGCCGTCAATCGTCATTTTGGACAGGATGTAGTTTGTCGTCCCGTTTAAAATACCCATGACCTTGGTGATCTGGTTGCTGTTCAGACTGTTCTCGATTGCATGGATGACCGGTATGCCGCCGGCAACACTCGCCTCGTAAAGCAGCTGTGCATCGTTTTTATTTGCTGTTTCAGCCAATTCATCTATATGTTCTGCAAGCATATCCTTATTTGCACTTACAACATGGATCCCTTTTTCAAGAAAGGTATTTAGAATGTCTTTCGTATCTCCAATACCGCCCATTACTTCAATGACAATATCAATAGTGTCATCCGAAAGAATTTCATCAATATTATTTGTAATAATCGCCCCGCCCAGTTCCACTTCTCTCTGTTTATCAACGTTATTGACAAGAACATGGCTGATGGTGAGTGTCTCACCAGTGAGCTTGGCGATTTTTTCTTTGTTGTTTTCGAGTACATTGACGACACCAGTTCCGACTGTACCCAAACCAAGTAAAGCTATTTTCATATTGTCATTAGACCTCCTGTTTCAGAATTACCGTATAAGATAACATATTAGAGTGAAAAGTTGAAAAATTCAAGCAGTTTTTAATTAATGTCTACACAATTCATCACTTTTGTTGTATTATTAGTTTTAAAATTCCAATGCGGGGTGTAGCGATCATGAAAGTAGTTAAATTTGGAGGCAGTTCCCTCTCTGATGCAAAACAATTAGAAAAAGTAGCAAATATTATTAAAAACGATCCAGCGAGACGCATTGTTGTAGTATCTGCACCAGGCAGGAGATTTGCTGACGATATAAAAGTCACAGACCTGCTCATTGCACTGCACGGCAATAAAGTGACCGGACTCAGTACCGATGATGCGATGGAACAGATTCTGGAGAGATATGAATCGATCATAAATGACTTGGGCATTTCCCATGCCCTCCTATCCGATTTCAAAAATATTCTGGACAAATATCTTGAAGACATTGAAGACAAAGACAGGCTGCTCGATGCATTGAAATCCTGCGGGGAAGATTTCAACGCGCAGCTTTTAAGCGAGTATCTGAATAAAACAGGCGTGCCCACAAAATATATGCCGCCGAAAGATGCGGGGATCAAAGTGACGGATGAGCCTTCGAACGCCCAGCTGCTCCCTGAATCCTACGACCTTCTCGCCAAACTCGATTATACAGAGCATGTGCTGGTGATCCCGGGGTTCTTCGGGGTTTCCGAGACCAATCAGATCGTCACGTTCCCGCGCGGCGGTTCGGACATCACCGGCGCCATCGTTGCACGGGGCGTGGATGCCGAACTTTATGAAAACTTCACAGATGTAAGCTTCATCTACTCGGCGCACCCGGGGCACATCGAAAGCCCGCATGCGATAAAGGAAATCACATACCGCGAAATGCGTGAACTTTCATATGCCGGCTTCAGCGTATTCCATGATGAAGCGATCGAACCGCTGTACAAGAATAAAACACCGATCATGATCCGCAATACGAATGACCCTGAAGTGGAAGGGACTAAAATTGTAGCGGACCGGGAGTTTATTCCCGAGATGCCCGTGATCGGCATCAGCTGTGACGAAGGCTTCACCTCCATTACCCTCAGGAAGTATTTGATGAACCGCCAGATCGGCTTTACAAGGCGTCTGCTGCAGATTCTAGAGGATCATGAAATCAATATCGAACATATCCCGTCGGGCATTGATAACCTGTCCGTCATCATCCGGTCCAACCAGTTCGAAGGGAATACGAAACTTGAGGATATAATGAAGGATATCGAAGAGAACCTCGAACCCGAGGATATGTATGTGGAGGAAGATCTGGTAATTCTCGTGATTGTCGGCGAAGGCATGAAGGAACATATCGGCATTGCAACGAAAACGACAAGTGCACTGAGTGATAATAACGTCAACATCAGCATGATCAACCAGGGGGCATCTGAAATCAGCATGATGTTTGCGATTGCGATAGAAGATGAACAGAAAGCACTGAAAGCGATCTATGATAACTATTTCCAGCATGTGAACGTATAGGCTCCGGACTTCCCTTTCGGGAAGTCCTTTTTTGCGTTTCAATAGATGAATACGCCCTTTAACGGGTATACTTGCAATGAGGACAATAGCAGTGAGTCATCTCACGCTGGGAGGTCAATATGATTTTCGAAAAGAGAATACAATATATAAGAAGATACAGGCAGATCGCCATCGCATTCTCCAAAACCGGCTTCGGATTCATCGTGGAAGAACTCGGATTGGATGAAATGGTTTCACTGCCAAAGAGAATTCTGCTCCGGCAGGGTAAAAATGAACTGGAGGAAAAATCACGAGGCGAACGTATCCGCCTGTTTTTGGAAGAAATGGGACCGACGTTCATCAAACTCGGACAGATTGCCAGTACCCGGCCGGACCTGATTCCTGCAGACATCATCAAAGAGCTTGAGCAGCTGCAGAATAACGTACCGGCTTTTGCGTATGAAGACGCGATAGCAATCATCGAAATCTCTCTGGGAGTGACCAAAGAGGAGATATTCGAACACATTGATGAAAAACCACTGGGCTCCGCTTCCATCGGACAGGTGCATAAAGGCAGGCTGCAAAGCGGAGAAACTGTAGCAATCAAGGTTCAGAGACCGGATATAGAACAGACGGTCAGAAATGACCTGGAGATTCTGCACCGTCTCGCTTCGCTCGCGGAAACACGGATGAGCTGGGCCAGACAATACCAGATAAAAGATATGATCGATGAATTTTCCCGCGCGATTTTGGAAGAATTGGACTACACCATCGAGGGACGGAACACCGAGCGCCTGGATAAACAGTTCACAGAGGATGAAACCGTTTATATTCCCAAAGTCTTCTGGGAGGCAACAACTAAAAACGTCCTTGTAATGGAATATATCGAAGGCATCCGAATCAATGACTTTGAGGCGATCGAATCGCTCGGGTATTCCCGCACGACCCTGGCCGAGCGTCTAACGAATGCCGTATTCCACCAGATTCTGATCGAAGGCTTTTTCCACGGGGATCCGCATCCCGGCAACATCAATGTCCTCTCAGGAGAAACCATCGCTTTCATGGATTTCGGCATGGTCGGTAAAATGACGAAGGAAATGAAAGCGAACTTCGGGGCACTGCTGATATCCATGATGAAAAAAGATGCAGATGGCGTCGTCAGAGCCATCGCACACATGGGGGTCGTACCGGAAGATGTGGATATGAAACAGCTCACCAAGGATGCTGAGCTCCTCAGGGACAAATATTACGATATTCCACTCAGCCATATGAACCTGGGGGAAGCCATCCAGGATATTTTCGGCATTGCCAATAAACACCGCATCAAACTGCCTGCCGATTTTACAATACTCGGCAAAACAATTTTGACGCTGGAGAGCACCGTCAGCAAACTGGATCCGGAATTCAGCATCGTGGATGTCGCCGAACCATTCGGCAAACAGCTGCTCCAAGAAAGATATAACCCCAAAAATGTTGCTGGGCGTGCCATGGATCAATGGAATGCTTTCAGTGATGACATTTCCAGTGCCTCAAGCAATCTCTATGAGTTCACAAAGGCGCTGAAGAAACGGCAGGTGCCTGTGGAGGTTGAATTAAAACGCAGTGAACAGTATATGAGAAGGCTGGATCAGATTGGCAACCGGCTCTCCTTCAGTATCGTCCTCCTGTCATTCAGTATCATCATGGTCGGACTGATCATCGGTTCTGCGATGAGTGGCGAGACCAACATATTCTGGAACATACCGGTTATAGAAATCGGCTTCTCTCTTGCGGTGCTCCTGTTCATGGGCATGCTGTATGCCATATTCAAATCCGGTCGGTTCTGACGTAAAAATGCACCTCGGGGAAGCCCGAAGGTGCATTTCTTAAATATAGAACATATAGTCGTCCACTTCGTCTTCCGAGTGATTCAGCAGGTCTTGCAGTGTCGTATGATCCAGAACATCGCGCAGCGCATCCCTGATTCTTCTCCAGAGATATCTCTCCGTCTCTGTATCCTTCTCATCGGTTTCAACCGCAACGATATTTTCTTCCAGCGTCCTGAATATCCTGCCTGCCATGATTTCATCCGGCGGCAAGTTCAATTCATACCCACCGTAAGCGCCTCGCGTACTTTTAATCAGATTTTCCTTTTTAAGGCTTGCAACAATCTGTTCAAGGTAAAGATCACTGATCCCCCGCTCTTCAGCAACAGATTTCACACTTCTTTTTTTCACTCCATAATCTTTGGCCAACGCCAGCATAAAATATAATCCATATCTTCCTCTTGTCGAGATTTTCATAAAGCACCCCATAATTTAAGTTCATGTTAATATATAGTGTAGTACTATTAATATAACATAATCAACAGAGCAGGTGAAAATATGTCAACACAGCCCCTCAGTTTCAGGATGCGTCCAAAATCCATAGATGAAGTGCTCGGCCAGAAACATCTTGTGGGTGACGGCGGCATCATCAGAAGGATGGTCCAGGCAAAACGCCTGTCCTCCATGATCCTTTACGGGCCACCCGGTATCGGCAAGACAAGTATCGCAAGTGCGATTGCAGGATCGACGAGCTATAAATTCAGAACCTTAAATGCCGTAACCAATACAAAAAAAGACATGCAGATTGTTGCAGACGAAGGAAAGATGAGCGGTTCCGTTATCATGTTACTCGATGAGATCCACAGGCTGGACAAGGCAAAACAGGATTTCCTCCTCCCACATCTGGAGAGTGGAAACATCGTCCTCATCGGGGCAACGACTTCCAATCCCTATCATGCCATCAATCCGGCCATAAGAAGCCGGTGTCAGATATTCGAGCTGAATTCACTCGGGGAAGAGGACATCCGCACTGCAGTCAGACGCGCAATCGAAGATGAAGAACGCGGACTCGGCGAGATGGATATTGAAATCGAAGATGATGCAATGGAACACTTCGTCCTCTCGAGTCATGGGGATGTCCGGACTGCCTTGAATGCACTGGAACTTGCTGCACTGAGTTCCGAAAAGGACGACAGCGGAAAAGTCACAATCACACTCGATGATGCAGAGGCGTGCATGCAGAAATCTGCTTTCCTTCATGACAAGGATGGAGACCAGCACTATGATGTCATGAGCGCATTCCAGAAATCCATCCGCGGCAGCGATGTTGATGCTGCCCTGCACTATCTTGGCAGGCTGATAGAAGCGGGGGATCTTGTCACCATAGCCAGAAGACTCCTTGTCATCAGCTATGAAGACATCGGACTCGCCAACCCCCAGCTCGCAAGCCGGACACTGGATGCCATCCAGTCCGCAGAAAGGCTCGGGTTCCCCGAAGCAAGAATACCATTATCACAGGCCGTCATAGAACTCGCCCTCTCACCAAAATCAAACAGTGCGATTAAAAGCATAGATGCCGCCCTGTCCGATATCAAAAAAGGGAAAATCGGGGCAGTGCCGAAGCATCTGCGTGATGGCCACTACTCGAGTGCGGAAAAACTTGGCAACGCCATCGGATATAAATATCCCCATAATTACCCGAACCATGTCATCAAGCAGCAGTATCTGCCAGATACGCTGACAAAAAGATCCTACTTCGAACCATCGGATGTATCCAAGTATGAAAAGCAGCTGAATGACATCTATTCAAAACTTAAAAATTTGTAGAATGAACGGGAGCATCTTATACAGATGCTCCTTATTAAATTAGGACAAAAAAATAAGCACCGGATGAAAATCATCCGATACTTATTGGAATATCCAAGCATAAGCCGTGTGCTATTGTTGATTATTTTGGCCTGCTATTTGCAGGTGGGTGCCCTGTTTCCTGCTCCAAACGTCCTGTCTGGCAGGCTTGTTTTTTGCAGGAAAACCAATTAGGCTCCCGTTAATAAAAGTGTTAGGTCAAAATATAATTCAACACATCACGTACTTCTCAGGTATTCCTATTACAAGTATAATACCACATAAATATGAAAAAGGAAACTGATTTGAATACGTTTTCCAAAAATTAATGCACTTTGCATATATCCAACGCCATTTTCGCAGTTTCCCCAACCTTTCCATCATGATTTTTCTATAAACTTTAAATACTCATCTCCCCAATCGCAAATAGCATAAACAACTTTATCAAGAGTGCGGCCCATATCTGTCAATTTATATTCCACCTTCGGCGGAACTACAGGATAGACTATTCTTTCTATAAGTCTGTCATTTTCCAATTCTCTTAACTGCCTTATTAACATCCGCTGATTTATATCGGGCAGTTTCTCTTCAAATTCATTCAATCTAAGGACGTCAGTCTGCAGCAGATGATATATTATTGCAATCTTCCATCTGCCCCCTACCACTGATAGTGCAAGATCTTTAGAAGTATGAAATTCTTTATTATTATACTCAATTAACATGACTTCCTCCTATATGACATATTTGTCAGTATTGTATCATTAAGTAGATAGTATCATAATGGTTATGTAAGAGATATAGAGAAGGAGTTTTAATATATGAAATTGCAGTTGGCTATCGATCTTTTGAACAAAGAAGAAGCAGTAAAATTGGCCCAAGAGGTAGAAGAGTTTGTGGATATCGTTGAAATCGGGACCCCGATTGTAATCAATGAAGGTTTACCCTCCGTTAAATTGATGAGGGAGTCTGTGAATAACGCGCAAGTTTTGGCAGACTTGAAAATTATGGATGCGGCGGGTTATGAAGTAAGCCAGGCAGTGGACTTTGGTGCAGACATCGTCACTATCCTGGGTGTTGCTGAAGATTCTTCCATCAAATCCGCTATAGAAGAAGCACATAAAAATGGAAAAGAATTGCTGGTCGATATGATTGCAGTTCAGAATCTGGAGAAACGTGCAATAGAATTAGATGAAATGGGGGCAGATTACATTGCAGTCCATACTGGATATGATTTACAGGCTGAAGGACAGTCCCCATTGGAAAGCCTGCGTACTGTTAAATCTGTAATCAAAAATTCAAAAGTTGCGGTTGCTGGCGGGATTAAACCTGAAACAATCAAATCGGTTGCGGATGAAAACCCTGATCTTATCATTGTTGGCGGAGGCATTGCCAATGCAGAAAATCCGCGTGAAGCAGCAAAATACTGCAGAGATGTCATCGACGGCAAGTAACGATGGATAATTACAAACTGATTATTAATGAGATAGAACAGACTTTAGGACAGGTGCCTGTTGAAAAAACTGAACGTCTCAAAGATATGTTATTAAATGATTCTGCGTTATTTATAGCTGCCAAGGGACGTTCCGGGCTTGTTGGCCAGGGTTTCGCCATGCGGTTGAATCAGCTGGGTCAAAAGGTCTATGTTGCAGGAGGCACGTTAACACCTTCAATACAGGAAAAAGATGTACTGCTGGTTATATCTGCCTCCGGTACTACAGAACATTTGCAATTACTGGCTAAAAAAGCAGACAGTGTTGGAGCAGAAATCGTTCTGATTACTACAACTGACGACGCTCCAATCAAGGATTTATCCAGCTTGAGCATTCAATTGCCAGCGGGAACGAAGTATGATGAAGCCGGCTCACAACAGCCTTTGGGCACTTTATTCGAACAAAGCTGCCAGATATTCTTAGACAGTATGGTTATGGATCTCAAGAAGAAACTAAATGTCACTGAAAAAACAATGCAGGACAATCATGCAAATCTAGAATAGTCTGCTTTCGTTTATAAGAACTCCGACCTTTTCCTCAAGGGTCGGAGTTCTTTTGTTTCACTTACATCTTAAAAATTAAAACGATGCTCCCAATAGAGCAAATATCATACTTAAAATATAGCAATTATACCTGAATAATTTTAATTGTATCCGGTTTTCTATATACTTTAATTATAAGTAAACTGATAGGAGCGAGAAGATGATCCAGTTTAAAAATGTGACAAAAAAGTATGGAGACAAAATTGCAGTAGACGATTTGAGTTTCGATATTAAAGAAGGTGAAATCTTTGTTTTGATCGGGCCGTCCGGATGCGGCAAAACAACGACACTGAAGATGATCAACCGGCTGATTCCACTGACCAGTGGCTATATCTACTTCAAGGAGAGGCCGATCAGTGAATATCCGGTTTATGAAATGCGCTGGGACATCGGATATGTCCTTCAACAGATTGCACTTTTCCCGCATATGAGCATCAAGGAAAACATTGGCCAGGTGCCCCTGATGAAGAAATGGACCGACTCCGATATTGATGACCGGATCGATGAATTACTGACAATGGTCGGAATGGAACCGGAGCAGTTCAAAAACAGAAAGCCGAAAGAACTTTCCGGCGGTCAGCAACAGCGTGTAGGTGTTGTACGGGCGCTTGCCGCAGATCCACCCGTCATCCTTATGGACGAACCATTCAGTGCGCTTGATCCAATCAGTCGCGAAAAACTGCAGGATGACCTCATAGAACTTCAAAAAACGATAAAGAAGACAATTGTTTTTGTAACACATGATATCCAGGAAGCTTTGAAACTGGGAGACCGGATCTGCCTGCTTAAAGAAGGCCACGCTGAACAGATTGGCACACCGGAAGCATTCCTTACAATGCCTGAAAATGATTTTGTAAAGGACTTTATCGGAGACCTGGATACACACAGAATGCAGCAGCTGACAATCGGTGACATCGCTGACAGCCATCCTGCCGGAAATAATACGGATTACCCTGACTATCCGATTGTGCCGGATGATACCCAGATCCAGGTCGCCTTCCAGTACCTCTCTGAACATGACGGCATCATTGTTAACGGTGAGGATGATAATAAAAAGATACTGAAAAGCCAGGATGTCTTCAGATACCTTGCTGACAGACAGGGAGGCGCCGAACGATGAATATATTTTTCGAGACGTTGAATGCAAGAAAAGGCGAACTGCTTACGACACTTATTGAACATATACAGCTTTCATTCATTGCATTGATCATTGCCGTACTTATCGGTGTACCGCTCGGTATACTGCTGACCAAGACGAGAAAGATATCTGAAATTGTCATAAACATAGCAGCTGTGATGCAGACGATTCCTTCCCTCGCACTGCTCGGCCTGATGATCCCCCTTTTTGGTATCGGTAAAGTGCCGGCGGTCATTGCTTTGATCGTCTATGCTCTGCTGCCGATATTAAGGAACACCTACACCGGCATTGTCGAAGTCGACGGCTCACTTGTCGAAGCAGCCAGAGGCATCGGCATGAAGACCATGCGCCGTCTTATGAAAGTGGAACTTCCGATCGCAATGCCAGTCATCATGGCCGGCATACGCACAGCAATGGTGCTCATCATCGGTACGGCAACGCTCGCTGCGTTAATCGGTGCCGGCGGCCTGGGAGATCTCATCCTGCTCGGTATAGACCGCAACAATACCTCCCTGATCATCATCGGGGCCATACCTGCAGCTCTCCTTGCAATCGTATTTGATATCATACTTAGAGTGATACAGAATCTTTCCTACAAAAAGATTGTCATCACACTGGGATCCATCCTTGTAGTGATGCTGCTGATTACAGTCGCTCCCCTGTTTTCTCAAAAAGAAGAGTCCATTACGATTGCAGGTAAGCTTGGAACCGAACCATCCATCATCACGAACATGTATAAAATATTGATTGAAGAGGAAACGGATTATACAGTACAAGTTGAAGACGGATTGGGAAAGACATCCTTCCTGTTCAACGCCTTACAATCAGATGACATCGACGGCTACCTGGAATTTACAGGAACAGTGCTTGGCGAACTGACGAAAGAAGCACCGGAATCAAAAGAAGAATCAGCAGTATATGAACAGGCAAAATCCAGCCTGGAAGAACAATTCGACATGACGATGCTTGAGCCTATGGAATTTAACAACACCTATACCCTTGCTGTAAAACGGGAATTTGCCGAAGAACATGATTTAGAAACGGTCAGTGACCTGAAGAAAATAGAAGGCCAGATCAATCCCGGCTTCACCCTTGAATTCAATGACCGTGAAGACGGATATCCAGCCATACAGGAAGCCTATAACCTGAACTTCGATAATGTGAGAACCATGGAACCGAAGCTGCGTTACCAGGCAATCAATAATGGAGATATAAACCTGATGGACGCGTATTCCACAGACGCAGACTTAAGAAGATATGATATGGTCATACTGGAAGATGATAAAAAAGTCTTCCCGCCATACCAGGGCGCTCCAATGTTCAAACAGTCATTTCTGGAAGAACATCCTGAGATCATCGAACCGCTTAATAAACTCGGCGGACAGATCAGTGATGAAGAGATGCAGGAAATGAATTATCAGGTCGCAGTGGAAAGCAGGGACCCTTATCAGGTTGCAGAAGAATATCTGATTGAAGCGGGACTGATAGAATAAAAAGTGGAATAACATAAACAGGACACCTGACCATAGTGCAGGTGTCCTATTTATGTGGAAAAAGGGATTCTGTACCATTTAATGAATATTGATACCATCCTTGAATACCATTTTATAAATTAATTATGGCTGCTTGTTTATGTCAATAATCTTAAAGCGTTCACAAACAAGCATCATATCTTCTGAAAACTCAAACCCAACGTTTTTCAACTCATCTCTGAAGAATTCCTCATGAACATCCCACCAATATCGATATGTCCTGTCCCCTTCTCCTTCAGCAGCAGCAAACTCCTCAGATACTTCGTTCATCGGTGTTAGTTTAACTTCAGTTGTTTTAATTATTGCTACTGGCTCATCCTTACTATTTAAAACGATACTGTAATCTTCGGTTGCCGGTAGAGATTCATTTTCCAATTCATAGAAAACATGCCCGGAACACGTTGCTGTTTTTATGCCGTTCACTACCAACTGACCCAGATAATCGGAATCATCTCCAAATTGCCAGGAGCTGACTGATCTTGGTTTATCTTTTCCCTTCCAATATTTATCCCAGTAGGCTTGTGCCTGATGATTCATTATTTACATCCTCCAAAAATTCAATTATTGTTTCAGAAAACTTGCTAGTTAGGTTGCTACTGTATCTGATAACACCTGTTTCCTCAGATTACTACAGAAACTGTTAACGATGCATACATGAACCTTTTTGATAAACAATATACTTTTTTGATGAGCAGAGAACCTCACAATTTTTTTCTAATTCGTCTTAAATCATAAAATGTTGATTTAAGTTCGATATATTTCCTGTTCAAAATATCAACTTTTTTAAATGTGCCGAAATTCAATAATCCTATTAACATAAGCTGTATAGTAACTATAGTAAATAATAAATCTTTTTCAATTATATTCATAATGTCCTCCCACATTCTAGATTAGAATACTCTCAAGATATATTTAAACTAAATTCCTTAATATACCTGGATTATTTAACATCTGATTCAAAGCCTCTTATAAGATGAGTTCTATTTCCATTAAGATTCCGTACACATCAAATGCTGTCTTTCATAAAATTACTTTCCTAGTTTCGTTGTTGCTTATCATAATGTATAAATAGACAACGTCTTCCTAACTTTGACCGATAATATGTTTCTGAATTTCCACACTACAATAAAAAATTATTATCGCATAAGTTTTTTATTATATAAGTTTATAAAGATAGTACTCATTGATTGGTTCCCCATCGATCATTAATGAATTGACCTTCTCCCCTTCCAATACAAATCCCATTTTTCTATACAGATTAAAGGCAGGTATATTGTCTTTGATCACTGTCAGCTCGAGACGAGATACACCTTCACTCTCGGCCCATTCAAATATTTTATTAAATAATGAAGTCGCAATTCCTTTCCCTCTGCAATTTCCATCCACACCCAATACTAAATATGCGGAATGTTTGTTTCTGGACAACTTTCCTCTAAAAGCTCCTATGTAGCCGGTAAGTATCCCTTCCGCTTCTGCCACTAAAAACTTCACTGATTCATCTTCTCTAAATAGATCAATCGATTTTTCCTGTTTTTCAACAGTACTCTCTCTTTCTCCCGGGTTATAAAGCATATATCCGGAGTCATCGATTTTCTTCTTCAATTTTAAAAATGCTTCAGCATCATTTACATCCAATTCTCTGATATTCATTTCTATCTCCCACTTTTTCACTTTTATCTAGTATTTATCTTTACCGGTTGTTATTTCGATAACCGTAACTCTTTGCTATACTACAATTATATCAGATAATATTTAGAAAATTCGTTCTAATGACAATTAATCAACCGGGAAAGGTACTTAATATGGATAAGAATATTTTATTAAATGATTTGAGCAAGTATCGTATTAAGAGCATTGAGCCTTTCAGTAAAGGCTGGTCGAGTGATAATAAATATATTGCACTGGATGATACAGGGATAAAATATCTCTTAAGGTTGTCACCCATAACCGCTAAAGACCGTGTTCTGACGCATGCTGAATTTTTAGAGCAATGCAGGAAGAATGACATTCCTACTCACAGCCTTACCGGCCATGGTAACTGTTTGAAGAATCAATACTATTTTCTGCTACTCGAATGGATAAATGGGAAGGACGCTGAAGAAAAGATTTCCAGTTTGAGCAAGGATGAGCAATATGAACTGGGTATACAGGCAGGTAAATTCCTGCAGAAAATTCATAATTTCGAGTTGGATATGCAGCCCAGGTCTTCGTGGCCGCACAGATATAACAAAAAGATCGACAATAAAATTGAAATGTATAAAAATTGTGAGCTGAAATATGATAAAGGCCATTTATTGCTGGAAACTGTGGAGAAATACAGAGGTATGCTCAAAGAGGTAGCCATCGTTCCCCACCATGGCGATTATCATGTCGGAAATATGCTGATAGACGCCAATAATCAACTTTATATTATTGATTTTGACCGTCATGACCATGGCGACCCATGGGAAGAATTCAATAGGATCACATGGTGTGTCGAAGTCAGTCATGAATTCGCAAGCGGGCAGATTAACGGTTATTTCAACAATGAAGTATCAAAAGATTTCTGGAAACTATTAATGCTCTATATCACAACCAATGCATTGTCCTCACTGTCCTGGGCCATTAAATTTGGAGAAAAAGAAATAAGGACCATGACAAATGGTACAGCAAAACTATTGGAAACTTATGATGACTTTAATAAAATCATACCTTCCTGGTATGTGGAGAGAACACACATATAAAAATGTATAAAGGGGCTTCGTTATGTTTGAACCTAAACTCATAGAAACAAAGAGAGGGAATTTTGAAGTATTTGAAAAAGGCTCGGGTGAACCATTGGCATTTACTCATCTATACAGCGAATTCAATGGATACGGAAACCTCATGTCACAAATTTTAGCAGAATACTACTCTGTGTATGTGATCAATCTCAGGGGAGCCGGACGTTCTGATGATCAAAAAGATGAGTTTACTTACAGTATGGATGACGCTGTCAGAGACATAGAAGCGATAAGAGAAGCATTAGGTATTAAAGAATGGGTGTTCTCAGGTCACTCCACCGGGGGCTTCCTTGCTTTAAAGTATGCTGTCATGTATCCGGACAGCCTTACTAAAATTATCGCAGGCGGTCTGTGTGCCTCCTATGAATATATGAGGCACCCGAAGAGCATATATTGCGATAAAAACCCCAACAATAAACGAATGAAAGAAATATTTTCGAGACTGCGCGAACCTGCTACAACAAAGGAAGAACGTGTTGAACTTTCGAAAGAATGGATCATGATGTCACTTTATAGAAAAGAAGCATACTATGATATGCTGAAGAAAAAAGAAAGCGGTAGAACGCTGATGAATAAAATAGACTATTTCACTTCAGAGCTGCCGGATTACGATATTAGAGAAGAATTAAAAGAAAGTCCTGTAAAAGCGTATATCTACAGTGGCAGACATGATACTCAATGCCCGCATATATTCAATAAGGAAGCGGCGGAGTTGATGCCAAATGGTTCACTAACTACCTTCGAAAACAGCAATCACAATCCAGATAGTGAAGAAGAACAAAAATTTATAGAATTTATCGAAACCACAGCATCGTATTAATTGTGTAATCTTAAGTTGTAAATCGATATCTTTCTTAACTTATAATGAGGAAGACATAATAACCTAAATTGGAGACAATAATAATGAGCAAAGCAGTAATATTTGATATGGATGGCACTTTATTTCAAACAGAAATAATTTTAGAGTACTCATTAAGAAATACATTGAATAAACTGAACGAACAAAAGATAACCTATATAGATAACCCGGTTGAAAAATATAATGAAATAATGGGCGTGCCTCTAATTGAGGTATGGAGAAACTTATTACATACACCTACAGAAGAAAACTCTGCTCTAGCTAATAACATCTTTCAAAAATCTTTAATAGATTCAATTACTTCTGGTAAAAGTAAACTCTACGACTGTGTAGAGGATGCATTATCGGATATTAAAAATAAAGGATACGATATTTTTGTCGCAAGCAATGGTGATGACGAATACTTAAAAGCCATATATGATTATTATGGTCTGGACAAATATATTAAGGGCGTGTATAGCATCAACATGATAAATAGTGGCAGTAAATCTGATTTAGTAAGGCAGATTATTTCTAAAGAAAATATCAAGCCCAAGTATATGATAGGTGATAGACTTTCTGATTTTATGGCTGGTATAGATAATGATATTGAAACGATTGGCTGCAGGTTCTATTTTTCTAAAAAGTATGAGTTAAAACAGGCCAGCTATACTGTTAATTCTTTAGCAGAGCTTAAAAAAATCATTAAATAATAGACTTTTAATTGTAATCCACATATATCCAATTTTAAATTTCCCTTCATATCAAAGTTTTTATTGATATGGAGGGCTTTTCAGTAAAAATCAAGAATTCCTAATCAAGCCAAGTTAAATTAGTACCTAGTATTAATATTAAGTGCTAAAATAGAGATGTACTTAAATTAAAAAGGTAGGTATCTTTTATGATTTCTAAAGCCCGAATTTCTGCTATAGGCTCTTATGTTCCTGAAAAAATACTGACTAATTATGATTTAGAAAAATTAGTTGAAACAGATGATGAGTGGATTGTTCAGCGCACTGGTATTAAAGAAAGAAGAATTGCACACAATGAAGAATTTACGAGTGATATAAGTTACAAGGCTGTAAAGAATTTAGCAGAACGATATGATAAATCATTAAAAGATATAGATATGGTCATCGTCTGCACACTAACTCCTGATTTCAAAACTCCTAGTGTCGCTTCTCTAGTCCAGGCAAAATTAGGACTCAAGAATGCCGGAGCGATTGATTTAAACGCTGCATGTGCAGGATTTACTTACGGATTGCATATAGCAAACGGCTTAATTTCTTCTGGTTTGCATAATAAAATTCTTGTTATTGGGGCAGAAACACTTTCAAAAATCACAGATTATGAAGATCGGGCTACATGTATTTTATTCGGAGACGGGGCCGGAGC
The DNA here is from genome assembly GCF_046736035.1 of Salinicoccus sp. HZC-1. Classification (GTDB taxonomy): domain Bacteria; phylum Bacillota; class Bacilli; order Staphylococcales; family Salinicoccaceae; genus Salinicoccus. Next base: position 1,230,559 of record NZ_CP177130.1, on the reverse strand, counting down.
AATGCTAGTAGAACACGATGAAAAACAACCGAGTTTTATATCTTCTCATTTAGGCTCTGAAGGAGAAAAAGCGAAAAGTTTATACTGTTCAAATATATCAAGCACTATGTTTGAAGAAGAATTGAATAATAGCGGTAAAATAGTTCAACAGGGTCGCGAAGTATACAAATGGGCAGTCACTACTGTTCCAAAAGGAGTACAACGTGTTGCAGAAAATGCTTCAATTACTTTAAGAGATGTTGACTGGTTTGTTCCCCACAGTGCAAATTTAAAAATGATTGAATCGATTTGTAAAAAGACTGATTTTCGCTGGAAAAAACATTAAATAGTTTGATAGATTATGGAAACACTTCATCAGCAACCATCCCTTTATCAATAGACAAAGCTATTGCTGAAGGAAAAATCAATAATAGTAATAAAATATTGTTATACGGATTCGGCGGCGGCTTGTCATATGCAGGCTTGCTTATTAAGTGGAATTTGTAAATCAACTTATCTAATTTAATATAATGATATATAAAATTATACTTACAATTATTTTGAAATTAATGGTTCATCTATAATTCATTTTAAAAGTTAATAGTACAGGATTATAGATGAGTTATTAAGAGAACTGTTTTGCCAAGTGTATAATACTTCACAATCCCTAACAAAATATTAGTGTTATTGAAAATAATTATTACAATGCCTGCTCAAAAAAAGTCAATGTTTTCATCCTTCTTTTATCGTCATCATATTACACAGTCGCCTTATTCAGTTATTACTCAACTGCATTTACCTTTACCGCCCCATTATTTTTTAACTGTAATTCTTTGCTATACTACATGGAACAAATTATAATATGAAGAAAAATTTAATGATTGGGCAGAGATAACAGATAAACAATCAAGAAAAATGATAGCAAAGTGGAAGATAAAATTTGCGGCTCCTTCTTATGCTAATTTCGAAATTTTTGAGGAAAGCTTTAAAAAACATCAACTATTACTATTAGGAGTCTTTCATACATATTTCTATGGAGAATAAAATCAAATGAAAAAAACAAGAATAAACGGATTAATGCACAGCAAGATAAGCATAATATTATCTTTGGTGAAAGGAGACTATAAAATGAAAATGCAGGGAGCAAAATCATTACAGTATTGCGCTTTTTAAACAATATATTCTATACATTAAACTGAAGTACTAAAAATTAGTTGTTTGCCTATCTTACCTTTTTTTATTTTACCAGTATCAATGAATCCCACTCTCTTATACAACTTTTGCGCTGGAATATTTTTGTGATTAACTGTTAAGACAATCTCATTGTATTCTGGAAACTCCCGATTAACAAAATCTTTTAAAAGATACATCCCCTGTTTTGCAAATCCCCTTCCTTGTTGTGAGTGGTCTATCGTTAGAGCAGTTAATAAAAAGACAGTCGGATTATTTGTACACTTCTTGACCCTGTCAGTTGAATTTAATAGGAAAAAACTAACTGGTTCCCCATTACTTAAAATTACAATTGGGTACTGTCCATCCGTTAATTCTCCTAATATCTTTGCTGGAAAGGCTGTATATTGTGCCTTTTCTGCAGGCAAATTAAATTTTATTAACGGTATCAGAAATTTTGATTGATACCTCTGCAACTTTACTGTCTGTTTTATTAATTCATAAGAATAAACCTCTTTTATTAAAAGTCAAGAGATAACATATTTCTCTTGATACATCAGCATCCTTCATATAATATGCAACATTATATGAGCTATATTAATTGAACAACAGGAGATCGTCATTGACGATCTCTTTTATGTCGTATTAGGCCATAACATGTAGTAGAAACATCTAGTACGCAGCACTTTTTTGATGCCTACTAAATGAGTAAATATGGTACTATGGTATTGATAGCTCTTCAACAAATGGGCCATTTTATGGAGAAAGCTTTACACAAAAAAGGGGGAAATAACTTTGGGACAGAAAACATCACAGATTTACACACCTTCTAAACATTTTGTTTCTGCAGCAACTATTGTACTTAACGACCAAAAAGAAATTTTGCTAATTAAAGGTCCTATGAGAGGTTGGGAAATGCCTGGGGGAATAGTTGAGGAAGGCGAGTCATTGAAGGACGCTGCAATAAGGGAGACTAAAGAGGAGTCAGGTATTGATATTGAAGTTCTTAAATTCTGTGGGGTGTTCCAAAATGTGAATAAATCAATTTGTAATACTCTCTTTTTAGCAAAGCCAATTGGAGGCGAGTTTACAACTTCCTCAGAGAGTTTAGAAGTAGGCTTTTTCCCTATCAAGCAGGCTTTGCAAATGATAACTATTGATAATTTTAGACAAAGAATAGAGTACTGTCTTGATAGCAGCAAACAACCATTTTATGTAGAATTTTAATTTCTGCGTAAGTTATAGAGAAGTTTATAATAAAAGTAAATGCTGCAATCGGGTGCGATTGTAGAACAAGATAGTTAAAATAGCCTCGTTAAAAATAATTTAACGAGGCTATTTTCCAACTCATTAATCACCTAATTGAACCGCTCAAATTGATTAGTTACCCATCTCTCTTGATTTTCCGCAACTTATTTTTCAACCGCTATTAATCTATTCACAATTCCTTTTTCGAAAGCTGCATATACCTCTTTTGGGCGATGTTTACATCACGTTCAGACGAAATCCTTCTTAAAGATGCTTCGTCGAATGTAGAGGGTGTTACAGGCTTTTTACGCTTGTTGTTTACTTTATAGGTTCTGCTGTGCTTTTGATAATAAGAATGCAATTCCTCATAATGATATCATGTAATTTACTTATTGATTCAGAAATTTGTGATGTGGTTGATGTGGTTGATGTGGTTGATGCGGAGTAATAAACTGTTATATTCAAATCACTCTGATGTAACAGCTTTGCGACAATATCAATATTCATATTTTGTCGTTGGACTGCTTCTGTTGCAAAAGCATGGCGTAAAAGGTGTGTCTTGGTTGTTACAGGCTTACCGCTTTGTGTTTCAAAAATCAATCCATGTAACCTTCATTTCCTTTATAAAGAGGACATAATATTAAGCTCCTATATTTAACCATTAATAACGGTCGGAAGATAAAATAATACTATTCAACAGAACTATTACTCAACTCTTGAAAGTTATAAATTTTAAAACCTTGTGGTGTGTTAACGATTGAATATTTCACTTCTGTGATGCTTCTCCCGCTCGAAGTTGCATGTGAATATTCCCTGCTTACTGTCACTTCATAAGCACTTCCTCCTGCTGGAGTGATATTATTGATGTTTAGCTCATAAGTTTCATGATTACGGTAATTCCCGGAAGCTTTGTTTGATGATATTTTTTCATAGTTTGGTGAACCTTCATTACTATACCCCAGTACTTTTTCATCTCCATTATTGAAATATTCCATTAAAGCATCGATATATCCATTTATAAATATAGTAATCCTTTCCTCTTCTTCAGTGTCTATATTTTCTGATTCTCCGGGCTTTTGTGCTGTAGCCTCATCAGCATCATCCGGCACCTCGTCTACAGTCATTAGATCCACTATTTTTTCGTCTGATTCATTATCGTGTAAAGCAAATACACCTTTGACTGTGGAGGTTTCTTTGTCCTCGATTACATACTCCATGCGTTGCACACCACCGACTGGTCCCCCTTCGGTTTCATAAACATCAACATCAGGTTCTCCCAATGCCTCTACCACTTCGTTATATGGCAAGCCAGCATAGAATAAAACATCTTCAACATTGTTTTCATCGGGGTTTGTATTTTCATCACCTGGGTCTTTACTTGGAATGAAAGGGCGTGAGTCTGAATAAATTACCCCTAGATTTCCATAGATAACTGCGGGAACCCCTCCACCTGGATAAATTAGATCATAAGTACCATATCGTTCCTCTACTTCTGTCCGGGACATCCCTTGTGTAATGACATCTTGCGAAAATGTTAAATTTTCTCCCTCAACACTGCTTGAGGAAAACAACGCTTGTTGAACCTCATCGGAATGAATATCAAACGAAGTGGCGTTTTGGCCACTCATGTTATCATTGGATTCATTCGTAGACTTTTTTCCCTCTTCTTCATTTTTACTATTCTTATTTTCCTCAGTGGATTCCTCCGATGATTCATTTGTATCAGGCTGCTCATTGCTGGTTGTTTCCTCTGAAATTTCGTTATTAGTATTTTCTTCTGTGGATTCTACTGATGATCCATTTGTGTTGTCTTCTTCTGAAGTTTCATTAGCTTGACAACTTGATAAAATAAATAATGATATGATTGAAAAGAAAATAAACTTCACCAAATACCTCCTTGTATTAAAGGATCCATTTTTTAAGTACTTTTAACAGTTTTCCCTCAAAGTACAAATATCGGTCATTAATACAAAATTTAATGACTTCAACCAGGCCCCCTGTTCACTTCAAAAATCTAATAATAATTTTGAGTATACAGTTTAAATCTCTAATCATATGTTTTCTACTTTGCTCGGCAAAAACTTCTGGAAATCATTTATTATCTGACCCAATTTTTCAGGCTGGCTACATAATTTATAATTTAAGATTTGAAAACTTACTTTCCTCCAAATATTGATTTTCAATCACGCCTGACCAATCGATTACACTTCCCGTAAAATCCACAATATCAAGCCCTTCCATTTCATACGTATTTTCATCATTTACTGTGCCACACAAGTCTTCTATTACAACAACTTCATAACCTCTGTCTGCAGCAGCTACTGACGTAAACAGGACACAGAACTCCATATTGAAACCAGTTATGTATAGTTTATCTGTTTTATTATCTTCCAGGTACTGTTGTAGTCCTGTTCCTTTGAAGGCTATCGGATATGCTTTTTCGATGACTGCACTTGCTGCTTCAATAAGCTCAAAAGGTATCTCTGACTTTGACGTACCATATTCGATCAGACTCCCCTCGGTCTTATCAATATGCTTAAAAACAATCACTTATTCCCCTCGTCATTAAAATGCTTCGCAAGAGCTGTAATCTTTGAAACAATTTCGTCGTTACCTTCAATAAATCCATTTTGAATATCTAAAACCATTAAAGCTTCCATCTTAATTTCCCCTTTATTGCTTTCTATTTAAATGCAGCTAATTTAATAGTATCATAAAATTACTGAATATTTAGACAAAATAATTCGCAACCTTTTACTACTCTATTAAACAATTTATTAAGATTTAAAAATGAAAAAAGCAAAGAGGAGATTGATATGCTTGGAATATTTAAGCTATTACTAACGATAACAATTTTTACAGCGGTGTTATTGTTTATTAATAAATCCGCTTTATTTACTGAGGGTAACCATGAAACCAGAGAAACAACCGCAAGTATTTTCTTAAAACAGTTGATTGGTTTAGAAATGATAGTACTTATTATTTAAATTTCCTTAATGCTGTTGGGAATTTAAAATCTTCTTCAACGGGTATTAGTATGGAAGAACGATTTTATTTATTACACTGAGGAGGATTATTTTGAAAAATGAACAGATAGTTTTGGCCAAACGTCCGGAAGGACTTCCTGGCGATGAAGTATTCAGATATGAAGATGTTGAAGTTAAGAAACCGGATAATGATGAAATATTAATTGAAAGTGTTTATATATCCGTTGATCCTTATATGCGCGGAAGGATGAATGACACGAAATCTTATGCAAAACCTTTTGAACTTGATGCTCCATTTGAAGGACATATTGTCGGTAAGGTGGTTGAATCAAATCATGCAGATTTTGCAGAAGGAGATGTGGTGACAGGCGGTCTACCTTGGAAGAAATTCAATACTGTATCAAGTGATGCTGTGAATAAAGTTCCATCGACTGAGGTACCACTTCATCTATACTTGAGTACACTTGGTATGCCTGGACATACGGCATATGGCGGTCTATTACAAATCGGTAAACCTGAGAAAGGTGAAACTGTAGTTGTTTCTGCAGCATCGGGTGCTGTCGGGTCTGTAGTTGGACAGATCGCGAAAATCAAAGGTGCAAGAGTTGTGGGAATTGCCGGTGGACCTGAAAAGGTGAATTACCTTACCGACACTTTAGATTTTGATGAAGGCATCGACTACAAAGCGGATGACTTTGCGGAACAACTGGAAAAAGCTGTACCTGATGGCATCGATGTATACTTTGAAAATGTTGGCGGACCGATATCAGACGAAGTGTTCAACCATCTGAATACATTCGCAAGAGTTCCGGTATGCGGAGCGATATCATCCTACAACAGTAAAGAAGACAACGGTCCCCGTGTGCAGCAGAAATTGGTTAAATCGCAAGCATTGATGCAGGGCTTTCTTGTCGCTCAATTTAAAGATGACTTCAAAAATGCCAGTGAGCAATTAGCCCAGTGGGTCCAGGAAGGAAAGATCAAATCTGAAGTAACGATTGCTGAAGGATTCGATCAATTACCAAATGCATTCAGAAATCTGTTTACCGGAGATAATTTCGGCAAACAGGTAGTCAAAGTTTCGGATTCACTGGACCAAAAGTAATATAACAAAAAACAAGCCTGATGGAGATTAGCATTTAATCTTCATCAGGCTTGTTTTATCTGTAAAAATTACTTTCGTTGTAAGTCCTGCTTAGTGAAAGTTCCTTTTTTGACATCCGATACGTCATATACTGCGATGAATGCATGTGGATCTATTGTCGTTATAATTTCCTTAAGTTTCTGCTCTTCAAGTCGATTGATTACACACGTAATCTGAGTGAAAGCAATGTCTGTGTATCCACCGTGTATTTCATTATAAGTACACGTACGCCCCAATTCATCTTTAATCTCTTCTATGATGGACTGAGGACTCGTAGTAATAATAACAAATGTTTTCGAACCGCTAAGCCCCTCCTCTATAAGATGTATGACTTTGGACGCAATGAAATAGGCAATTGCGGAGAGTATCGCGCCTTCAAAACCGAAAACTGTAGAAACCAATACGAAAACGAAGATGTTCAGAAATAGAATAAAGTCGCTGGTACCGAACGGAAGCTTTCTGGATAACAGGACTGCGAACATATCGATGCCATCCAGCGCACCGCCGTTGCGGAGTGCCAGTCCCATACCAGTGCCGATAATCACACCACCGACGATTGTGACAAGCAGAGAATCCCCTTCGATGATGGTTGGAATATGATGCATGATAGATGTGAAAAACGCAAGAGAGAGTATACCGGTAATAGAAAGGACTGCAAACTTAATTCCAATCTGTCTATATCCCAGCCAGATGAAGGGAATGTTTAGTACAGCAATCAGAACACCCAGCTTTATATCAAATAGATTTGAACCGACAATGCTGACACCGGTGATGCCTCCATCAGATACCCTGTTTGGTATAAGGACAGATTCCAGACCATATGCTGTGATAAACGCACCAAGAATCATCATAATGATACGGCCGATGAAGACTAATGTCCGGGTAAATTTAGAATTATTCATAAGGTGAAACTTCCTTTTATTTAATATATATAACTGTACCATTTCATATGAAAACATCACAAAGACATCCACTTGAAGTAATAGAGTATATTAAAACAAGATAAAAAAGGCAGCACAAATTGCTGCTTATGAACCGGTGATGCAATAATTACCATGGACGCAGAATAATCATTATTAAATCACACTTTTCATTTGTGGCTTAGCCAGCTTAATTTTTTATGATAAGCCGGTATCTCAATTAAAATTCCATATACGCCATTTTATTTAAGGATACAGCACCCTCTTTTGGTGCTGTCCCACAAGAAAGAAGAATACACCTAATAGCACAATCAGTCCGCCTATAATCTGAAGTAAACTCAGCGTTTCTGAAAGTATCAAGAATGCGAGTATTGTTGCTCCTACTGGTTCGAGCAGCATACACATTGAAATCGCTGTTGTGCTTAATTCGTTCAATAAGTAGTTAAATATGACATGTGCAATTGTCGGGAAAATAGCGAGTAATATGAACAATATCCACTCTTTTGGCGGATATCCCGTTAAATCGGTTTGAGTGATCAAGTTATATACTAATAGAAACAATCCAGCAATACTGAAGACAACAAAACTGTAGACCCAATGTTTAAGTTTGCTGACTGCTTTCTGACCGATCATAAAATAACACACAACCACAACGACACTGAGAAATGACAAAACATTGCCTGTAAATGCACTTAAATTTGTGAAACTGAAATCACCCCAGCTGATGATGACCACGCCTAAAAATGAGACGAATACTGAAATAGCGATTCTTATACTTACTCTTTCTCTATATATCAGGTAAGCTGCGACCATTGCGACTATCGGCTGCAGTGCAAGGATAACTGTCGAACTTGCAACGGATGTCAGTTGCAGTGATCCAAACCAGAAGCCGAAATGCATGGCCAGAAATAATCCGGCAATTGTCAGGGAAACCCATTCTATCCATGATAATTTCGAGAATTCACTTCTGTATCTATAGACAATGGGAAGCAGCAAAATACTGGCAAACAGCATTCTATACATACTTATGATACTCGCTGAAGCTTCAGACAGCTTTACAAAAATCGCTGCAAATGCAATGCAGATTACAGCGATTACCAATAAACCGAGTACCGATTTTTTCATTAAGCATTCAGCTCCATTCCCACTTGGTCATTATTCGCATGTATTCGAAAATGATTATAAAGTTTTTCTCAAGCAGATGATCCGGTTCATTTCTTCGAAATCGTTCTTCAGATGAAATTCCAGACTGCTCGTATTATCCAATTCACAGTCACTGGCAAATTCAGTACAGCCGTGGTCTTTTGCCCACTGCTCACATTCTTTGATAAGTTCAGTACCAATATTCTGATTCCTGTGTTCTTCCCTCACAAAGATACCTTCAAGATATCCGACCGGTGAGGAATTTGTACCTTCGACGTAATCATATCTTAATTGACAATGGGCAAATGCAACCGGTTTATCCTCAATCATTTTCATGAAATAGGCACTGTCACTCTTTTTGATATCCTTTTCTATTTCAGATTTTAAGATGTCGTAATCTTCGTCCCACAGAATGGATGTGAGTTCTGTCATGTCTGATATGTAATCCGTTGTTGCATGAATTATCATCTTTTCTCCACCTTCTATCAATTATAGAGGCTCTCGCACGCCTTCTGCACATATTGAGGTATCTGTTCCTCAGGCACTTTAGCCATTTCTTCATATGAAACACCTTTTTCAGAAAGTGATTGAACCACTTTCCATCCAACGTAATATCCTTCCCTTTCAAGTCCTGTATTTCCACTTCCGAATGTAAATTTCATGACTGATTCTGAACTGGAATCATTGATATATGGAATGATTCCGTTTATAATTTCCTGCTTTTTGGATCTGCAAGCATCCAGCCATCCCGCTGTATATTCAATATATGCCTCATCTTCGCAGTCCTTTACAAAATGTCTACTCACTCTTGTCGCCAGACCTTCCTCCATTATCAGAGCACCGACCGGCCGTTCCCAGCTTAAATTGAGACCGGCTGTTTTATGATGGACGATATGAGTAAGCTCATGATATAGAACAATATCACTTAGTTCACTCTCAATAGGCAGGCATAGAGCTGATCTATTATCATATGGTGCGATAAAATAATTGCCTTCAAAAGAACCCACAAAATATATAATGACTAAATCAATCGCTTCTTCACATCCCAGCAATTGTTTGACTTGAGAAAGATGCTTCTCAATCACATCCTTTTCGGGTTTCCATTCTTTGATAAAATCAATTTCCCTGGCATATCTGTGCCAAGAGTCAGCCAGCATCGAGCGGGCGATTTTCTCTCCTTCTCCTCCAGGCGGTACTGCAGCAAAATTATATTTATCTTTCCAGAGTTCAAAACGCTTCTCTTCACTCATGCTCCTGCTACTGGCTTCCTCAAAGAAATCAACGAACTGTGGCACCAGATTTTTAATTTCTATATTATCCATCTGTATCCTCCTCGCGTCTCTATGATATTATAGTATCATATATTTTTTGAATATTTAGATATAGAGGGTGAACCTGTATGAATAAACCTAAAAAATTAAGATATGGCGATACAGTATCCATAGTTTCCCTGTCCAGCGGATTGGCTGGCGATGATTCCATCAGATGGCGTACCGAGCAGGGCATCAAAAGGCTCGAAGATGTTTTCGGACTCAAGGTGAAAGTCATGCCCCATGCATTGGAAGGCATCGATTACATATACGAGAATCCTGAAAATCGGGCAGAAGATTTAAATGACGCACTGAGGAACCCTGAAGTAAAAGCCATCATCTGCTGCATCGGCGGTAATGAAACAATCCGGATAATGCCCTATGTAGATTTTGAAGCACTGAGGAATAACCCTAAAATTTTCTCGGGGTATTCCGATACAACCGCAAATCACTTCATGTTTTACAATAACGGCATATCTACAAGTTATGGCCCTGCCCTACTTACCGATTTTGCAGAAAATGTTGTTATGGATGAATATACTATTGATTCCATCAAGAGGACCTGGTTCTCCTCTGATGATATTGGAAGGATAGAACCAGCTGAAACTATAAGGGAATTTGGTCTGAAATGGGATGAGGAAAATAAAGATATCGAACGCTCTCATTTTACAAATCCCGGCTATGAGAGTATCAATGGAGAAAGTACTGTTCAGGGGCACCTGATCGGCGGTTGCTTTGAAGTCTTCAATAACATGCGTGGGACGGAAATTTTCCCTGATATTGAAGTATTTGATGGGGCAATATTATTCCTGGAAACTTCAGAAGTTCATATTGATCCTAAATTTTTTGAAGATTATCTGCGAGCATTGTCTGTAATGGGCATTTTTGAATGGGTGAATGGAGTAATAGTCGGCAGGCCTCAGGATGGTATCTACTATGAAGAATATAAAGAGATATGGAGACAGATTCTGAAAGAAGCCGGCCGGGAAGACCTGCCAGTGCTGTACAATATGAATTTCGGACACAATGAACCTAAATTCATACTTCCTTATGGCCTCCAGGCAGAAGTAGATACAGAAAAGTTGAGGTTTACCATTTTAGAAAGCGCAGTTATTGACTGAATTTATTGATAATTTTAAATTTAATTGATACTATTAATTTAATATAGTATGAAAGGATGGAAATGGACAATGAACAAATAATCCTACTTTTATCAAAATGCATACGCATTTTATTTTAAAAACGGGATTAGTCTGTCCATTTATCATACTTCTTATAAATACACTGTAGAACTATAGAACTATAGAACTATAGTTATAGCAGTATGTATAAATATTTTTTAGGCTAGTCCTTCCAGTCAGACTGGGAGGATTTTTTCTTTCCGGTTTGAACCACTCGAAGAAATGGGGCATTCCATGTTTACCAAAAAAGAGATTTTTACGGATATTCAAAATGTATTAGAAAATGATTATGCAGGATGCGAAGAAATTCAAAAGTTAAATAACCCAGCAGAATATTTAATTACCAATAATATGACGGACAAAGAATTTGAAGAAACAATCCAGAATTACTTGTTGGATTTTAAGGATGGCCATTTATGGTTTAGAAATAAAGATACCAATCCTTTGAATATCGGATTTTCTGTCAGGCGTTATGAAGATTATTTATATGTGACTGAGAGTTTGCAGGAGAAGCAATTGAGACCAGGAGATAAAATACTTAATATTGATGGGAATAGTATTCCGGATATGGCAGTCAAATATCGTAAGCGTCTTGAGGAAGATGTGAATGAACGTCAACGTTGGAGATATGTTCTAAGCAATTCAAATAGGACTGAGATAGAAAGAAAGGGTAGACAATTCCAAGTAAATATTTCAAACTATGACCCCCTTCCCTATCAGAGTGAGTATAGTTTTAATAAAATTGATGACAATACTGTTTATATGAAACTCACTGATTTTGCAGAAGAAAAAGCTATAGTAGATTTAATCAATCAAAATGAAAAATTATTAGGAAAATCTGATAATCTTATCATTGATGTCAGAGAAAATAACGGCGGAAATGATATGTTTTATTTCCCGTTATTAAAATATATCTTTAGTAGTGATACTAGCTTCAAAGAGTTATTTAGTGAAAATGAACGTATGCTGACAAACTATACTAAACGAAATTGCACACTATGGATCGAGACACTAGAAGAATATTTAAGACAGGGACTTGATACTGAAATGATTAAAGAGATGGAAAATGAGATTGAATCATTCAAAAATAATCATGGAAAAGGCTTCGTGGAGGTTCCGGAAGACACCGAATTTCTAATAGAAGGACGCTCTACACCATCGAAAGTATACGTATTGACAGATTACTATTGTGGGAGTTCCGGCGATACATTTGCTGCTAATGTAAAAAAGTCAGATAAAGTTACTGTCGTCGGCCGTCCGACAATGGGAATCATGAATTATTTTAATGTAGTTACAATAGACTATGGAAACTATTTATTTTTTTACAGCATATCTAAAATGGAGGACAAAAGTTCATTTGGTTCGACTTCTGGCGTAGAACCAGATATTTATATTCCGTGGTCACCTGACACTCTGAAACAAGATAGAGATAAGGAGTATGTTATGGGTTTGTTAAATGAAACCTAGTAAAGAAATTTGCAATGAATTAGGAGAGACATATACATGGTGAAATTTATAGAAATCACTGAAGAAAATTTTTACATTGTTATAAATTTGGAAACTCATGAATATCAACAGCAGCAAAAATTTGTTGCTCCCAATGTTAGATCTTTGGCAGAGTGCTACCTCTACCGTAACGATAATGATGTATTTCCATATGCAGTTGAAGCAAATAATAAAATCGTCGGGTTCATACTTATAGACATAGACGAGGAAAAAAGGGAATTCATGGTTTGGAGAATGATGATTGATAAGAATCATCAACGTAGAGGTTATGGCAGACAGACTGTCGAGGAAGCAATTAGAATGGCTAGCAACAGCGGTAAGTATGATACTTTAATTGCAGATTACGTTAAAGGAAATGAAAGAATGGGTATGTTACTCCGGGGTCTTGGATTCATGGATTACAATTTTGACAAAGAGAATAATGAATATGTACTCCATTATGATTTGAATAAATAAAAATAAAATCTATCGCCTCCTGTGGTTTTTCGTTTGGAAAATATCAATTACTCATATATCATTGCAGGAGATTATTTAGAAAACTTAACCAGCAAAGATTTATGGATAAAATAAATATCCTTTTCGTGATGATCTATTTCATTATCTGGCTGATTGCACGCTCCAGGAATAAAAGCATGGTAAATGATATAAACGAAAAGCTGAAAAATGAAAAATAAACACAAATAATCCAATAAGAATCAGAGGGGATATCTTCCTTCTGTCGATTCTTATTGGATTTCTCTATTTTATCATTACTATGGCAGTGAACCGCGTTCAATTACTCCAGTCAGAAATTCAAGGTTTGGATATTCTTTCTCTTCCAATTGCTTCTTCACTTTTTTTACGTCGTATTGTACACGCTGAATACCTACATTAAATTGATCTCCATCTCCTTCTGCAATCAGATAGGAGGCATGGTTCAAGCCATCAAACGGTAATCCGACACTTCCGAGGTTTGCTACGCATTTTCCATTGATATGGCGAATATACGGAAGATGGATGTGACCGTATAAAAATAGATTCGCTTCCTGATTCTGCATCAGCTTCTCTTCCAGTGTCTCATCTGATTCTGTCGGTTTGATAACCTCAAAGAGACTTTCCGGTGTGGCATGGAAACAATGTACTTTTACCTTGTCTGTCAGATCAACAGTCAATTCTGATGGAAGATTTCTTAAATATTCCATATCTTCATCTGACAATTGATCGACCGCCCATTCCCGTTCTTCTTTCATGATATCAAGCGCCTGCTCCGGTACTTCTCCTGTCTTTATCCCGCGATGGACCCACTCATCTGCATTGCCTTTGATGACTTCCGTATCCAGATTCCTAACCAGATCAAGTGACTTCTTCGGTTCCGGGCCACGATAGGAAATATCGCCCATTACTACAATCTTATCTGCCTGCTTTTTTTCAATATCTGCCAGCACTGCCTCCAGTGCTGTCGCATTTCCATGTATATCGGAAATAAATGCAATTTTCATTATGAAACACCGCCTTCTATAATATATCCATCAATTATATATAGTAACAAAACAGTCTTCTTAAACATTAAAACGGGATAGAGACTTATTTTCGTCTCTATCCCGCCTGTTATTAATCTATTCTTTATCCTCAACATCCAATTCTATATGCAGTTCTTTAAGCTGTGCTGGAGATACTTCTGATGGCGCGTTCATCATGAGGTCTCCGGCACTTGCTGTTTTAGGGAATGCAATCACGTCACGGATATTGTCTGTACCTGCAAGGAGCATGACGAGACGATCCAGACCGTATGCAATGCCGCCATGCGGTGGTGCACCGTATTTGAATGCTTCAATCAGGAAACCGAACTGTTCGTCTCTTTCTTCATCTGTGAAACCGAGTGCTTTGAACATCTTCTCCTGCATGTCTGCATCGTGGATACGGATGGATCCGCCGCCGAGCTCGTAACCGTTCAGAACGATGTCATATGCATTTGCCTTCACCTTTTCAGGCTCTGTTTCAAGCAGTTCCACATCTTCTTTCTTTGGTGATGTGAAAGGATGGTGTGCAGCGAAGTATCTGCCTGCATCTTCATCGTACTCGAACAGCGGCCAGTCTGTAACCCACAGGAAATTGAACTGATTTTCTGCAATCAGATCCAGATCTTTTGCGAGTTTATTTCTCAGGTTGCCGAGTGATGCATGGACGACTTTTGCTTTGTCTGCAACGAAAAGGATAAGGTCGCCGTTATCTAGGTCCAGTGTTTCAAACAGTTCTTTCTGATTGTCTTCATTGAAGAACTTGGCGATTGGTCCGTTCAGTGCATCTTCCTTCACCTTCAGCCATGCAAGCCCTTTGGCACCATATGTTTTCACATATGTTTCAAGCTTATCGATGTCTTTTCTGGAGAAGTTATCCGCTTCACCTTTGGCGACGATCGCCTTGACCATTCCGCCGTTCTCCACTGTGGAACGAAAGACTTTGAAGTCTACTGTCTTACTGAATTCGCTCAGATCATTCAGCTTCAGATCGAATCGTGTATCCGGCTTATCTACGCCGTACTCTCCCATTGCCTGATCATAAGTCATTCTTGGCAATGGCAGTTCGACATCGACGCCTTTAACATTTTTCATCACATGCTGGATCAGACGCTCGTTCAATTCCATGATCTGCTCCTGATCCATAAATGACATTTCAATATCAATCTGGGTGAATTCCGGCTGCCTGTCCGCACGAAGATCCTCATCACGGAAGCATTTGACGATCTGATAATACTTTTCCATGCCCGACAGCATCAACAGCTGTTTGTAGATCTGCGGTGACTGCGGCAGTGCATAGAATTCGCCTTCGTGTACACGGGAAGGCACCAGATAGTCGCGCGCGCCTTCCGGTGTGGATTTGGAAAGCACCGGCGTCTCGATATCAACGAATTCCTCGTTATCCAGGAAGTTTCTTACACTTCTGTTGATCTGGTGACGGAGTCTTAAAGTGTTCTGCAGTTTATCACGGCGCAGGTCCAAATAACGGTATTTGAGTTTGACATCTTCACCAATCGTGTCATCAAGAATCTGGAATGGCGGTGTTTCCGCTTTTGAAAGGACTGTCACTTCACTTACCAGCACTTCAATTCTACCTGTCGCAATGTTGTCATTGAACTGGGACGGGTCACGCTGCAGCACTTCACCGGATACTTCGATCACATATTCGGAACGGATTTTTTCAGCTGTTTCCAGCGCTTCTTTGGAAATTTCCGGATTGAACACGACCTGGATGACCCCCTTGCGGTCTCTGAGATCAATGAAAATCAACCCACCGAGATCACGCCGTTTCTGTACCCAGCCTTTTAATTTTACTGTTTCGCCTGTGTTTGCTTCTGTCACTTCAGTTGTATGATGTCTCATAATTATTTCTCCTCCAGTAATGTGTCCAGCTCATCCAGGTGAACCGTTTTGGATTCTCCCGTTCCCATATGTTTCAATTCAACATTACCTGTAGATAGCTCATTTTCACCCAGCACGATTGTATAGGCGGCCCCTTTTCTATCTGCATCTTTCATCTGTGCTTTCAACTTACGGCGTTTGTAGTCGATGTCACAGCTGATGCCTTTCGTCCGTAATGTGTGTACGATATGGCTCGCTCTCTCGATTGACTTATCATCCAATGTACAGATATAGAGATCGATGCCCGCAGGCTCAGGGATTTCTATATTCTCCGCTTCGAGCGCAAGCAGCAATCTTTCGATGCTGAGTGCAAAGCCGATGCCTGTCTCATGCGGTCCATCCAGCATTTCAAGCAGTCCGTTGTAACGTCCGCCGCCGCAAAGTGTCGTAATGGCACCGAATCCTTCCGCATCACTCATCACTTCGAACGCTGTATGCGTATAGTAATCCAGTCCACGGACCAGGTTATAGTCGACTTCATATCCAATACCTATGGCGTCCAGATTTGCCTTCACTTCTTCAAAGTACTGCTTTGATTCATCGTTCAGATAGTCGTACATTCTCGGCGCTGTTTTGATCAGCTCGTGATCGCGGTCTTTTTTACAGTCGAGAATACGCATCGGGTTCGTATCGATTCTTGTCTGGCAGTCTGAACAGAACTCATCGATGGATGGTTTGAAGTGATTTACAAGTGCCTCGTTATACGCTGAACGGCTGTTCTGGTCTCCGATTGAATTGATATATAATTTCAAATCCTTGAGTCCGAATGATTTATAGATGTGCATCAGCATGCTGATGACTTCCACATCGATCAGCGGGTCTTCCACGCCGATTGCCTCGATGCCGAACTGCACAAATTGACGGTAGCGTCCTTTCTGCTTACGCTCATACCTGAACATCGGCGCCATATAATAAACTTTGGTCGGCTGGACCACATCATGCTGCATTTTATTCTCAATGTAGCTTCTCACCACCGGTGCTGTCCCTTCCGGTTTCAGCGTCAGGCTGCGGTCCCCTTTATCCTGGAATGTATACATCTCTTTGTTGACGATATCAGTAGAGCCGCCGACACCTCTGACAAAAAGTTCTGTTGATTCAAACGTTGGTGTGCGGATTTCTTTGTAGTTATAGTTTTTAGCAATTTCATGTAATCTTTCTTCAATAAACTGCCATTTGTAGCTGTCTTTAGGCAAAATATCCTGGGTTCCTCTAGGAATTTGGATCATTTGGCTCACTCCCTGTATAAAATATAAAAAAGCCCCTTATATCCATAACCGGATATAAGGGACGATCGTCTCGCGTTGCCACCCTGATTCAGCCTATACGTATATAAGCCCTCTGACATTTTAACGATTGCCACCGCCTGTAAAAAATCTGCAGGATTCTGCCGAAGTGTCGGTTTTTAGCCCGTTGATGTGTCTGCTTCCAGCCATGGCAGACATCTCTGTACAATCTCGTAGCCACCTCTTCGGGTGATTGAATTCTTTCATTCGATTAAGTTATATAATATGGATTAAAAGCATCCAAGTCAAGCATTCAATTCAAATAATTATCAATGCCTTCCAAAATCGCTTCTGTCATCCGGTCCTGATAGGGTTCTTCAGTAATTGTATGATCGTCAAAACGATTACTCAAATATCCAAGCTCAATCAGGACTGCCGGATAATCCAGCTGCCATGTCACCTGGTAGTTAAGTTTACGGTTGCCCCTGTTATGGAAAAAAGAATGTTCATCAAGAGCAGCGTTCATTGTTTCCGCAAACTCTTTTTGGTTCGGGTAAGTATAAAAAGTTGTAAAGCCGGTGATTGAAGGGTCATCCATTGCATCACTGTGGAGACTGATGAACAGATCTCCTTCTTTCTTTCTATCGTCCAAGGAGGCAAACTCCCCCTCTTCCCGGGTGAGTATCACTTCAGCACCGCTCGCTTCCAGGCGGTCTTTCAGTTTATCAGCAATATTAAAAACAATCTTTGATTCTGTAATGTCGGATGCGCTGGTGGCGCCCGGGTCCTTACCGCCGTGTCCCGGATCCAGAACGATCGTCTGGCCGGTAAAATCATAATTTTTGGCTTCAAACGCCATCTTTACCTCTTCGGCAGGTTCTTCTATGAATTTACTGTATATTAACACGGCCGCACCGATGATTACACCTGCCAGAACCAAAAAGAATAATGGCGGAAAATATAAATGCTTTTTGTACTTTAAGAAGTTTAAAATTGCCCGGCCAACAGCGGCAAGGAATTGTTTTAGTTTAGACATCACTTGATCTTTCCGTTTTCGGATTCGTAGAGTATCGTAATCGGACCGTCGTTATTGATATTAACATGCATCATTTCTCCAAAGAAGCCGGTCTTGACTGTAAGCCCCTGCGCCTCCAGTTTTTCATTGAATAATTTATATAATTTATCTGCATGTTCTCTACCTGCTGCTTTAGTAAAACTGGGCCTGTTTCCCTTTTTGGTCTCAGCGTAAAGTGTAAACTGGGATATACTGAGAATCTCACCACCCACATCTTTGATGGAGAGATTGATTTTACCGTCTTTGTCTTCAAAATTCCGGCTAGCTGCAATTTTTTCAGCGAGTTTGATTGCATCCGCTTCTGTGGAGTCATTTGAAACTCCGACAAGCAGACAGTAGCCTTTTCCAATTTCATTGAACAGCTCATTGCTGATGACTGTTGAACTTGAGACCCTCTGCAGTACCACTCTCATTTTTTCACCTCATTTAAAAACGCGTTCTACGCTGTAAATATCAGTCAGCTGTTTAATTTTATCAACAATTCTATACAGATCCGAAACATTCTGCACCATGACCGACAGGCTGATTTTAGCATTCTTGTCGACATCGGCTTGGCCGTTCACCCGTGTAATCGGAAACTTCGTGCTTGCAACGACATTGAGCACTTCGTTTACCAGACCTTGTCTGTCATATCCGGTGATTTCCAGATCGGCCTGATATTTGCGGTCGCGATTTTTATTTCTGACCCATTCCACATCAATAATACGCTCTGTCTCGTTTTTGATGTTGGGACAGGTCGATACGTGTACTTTGACCCCGTGGCCTTTTGTAATATACCCCGTGATATCATCCCCGGGTATGGGATTGCAGCATTTTGAAAGATTGATGAGCAGGTTATCCATGCCCTGCACATAAACACCGGATTCGGTGGAAATTTCTTTGTAATGATGTGTTCTGTCGATTTCTTCGATCTGGTTCGACTTGTCTTCGGCAACTTTGAATTTTTCCATCAGACGGTTGGTCACCTGCTGCCCTGTCACACCACCGAAACCGACCATCGCGAATAGATCATCTTCGTTCGAAATATTATACCGGTCCAGAACGGGTTCGATATATTGATCTTTTAATACATCATCCGGTTTGAATCCCCGGTTCTTAATCTCGTGTTCAACTGCAAATCTGCCTTTTTCAATATTGCTTGCCCGATCCTGCTTTTTAAAGAATGCCCTGATCTTATTTTTGGCACTTGAGGATTTGACAAGTTTCAGCCAGTCCATGCTTGGACCATATGACTGTTTACTCGTCCGGATTTCAATGATTTCACCAGTGGAAAGTTCATAGTCGATTGGTACTATTTTACCATTCACTTTCGCCCCGATCATCTTGTTGCCGACTTCTGTATGCACCTGGTAGGCGAAATCTATCGGTACGGCACCTTGCGGCAGCTCAACGACATCTCCATTTGGTGTAAAGACATATACTTTATCACTGAGCAGATCCGTCTTCAGTGCTTCCATGAATTCCTCAGCATCAGGCGAAGATGTCTCCTGATCAACCAGATCTTTAAACCAGTGGAACCTTTTATCAAATGAAGGGGATTCTTTAAGATTGCGGCCTTCTTTGTATGCCCAGTGTGCAGCAACCCCGTGTTCGGCAATTTCATGCATGTCGAATGTACGTATCTGGATCTCCAGAGGATCGCCGTTGGGACCGACGACTGTTGTATGAAGAGACTGATACATATTTGGCTTCGGCATCGCAATATAATCCTTAAACCGGCCCGGCATCGGCTTCCATATCGTATGGATGACACCGAGGATTGCGTAGCAGTCCTTGATATTTGTAACCAACACACGTATTGCCAGCAGATCAAAGATCTGATCAAATTGCTTATGCTGCTTTTTCATCTTCTTATAGATGCTGTAAATATGTTTCGGCCGTCCGGAAAGCTGGCCGTTAAGCCCTGTCTTTTCCATCTCATTTTCAATGCGGTCGATCGCATTGTTGATGACACTTTCCCGCTCACTTCTCTTTTTCTTCATCATGCTCACAATTTTGAAGTACTGCTGCGGCTCGATATATCTCAGTGCAATATCTTCAAGCTCCCATTTGATGCTTGAAATACCGAGACGATGGGCCAGCGGCGCATATATCTCAAGCGTTTCCCGCGACGTCCTGATCTGTTTCGCTTCGGGCATCGCCTTCAATGTGCGCATGTTATGAAGTCTGTCAGCCAACTTGACCAGAATAACTCTGATGTCTTTGGCAATCGCTACGAACAACTTACGGTGATTTTCCGCCTGTTCTTCCTGCTTGGAACGATATTTGACTTTCTCCAGTTTCGTAACGCCATCGACGATTACTGCGACCTCTTCATTGAACATGTTTTCCAGATCTTCAAATGTATACGGCGTATCTTCTACAACATCATGAAGGAAACCTGCAACAATGGTGGGTCCATCCAGCTTTAATTCCGCTAGAATTCCTGCAACCTGTACCGGATGAAGAATATACGGAAGGCCATTTTTCCGATACTGGCCATCGTGTGCTTCATGGGCCAGTTCATATGCTTTTTTCACCATCCGGATATCATCTTCATCCATGTACCGGCTGCACATCGTGATGACATCTTCTTTTGTGTATGGATATTCCTTATTCATGACCTCACCGCCCCTCTCCAGATAGAAATAGTTAGAATCATCATACTATAAATCGTCCTTCAAATAAATGAATGACCAAAAAAAGCCTGTTTTCACAGACTTTTGACATTACTCATCATAAGTGATTAATGAAATTGTATCATAGCCCTCAAGACGTTTTTTGCCTTCCAGGTAATTGAGTTCGATCAGGAAAGCGATGCCAACCACGATACCTCCAAGTGATTCAATGAGTTTAATCGTCGCTTCGATTGTACCGCCTGTTGCAAGAAGATCGTCAGTGATCAGAACTTTCTGACCCGGCTTGATTGCATCGTGATGCATCGTCAGTACATTTGAACCGTATTCCAGATCGTATTCATACTTGATCACTTCACGCGGAAGCTTGCCTTCTTTTCTTACCGGCGCAAAACCGATTCCCATACTGTATGCGACAGGACAGCCAATAATAAACCCTCTGGCTTCGGGGCCGACGACGATATCGACTTCTTTTTTCTTTGCATATTCGACAATCTGGTCTGTGGCATAGCCGTAGGCTTCCCCGTTATCCATGATTGTTGTAATATCCTTGAAACTCACACCTTTTTCAGGCCAATCCTGAACTTCTGATACATATTTTCTTAAATCCATTGTAACACCCACTCAATTTGATATTAATGTTCTGACATATTGTTTCAGTTCATTTGTCGATGACATCTTAAGACGCGTTTCTGCTTCCATGCGGCTGTTAAGAAGTCTAAATTTTGTTGATTCATTCAAGTTCCATTCATAATCAACATTCACCTTATATACTATACCATTTTTCAGCTCTATAATCTTTAAATCTTCCATGATATCTGTCGTCATTTTAAGAAATGTCATCGTTACGCCAATTTTTTTGGAAAGTGCCGGCGCATGTTTCGCCATATTGATCGAACCATCCTCTGCCCCCACGATAACGTTCTGTAATTTTTCTATATCCATCCGGTTTGGAAGCCCCGTAAAGAACAACTCCGTCTTACTGTGGAAGATCATAATAACTTTTGATACATGTATATTATTCAACGAGTATGTCAGATTATCCAGGCTGTCGGGCAGGTCACGGAGCACCACACTCTCTGTGACAAATGGCAGCCGTTCACCGTAGTGATAATAATTCGGCCCTTTTTTCTCTTTGCCTTCCTGAATCAGAAAAACGTCATCTTTAGTAATGATATCAAACTGCTGGTCCGTCTTGCTTCTCATATCCATAATCTGTACCGTATCAATGCTCGCATCCAGAAGCACCATCTGAAGTGACCGCTTCTGATTAAACTCATTAATATTGACCGTGCCGATCAGACTGACTGTATCGCCGTTGCCCACCTCATGAATAAGATGGCCGAATCTGAATCCGATCACATCGAGTTCCAGCTCGGGGATGGTTATTTTAACATGGGATTTATCTTTACCCACCTGACGGATGGCACCGATTTTCGCATTATTGACCATAAAAATCGGGGTATTGAAAGATTGTCCAAATGGCTTCAATCGTTCAAACCGTTCGAATTCCTTCATTGTCATATTTCCGGGTTTAAGCTGATAATCGATATATTTCACCGGTCTCAGATCCAGTCCCAGCGATTCAAAATACTGTGTCAGTTCATCCTTGAATGATTCGATATGCTTATCGGGGACTTCTATGCCAAGCGCCTGTGAATGTCCGCCGTAGCTGCTATGATAGCTGGATTGCTCACCGATGACGCCATGCAGGTCCACCCCTTCTATGGAGCGGGCAGACCCTCTGTAAGCTTCACCGTCCAGAGTCAGCACAATGGCCGGTTTTCCAAACTGGTCTACCAGTCTCGATGCAACTATTCCGATGACACCCGGATGCCACCCTTCCTTATAGACGATGTTGATCTGGCTTGAGCCATCCACCATCTCTGCCGCTTCAGCATGAATTTCCTCAACGATCTGTTTGCGTTCCTGGTTCATCCGCTCCACTGCCATCGACAGTTCATATGCACTGTCAGCATCTTCCTCCAATAATAGCTCCACTGCCACAGAAGCTTCACCGAGCCTGCCGGTCGCATTCAGGCGGGGGGCAATGGTAAATCCGATCGTTTCCTCATCGATGATGCCGTCGTGCCCCGCACTCCGCAGCAATGATTTTATCCCGAGGGTCGGTCTGTCATTGAGTACTTCAAGTCCGTCGATGACGAGTTTTTTATTCTCGTCGATGATCGGAACCAGATCCGCAACCGTACCGATGGCGACAAGTGCAAGGTCTTCCTGCCTGTCGAGCCCCAGCGCCTGCACAAGTTTGTAGGTGATGCCGACGCCTGCCAGCGCGTTGTAAGGATAGGTCCCTTCGGGGTGATCTGGATGAATGATTGTGGTTTCGGGCACATTTTCTCCAAATGAATGGTGGTCGACAACGATGGTATCCACATCATTCTCTTCGAGGAAAGAAATCTCCTGTTGGCTCGAGATGCCATTATCGACTGTAATCACCAAATCGAACTGACCCACCACAACCTCTTCGAATATCGCCCTGTTCGGACCATAACCATCGGTAATTCTGTCCGGAATGATAAATTCAACATTCTGCGTGCTGCGCTTTAAGGCATTGGATAAAAGGACTGTACTCGTAATGCCATCCGCGTCAAAGTCACCGTAGATCAGGATGTTTTCATTATTGTTGATTGCTGTTTCAATTCTTTCAACTGCCTGGCCGATATTCTGAATCAAAGAGGCTTCGTAAGATTTTGGTTTGAAGATCTTATTTAAATCTCCGTCGGCCACGAATCCTCTGTTTTCCAAAACTGTTTTTTCAAGATTGTTCAGCCCGAATGCCTTAACAGTGTCATCTTCTATATCCGCTGTTTTTTTACGGACTTTCCATTCATACTTTGACTGATACACACTTTTACCACCTTTAGAAAACGCCCGGGAGTCCCCAGGCGTCCATCATTTATACTAATATCTTTTCATCGTCCTTGTCCTTCTCCTCATAAACTGTCAGTTCGCCGTCAGATTTGTTAAACTGGCGTTTTTTCAAAATACCCCACAGCTGGATGGCAATGAATAGTGAAGAGTAGACCCCACTGATCAGGCCGACAAGTAATGCGATGGAGAAATTGAAAATTGCACTGCTGCCGAACAGTACCAGGAATACCACAACGATTATGACTGTCAGAACAGTGTTGAAGGATCTGGTCAATGTCTGCCTCAGTGAACGATTGATAATCATATCGATTTCTTCCTCTGATCTGATTACTTTGATTTTGCGCAGATTCTCCCTGATACGGTCGAATGTCACGATCGTATCGTTTATCGAATAGCCGACAATGGTCAGCATTGCTGCAATGAAAGTGATATCCACTTCAAGCCGCAGTATTGAGAATACTGCAATCATGAGAAAGGCATCATGCATCAACGCGACAACTGCCGGTAATGCCATGCGCCATTCAAAACGGATCGAGGCATACAGGATGATGCCTATGGAAGCCAGCGCCAGGGCAAAGACAGCATTTCTGACGAGTTCCTGACCAATGACCGGACTTACTGTACTGATCATCGGATTGCTGCCGTAGAGTTCCGAGAACGTACTCTGCATCTCTGTCACTTCATCCTGTGAAAGATGCTTCGTAAACTTGGCAATCACGGTATCTTCGCCGGAAGTAGTTATACTTTCAGGCGAAAGCCCCATGGATTCAAGCTCTTCTTCCACCTGTTCCACATTCCCCGCGCCATCCGTCTCGATATCCGCCCGTGTTCCGCTCGTAAAGTCGATACCCAGATTGAGTCTGAAGATGGACAGTATGATGGCGCCGACTACGATGGTCGCAATACTGAATGCAAAGAATTTTTTGTAATGCTTAACAAAATTAAAACGATCCCAAGGTGTCGACAGGTCTTCAATTTCCTTGCCCTTGTTAATGTCGAACCTGTCTTTTTCCCTAATGCCAAACCAGCCGAATTTTTTACTGAAATACCCTGATTTGACAAGCAGTGAAAGGATGACCCGCGTAAGGAATACAGCAGTTACAAAACTCATCAGTATAGAAAGCAGGAGCATTGTCGCGAAACCTTTAACACTGCTTGTACCGAATACAAACAATACAACCCCTGCAATCAGCGTAGTGATGTTCGCATCAACGATCGTCCATAAAGACTGTGCAGATGCTTTTTTGTATGCCGCTTTAAGAGTGCGTCCAATGCGGAGTTCATCTTTCATTCTTTCATACATGATGATATTTGCATCCACTGCCATTCCCACACCGAGAATCAGGGCAGCGATACCCGGCAGGGTGAGCACACCGCTGATACTGTTAAACCCGACCAGGGTCAAGTATATATAGACGGTCAGTGTCACTGCTGCAACGATACCCGGCAGACGGTAAAAAGCAATCATGAAGAGCAGCACTATCGCTACACCTATGAGTCCCGCTGTAACAGTTTCATCCAAGGCCTGCTCACCAAACTGGGCGCCGACAGAAGTCGAATAAATTTCGGTCAGTTTGACCGGCAGTGAACCGGCATTTAAGAGCGCGGCAATATTCTGTGCCCGTTTAAGGCCTTCCTCTCCGGAAAATCCGCCGGAAATCATTACATCCGAAGAATTGATCGGACCGGAAACGCTCGGGGCGGAAATGAATGCAGGATTTTCTTTTTTAACCTCTTCGGCGAAACTGTCTTCACCTTCCTCAAAGTCCATCCAGATGACCATCAGGTTTTCACCAGACGGTCTTTTTGATATCTCTTCTGTTATTTCGCGGAATTTTTCGGGATCCTTGAGTTCCAGTGAAACCATCGGATCGCCCGTTTCGGTGAAGTTCTGGCTCGCACCGCCCTGTACCAGGTCCGCACCGGATAACAGGACGTTATCCTCGACATCGCGGATGCTAAGTTCCGCCTGTGTACTCAGCATTTCCCTTGCTTCCTGCTGATCTTCCACACCCGCAAGCTGTACACGGATCCTGTCTTCGCTTTCTACTGAAATATTAGGTTCTGATACACCTAATACATTCACCCTCGATTCTAGGGTGCTGGCAGTACTTTTGACTGCGGTTTCATCAATTTCATCGCCTTCATTGAGCGGTTCCACCTGATAGAGGACTTCAAATCCCCCCTGCAGATCCAGGCCCAGATTCACATCTTTTACAACATCCTTTAAAGTAAGACCAATCACTGTAAAAAACATAACGACAATCAATAACGATGTTAATATTTTACTAAATTTTTTGTTCAATGGTTACACCTCTGTTTCTACGATTCACCAACGTGTCAATTATACCTATTGTACACTTAAAGTGAAACCAAAAAAAGCTGACAATGTCATGTCAGCTTCTGGTTTGCTATTTTACAATTTCTTTCAATGCTACACGGTCGAATTTAAGAACAGCACCATCAACATCCTCAGTACGTATGTACATATGTTTTTGATCGAATGATTCTACCTCACCATGCATACCGCCTATTGTAACGACCTTGTCGCCTTTTTGCAGATTGCTCTGCATGTTCTGTACATCTTTTTGCTTCTTCTGTGCCGGACGGATCATCAGGAAATACATTACCAGGATGAGTACCAGGAACGGCAAGATGGCCATGAAAAATTCCATCTGCTAAATCTCTCCTCTTGACTAGAAATTTTTCGGATTATCAACATTCAATCCATAAGATTCGAAAAACGCTTCTTTAAAATCCATTAAACTATCATTTAAAATCGCACTTCGAACATCTTCCATTAATTTTAACAGAAAATAAAGGTTATGGTAAGTAGTAAGCCTTAAACCGAGAATTTCATCTGTTTTGAATAGATGGCGAAGATACGCTTTTGTATAATTTCTGCATGTGTAGCAATCACACTGTGCATCGAGCGGGGTGAAATCTCTCTCATATATTTTCTTTTTAACGACGACACGGCCTCTTGAAGTCATGGTTGTACCATTTCTGGCGATGCGTGTCGGAAGTACACAGTCGAACATGTCCACCCCGCGCATTACGCCTTCTATGAGTGCGTCGGGAGAACCGACACCCATCAGATATCTCGGCTTGTCTTCAGGGAGATGGGGTATCGTCTCTTCCAGTACACGGTACATTATCGGTTTGGGTTCCCCGACGGATAATCCGCCGATTGAGTAGCCGGGGAAATCCATGGAAACAAGATCTTTTGCGCTTTGTGCCCGAAGATCGGCATATTCCCCGCCCTGGACAATGCCAAACAGCGCCTGTGTTTTATCTTTGCCGCTTTTAATATGGTGGTCAAGACCGCGTTCAGCCCATCTGGATGTGCGTTCGATGGAGTTTTTTACATACTTATGTTCTGCCGGATGCGGCGGACATTCATCAAAAGACATCATGATGTCCGAGCCGAGGTCATGCTGTATATCCATCGCTTTTTCAGGACTCAGGAAAAGTTTGGAACCATCCAGATGGCTTCTGAAATGAACCCCCTCTTCTTCTATTTTTCTTCTGTCGCTCAGGCTGAACACCTGGAAACCGCCAGAGTCGGTTAAGATCGGCTTGTTCCAGTTCATGAATTTATGGAGTCCGCCCGCTTCGCGTATCAGGTCGCTTCCCGGTCTGAGCCATAGATGATACGTATTGCTCAGTATGATCTGGCTTCCGATATCGGCAAGCTCTTCAGGTGTCATCGTTTTCACTGTGGCCCGTGTGCCTACGGGCATGAAGATTGGTGTATCGATTGTACCGTGCGGTGTATGCAGCTTGCCGAGTCTTGCACCCGTCTGCTTACACGTTTTTATATGTTCATATCTAATTGCCATTAATAATCACCTTCGTAAATAATCATCGCATCGCCGAAACTGAAGAACCTGTACCGCTCATCCACCGCATGGCGGTATGTTTCCATAATCATATCACGGTCCGAAAATGCACTTACCAGCATCATCAAAGAAGACTTGGGCAAATGGAAATTCGTTATCAGTGCATCAATCGCCTTGTACTCGAATCCCGGATATATGAAAATATCCGTGAATCCGCTGGCAGCCTCGAATGCTCCGTAATCCCGCATGATCGTTTCCAGTGTCCGTGTACTTGTCGTGCCGACACTGATGATTTTTTTTCCGTTTTCACGGGTT
Organism: Salinicoccus sp. HZC-1; assembly: GCF_046736035.1. Classification (GTDB taxonomy): domain Bacteria; phylum Bacillota; class Bacilli; order Staphylococcales; family Salinicoccaceae; genus Salinicoccus. The sequence continues at coordinate 1,202,611 of NZ_CP177130.1, read as the reverse complement.
TCATTCAATAGTTCTGCCGTTTCTTCATTCATGATATAGAATTCAGAATGCATTTTATGATTTTCTATTTCATCCACACTTACCGGACGGAAAGTACCAAGACCAACATGCAGCGTAATGGTGGCAATGTTGATCCCTTTCCCCCTGATCTCTTCAAGCAATCCTTCTGTAAAGTGCAGACCGGCCGTCGGTGCAGCTGCTGAACCGCTGTTTTTTGCATATACCGTCTGATATCTTTCTTTATCCTCAAGCGTTTCCTTGATATACGGCGGCAGCGGCATCTCGCCCAATACGTCCAGTACATTTTCAAGTACACCGTCGTAGATAAGCTCGACATGTCTGATACCCTCGTCGAAAGTATTTGTACAGACGGCTTTCAGCAGTCCTTCACCGAATACGATCTCGGTTCCGGGTTTCACCCGTTTGGCGGGTTTGATCAGCACCTCGTAGCCGTTTTCAATCGGTTTGAGCATCAGCATTTCAATTTTCGCGCCCGTTTCCGACTTTATCCCGTAAAGCCGTGCCGGGAGCACTCTTGTATCATTCAATACAAGCGTATCCCCGGCGTCCAGGTAGTCGATGATGTCTGTGAAATATTTATCTTCTATTTTGCCGCGGCTTTTATCCAAAGCCAGCAGTCTGCTCCCGGAACGATTTGCCAGCGGCGTTTGTGCAATCAATTCTTCCGGCAGCTCAAAATCAAATTCATCGAGTTTCAAACCCTATTCCTCATTTCTAAAAATATCAATCTCTTTTTGAGATGCAAAGTAATCAAAACTTTTAGCTGTCGCCTTACGCCCTCTTGGTGTTCGCTCCAGAAATCCCTGCTGGATCAGATAAGGTTCGTAAACATCGAGTAATGTCACCACTTCTTCTCCAATGGAAACAGCTACCGTCTCAAGACCGACCGGACCGCCGCCATACGTTTCAATGATTGTTTTCATGATCCGGTGATCGACCGGATCAAGCCCGAGGCCGTCCACCTCAAGCACTTTCAACGCATGATTTGTCGTATCCAGAGTGATTGAAGGTTCTTTTTTAACAATGGAAAAGTCCCTTACCCGCCTGAGCAGCCTGTTGGCTATGCGGGGGGTCCCTCTTGATCTTCTCGCAAGTTCGATTGCACTGTCCGGGTCAATCGCAACTTCGAAAATATCAGCTGTCCGGTTGACGATTGTAATCAGGCTCTCCAGGTCATAATATTCCAGTCTGAGCTGGACTCCGAAACGGTCCCGGAGTGGTGCGGAGAGACTGCCGAAACGTGTTGTGGCTCCGACCAGAGTGAACGGCGGCAGATCAATACGGATATTTCTCGCCTCTTCACCCTTGCCGATCACAACATCCAGGAAGAAATCTTCCATCGCTGAATAAAGGATCTCCTCGACCGCACGGGGCAGCCGGTGAATCTCATCGATGAAGAGCACATCCCCTATATCCAGACTGGACAAGATTGCAGCCAGATCGCCTGCGCGTTCTATGGCAGGGCCGGATGTTGTCCTGATATTCACCCCGAGTTCATTTGCGATAATACTCGATAATGTAGTTTTACCCAGGCCCGGCGGGCCATGCAGAATCACATGATCCAGTGCCTCTTCCCTTATTCTGGCAGCTTCTATAAAAATTTTAAGATTGTCTTTTAAAGTGCTCTGTCCTATGTATTGATTAAGGAAACCAGGTCTTAACGACATCTCTGTATTTTCTTCGCCATTTTTTTGGGATTCATCCAAAATACGATCATCCATACCAGCACCTCATTACTGTACTAAAAATTTAAGTCCTTTTTTAACAGCATCATCTACTGACTCGATGTCAATAGTTTTAAGATGCTTTTCAATACGTGTCATCTCCCGTTTCGAGTAACCCAGTGCTTCCAGCGCGAGAAGTGCTTCACTGATGAAATGCGCATTTCCGCCCTTAGGTGTTTCCTCCCCGGAAGATTCTGCCGGTGCGAGTTTGCCTTTAAGGTCTAAAATAATCTGACTCGCTGTTTTTTTGCCCACACCGGGGAACTTCTGCATATACGCCTGATCTTCATTCTCTATGGCATTTATAACCCCCTGCGGGGATGAAGCCGCAAGTATTGCCATCGCACTTTTTGGACCGATTCCTGTGACTTTGAGTAAAGATTGGAAGAGAGTCTTCTCTTCCATATCTTTAAATCCATAGAGCGTATGACTGTCTTCGCGTACAATCAGGTCGACAAAAATTGTCATTTCACTGTCGACTGACGATTCGAAACGGAATGGATTCGGTACATTGATCAAATGTCCGATGCCATTCGTTTCAAGTGTTATATACTGCGGTGTCACTTCCTTAAGCACACCTTTTATATACTGATACATGAAATCACCATCATTCTACAAATTCGAATTCCCCACCGAGAATCCGTACAGTGTCTCCAGACTGAATGCCTTTGTCCCTTAAAGCATCATCAATGCCCATCGTACGCATCTGTCTTGCGAAACGGCGCACTGCTGCATCACGGTTGAAGTCAGTCATTTTGAACGTACGTTCGATAGAAGCACCCGAAACGACATAGGCGCCATCGTCATCACGTGTGATTTCAAAAGCATCTCTGTCTTTTTCATGACGGTAGACTACTCTTTCATCCGTGTTTACCGGAACGACTTCAGCTTTTTCCGTTTCTTCAAGCAAGTCGGCTACTCTGTACAACAGTTCATCCAGATTTTGGCGGGTTGCTGCAGAAATCCGGAAAATCTCCTTGTCTTCACCAATTTCTTTTTTAAATCGATTGAAAATCTCTTCATCTTCAACCAGATCGACTTTATTCAGTACGATAATCTCAGGCCGTTTGATCAAGTTTTCATTATACAGTGCCATTTCATTACGGATCGTTTTATAATCTTCGATGGCATCACGGCCTTCCGCTTCACTGATGTCAATCACATGGACAATGACTCTCGTCCGTTCGACGTGGCGTAAAAATTGGTGTCCGAGCCCTGTGCCTTCTGATGCGCCTTCAATCAATCCCGGCAGGTCAGCCATTACAAATGATCTGCCGTCTTTTGTTTCCACTACGCCCAGGTTCGGTTTTATCGTAGTGAAAGGATAATCGCCGATTTTAGGTTTCGCTTTGGATACTGCGCTCAGCATCGTGGATTTACCCACACTCGGGAAACCAACGAGTCCTACATCAGCCATCAGTTTGAGCTCCATGATCACTTCAAACTCATCACCCGGTTCTCCATTTTCTGCAAAGTCCGGGGCGGAGTTTCTTGATGTCGCAAAACGCGAGTTGCCGCGTCCGCCGCGTCCGCCTCTGGCAACTACAGCACGGGCTTCGTGTTTTGTAAGGTCTGCCAGCGTCTCCCCCGTATCTTTTCTTTTGATAATCGTGCCCGGCGGCACTTTTAAAATCAGAGGCTCAGAATTTCTGCCGTGGGCATTTGAACTCATTCCATTCTGCCCTCTGTTTGCTTTAAAGTGTCTCTGATAACGGAAATCCATCAAAGTCCGGAGCCCTTCGTCTACTACAAAAATGATATCTGCGCCATTTCCGCCGTCTCCGCCTGAAGGTCCGCCCATTGGTACATATTTTTCTCTTCTATACGCAACGATACCGTTGCCACCATCTCCAGCTTTCAAGTATATATCAACCTGATCTATGAACATGATTTCACCTCAATTCCTTTGTATTATATCATATCGTATTCTACTCATTTAATGAAAAAGGACATCAGCAGAAGCTGATGCCCATTCGAGAAATTATTTAGCTTCCTGATAAACGGAAATGCGTTTTTTATCTCTTCCGATGCGTTCGAATTTTACAACACCATCGATTTTAGCGAATAATGTATCATCGCCGCCGCGTCCTACGTTTTCGCCCGGGTGCATTTTAGTGCCACGCTGACGGAAAAGGATGGAACCGCCTGTTACGAATTGGCCGTCCTGTCTTTTGACGCCAAGACGTTTGGAGATTGAATCACGTCCGTTCTTCGTAGAACCTACACCTTTTTTGGATGCAAAAAACTGAAGATTAAGTTTAAGCATTGCTTTCACCTCACTTATATACAAGTTTAATGTGTTCACCGTATTCTTCTTCTATCGTTTTTAATGAAATAATCATGCCTTCCAAAAGAACCTGCATTTTTTCATCCGCCGGATCCGGCGCTATGAAGCTGAAATAGCCTGTCTCCTCTTCCATTTCTATGGATGGATTAGCTTCAGTCATATTGATGATTGCATTTACAGATCCAAATACAACTGCCGAAGCGCCTGCACATACTAGGTCTTTTCCGTGTTCATCGAACATTGCGTGACCCGACATGTCAAAGGACTGAACCTGACCTTCGTCGTTGATATTTATGGATACATTAATCATTACGCTTCAATCTTTCCGATTGTTAGCTTCGTATATGGCTGACGATGTCCCTGTTTACGAGAATAGTTCTTTCTGCGTTTGAATTTAATAACAGTGATCTTCTTGCCGCGGCCATGTTTTTCAACTTTAGCGGAAACAGTCGCTCCTTCTACTGTCGGGGCACCAACTTTAACAGAATCGCCACCAACAAAGAGTACTTTGTCAAAAGTGAATGAATCGCCTTCTTCTGCGTTCAATTTCTCAACGTAGATTGTCTGGCCTTCTTCAACTTTCAACTGTTTACCACCAGTTTCGATGATTGCAAACATACTTACACCTCCTGATTTAATAAGACACGCCATTTACAGGTGGACATCCGTCGCTTTAACCCGTAATTGTGCGGTTGATGTCTACAAATTCATCAACTATTGCATTATACCAACTGGCTTAAAGTGTGTCAATGTTTAGATTACAGGGTATTTCTGACTTTTGAAGTCTTCAGGGCCGCTACAAATACAAAGGTGAACAGCAGCGCATTCAGCAGGAGACTCGGCGCTGCCCGCAGTGCCAGGTAATCGAATATCGGCATGTATACCATATCAAGTACCCTGTATAAGAAGAAAATATACGTTTCATATAAAAATGTGAGCAGCAGTATGACAAATGCCATAGCTACAAAATCTTTATAGAACACCCGGAATGCAGTATGCATGAATGCTACGAATGCGACCATTCCCAATGAATGTATACCGTAGACCGACCCGATATATACATCCAGCATCAATCCAAGGACAATTCCGATAAAAGCACTCATTGACGGACTTACATAAATCGAAATCAGCAATACATACATCAGCAGCAGCCTGGGCACGAAATAAACCTCCAGGCCGCTGATCATGAACGGGCTGATCTCTGCGAACAGAAAGTCGGCGTACATAAACAGAAGTGATGAGATAAAGATAACGATTGCTTTCATATCAGTCCTCCATCGATTCCGGACTTCTGCTTAAGATAAATACTGTATCGATATCATCTACATTACTCTCGAGTTGTACATAAGCATTCTGACTCAGTCCATATTCATCATTTTCAACTTCCACGACCGTTCCGATAATAAGTCCTTCAGGGAAGTCGCCCACGAGCCCGCTCGTGAACACCTTGTCCCCTTTTTCCAGTCCGCTTCTGTTCTTGATATTCTCTACAACAAGCAGATTGCGCTCGCTGTCATACCTGCTGATGTTTCCATACACGGGTTTTCCGTCATGCATGATTTCTACAGATAGGTTGTTTTGTGATACAGAAGTTGTCAGCATTTCTATGTAACTGGATCCGCCGTTCGCACGTCTGACTGTTCCAATCAGGCCTTCAGCCGTCATTACCGCCATGCCTTCTGTAATCCCGTCTTTTTCCCCTTTATCTACAGTAAAACTGTTCAGCCACTGATCAGGCGAGCGGGAAATCACACGCGCATTAATGCTTTCATACGTCCGTTTGGAGCTGACATCCAAAGCTTCCCGGAGCTCTTTATTCTCCGCTTCCAGACGGTTTATATCCGCTTCCATCTGCGGCAGCATATCAAGTTTTGCCTGCAGCTTTTCATTCTCTTCCACCGCACTGAAACTTCTGCTGATATTGGAGAAGATATTGCTGACAAAATTAAGCGGCGCACCAATGACCGTCTGGGTGGCAGCTGTCGCATCCGCAGTGAACTGTTCAGCTTTAGTTGTCGAGTCCCTGTTACCCATTGAGAATCCGATCAGTAAAATGAGTACTATGATGCCGAAAAGAATCAACAGCATCTTATTCCGGTTGAAAAGCTTATTCACTATAAGGCGCCTCCATAATCCATTTTATCTGATTAAAAGAATACCACATTCGGGTTAAATTTATAAAGCATATAAGGGTATATAAAAAAATAGAGAGGCCGGAGCCCCTCTATAACAGATAAGATAATAATATATATGATATCTAGAACAGGATTGGAAACCTCTGTTCTATCAAAGGCCTGATCAGACGATGATGAGTCGAAAAACCTACCTTTTTATGTCGAATTGATTACATTTATAATGGTACATGTTATCCCAATATGTTTCAAGACCTAATTACAAAAAGTTTACAGCGGGATTACCGCCACATGTCTCTGATGCTGCCAAAACGGTCAATGACAGCCGCTAAAATATCATCCTCCACCGCGAGGGAAATCCGGATATATTCCTTCCCTCTCGACCCGAAAGGTATGCCGGGCGTAACAAGTATCGACTTTTCACTCAGGAGGAAGCCGGCAAAGCTCTCGCCGTCATATCCGTCCGGAACACGGACCCATCCAAATATCCCGCCCTTGATCGGATTCAGCGGAATATCAAATTCCGAGAAGGATTTTTCAATAATGTCTCTTCTTTTTTGAAATTTATCGTGCTGGCCGGACAATATTTCCGCCTCATGCCACAGCGCTGTAACGGAGGCATCCTGCAGCACACCCCACATTCCCGTCTGGGTATGGTCCTGGAAGAGGTTGATCGATTCGACCATTTCTTTATTGCCAACGGCAAATCCGACTCTGAAGCCTGACATATTGAATCCTTTGGACATCGAATAAATTTCCATCGAACATTCGAGTCCGGAATCGCTGCTTAAAATACTCGGATGCCGCCCGTCAAATGAGAAAGCGGCATATGCAAAATCATGCACGATTCTTGTTTTAGTATTTTTAAAGCGTTCAACCGTGTCGTCAAAGAATGCCTTAGTCGCCACGGCCCCGAGCGGATTGGAAGGATAATTCAAATAGATCAGTCTCGCATTGGAGACTTCATCCGCATTTAAAGAATCATAGTCCGGTAAAAAATTGTTTTCCGGAAGCAGCGGCAGATCATACACCGCACCACGCGCCAGTTTGACACCTGCCATATAATCCGGATAGCCCGGATTTGGGAGGTAGACGCCCTCCCCCGGTTCGATGAACATCATCGGGAACTGGACAAGGGCACTTTTAGTGCCATACAGGAGAGCGATGTTCTCTTCGTCCAGATCCACATCATAATGCTTTTTATAAAACCGTATGATCGCATCTTTGAAAGACTGCTTTCCCCTGAACACGCCGTATCTTTGATTTTCGGCCTGATATACGGATTCTGTGACCGCTTCTTTTATGCTGTCCGCCGTTTCTCCGTCGGGAATGCCGACCGCCAGATTCAGAAGCGGCAATTCGCCAATATCCAGTTCCTTGGACATTGCACTGCCGAAATAGCTTGGTGGAATGCTGCTTAACAGTTTATTGGCCATTTAAAATCCCTCCGGTTTATCGAATCCCTGGAATTGTTCATCAATCGTCTGCTTGAAGTGGTCCGACTCCACAGCTTCAATCAGGTCATCCGCCATTTGCGTATCCGCATCCTTTTCATTGATGACAATCTGATTTCGGAAGTTCTCATTCATCTGTTCGAGTTGCAGCGCATCCGCTAAATCCATACCACTCGCCAAAGCGTAGTTACCCGGCACCAGGGAAAGGCCGATCTGATCTACACTTCTTGGCAGCTGGCCGGAATCCTGGTATACAAATTCCAGATTTTTATTATTCTGGATAATGTCTCCCTCCTCGATTGCGAGCATATTTGCGTCTTCAGCAATTTCTATCAGGGCTGCATCCTCCAGTGTCTGGAATCCCCTGGAAGAGTTGACCGGGTCCAGCGGCAGCGCAACTTCACTGCCGTTCGCAATTCCCTCCAGTGAATCAAACTGACTCGAGTACAGTCCCATTGGTGCTGTCGGCACCTGAATCAGATTTATAAGATCCGTTCCATTTTCCTCATTAAAATCCTTCATGAATGAAACATTCTGATACAGGTTCGCACCCAGGTCACCATTATGGAGTGCATTGTTCGGCTGGATATAATCCGTATATTCTACGATTTCAACCGTATATCCCTGTTCTTCGAGTGCCGGTTTTAAGGCGAAATTGACCATGTCACTGTACGGGCCTGATGAAGCGCCGATTGTAATGACTTCCCCCTCACCTTCGTAGAGGAGCACGCTGGTCAATATGATTACCGCTAAAGTCGATCCAAGAAACGTAAATATTCCCCGCATTTATCTCCCCTCCTGTCTTTGACTCAAATAATCGCCGATGATCTGAATGAGCTGAACTATTATAATCAGAGCGACAACCGTCGCAATCATTGTCACCGTGTCGTATCTGTAATATCCATAGCGGATTGCAAGGTCGCCGATACCGCCGCCTCCGACGACCCCGGCTGTTGCACTGAAGGCGACAACCGAGATGGTTGTCAAAGTGATCGCCTGGGTGATACCGCGTTTCGCTTCCGGGATTAAAACATCCGTAATGATCAGGAGCAGTGAGGCACCGCCGGCGATACTCGCTTCTATCACACCTTTGCTGATCCCGTTGAAACTCGTTTCGACCAATCTGGCGAATAAAGGAATGGACGCCATCGACAGGGCCACACTCGCGAATACCGGGCCGTGCGAGCTGCTGGTCAGCCATGTCGCAAGCGGCATAATCGCCACGATCAGAATGATGAATGGGAAAGAACGGATGACGTTTGTCAGAGCCCCCAGAAATGCATTCAGCGGTTTTATTTTAAACAATAAAGGATTTGCCGTGATATACAGCAATATCCCCAGAGGCAGTCCGATCAATACCGCGAAAAATATCGAGATCGCAACCATCAGAGTCGTTTCAAGCAATGCTTTATATAACAACGGGGAAATTTCAATCAATCTATCCATAAATTTCAGCCCTCTCTATTCCCTTGGAGTCATCGATGAACGTTTTCAGTTTGGCAATCTCTCCAGTGTCCCCCTGCACATGCAGCATTAGAAAGCCAAGCGGCATTTCGTTTATGTACTCAATGCGGCCGTTCAATATGCTGATTTCCAAATCGAAATGACGATACAGCTGATTCACATAATTCGCTTCTGCATTTTCATTTAAAAACTTGATTGTAATGACCTGTGACCCGTCCGACTCTTGTATGTGGGGCGGGATGACAAAATCGTAGATGTCCTGGACGAACCCCTGTGTCACTTCATGCTGCGGATGGCTGAAGATATTATATACGTCATTCATCTCTATTATTTCCCCGGCCGACATGACACCGACCCTGTCCGCCACTTCTTTGATGACTTCCATCTCATGGGTGATGAGAACGATGGTGATCCCCAGATCCTGATTGATCTTTTTGAGCAGTCTCAGTATGTTTTTCGTCGTATCCGGATCCAGTGCACTGGTCGCTTCGTCACACAGCAGCACTTCCGGATCATTTGCCAGTGCCCGTGCAATGCCCACGCGCTGCTTCTGACCGCCGCTCAGATTTTTAGGCAAAGTATTGATTTTATCCGAAAGACCGGTTAATTCGAGCAGTTCTTTTACTCTGTCCTTCACTTTATGCTTATCAAATTTACTGGCTTTTAAAACAAATTCGATATTTTCATACACCGTTTTGGATTCTATTAAGTTAAATTGCTGGAAAATCATTCCGATTTTCTGTCTTTTGATACGCAGTGCCTTCTCGGAAAGCTTATCCAGAGACACATCGTTAATGGTAATGCTGCCTGTAGACGGTCTCTCAAGCAGGTTGATCAGCCGGAGCAGAGTACTTTTCCCTGCACCGCTGAAACCGATCAGACCGAAAATCTCTCCGTCATTAATGATAAGATCCGTCGGTTTCAATGCTTCCACTTTTTTATTTTTCATTTCAAAAGTTTTAGAAACGTCTTTTAATTCAATTCCCATTCAACCACTCCATTCCTCAAAATAAAAAACCATCTGCCAAAATTTCAGCAAATGGTTCCTAAGATTCTATCTCCCAAGCCTCTGCCTGCAGGATTTAGCACAGTGCCCGTTCCGAGCCCGCTGCTGAAGCTTCATCGGGCCTGGTCCCTCCACTTCTCTGGATAAATAAGTTATTCGATTGTTTTTAACTTTAGGGTAACCAGCGTAAAAAGTCAATACTCTAAACGGATGTACCCGTCACCTGCATCTGATACATCTTCGCATAGCTGTTTCCGTCATTTATCAGCTTATCGTGATTGCCATGCTCGATAATTTTTCCGTCCTCAAGCATGATGATCTGATCTGAGTGCTGTATGGTCGACAGACGGTGCGCGATGATGAAAGTCGTCCTGTCGCGGCTCACCACTTTCATCGCATGCTGAATGATCTGCTCTGTTTCGGAATCAATGTTACTTGTCGCTTCATCCAATACAAGTACTTTAGGATTAAAGGCAAGTGCCCTGGCAAATGAAATCAACTGTCTTTCACCGAGTGATAATGTCGCCCCTCTTTCGGTGAGTTCACTGTGAATGCCGTCATCCAGCCGGTCCATCAAATGCTGTCCGCCGACGCTCGTCAGTGCTTCTTTTGCTGCACCTTCACTGATATCCGTATTATTCAGACGGATGTTGTACAGCAGAGACCCGCTGTATATGAAGGGATCCTGCAGCACAATGGACATTGCACTTCTCAATGACTGCCTGGAAATATTTTTTGTATTCCTGCCGTCGAATGAAATTTCTCCCTCCACCGGATCATAGAACCGCATCAGCAGATTAATGATCGAGCTTTTGCCCGAGCCGGTGTGTCCCACCAGGGCAACGGTTTCTCCGGATCCGACTTCCATATTGATGTCTTCCAGCACTTTTTCCTTGCCGTCATATGAGAATCCGACATTTTTGAATTTTATGGAACCGCTGAACGCTTTCAGTTCCCCGGTCTCCAGAGGTTCTTCTTCAACATCCAGCAGTTCGAATACTTTCACTGCAGCCACCCGTGCTTCTTCAAAAATGTTCAGCTGACCGATGATGTTGTACAGCGGATTGAAAAATCGTGTGATATAGTCCACCAGGACATACATGGTTCCGACTGACAGTGCCTCGGTGTCACTCATAAAACTGGATGCAAAAATATAAACCAGAATCGCAAAGATCAGTGACCTGAAACTCTCCAGAAGATTTTCCCCCGTCGCACTTTCCAGATTGATCAGCCGTTTCGAATTTTTCACATAGTCATCATTCAATGCTTTAAATTCTTCCTCTATCTGCGCTTCCCTGTTAAAAATCTGTATGATCGGCATACCGTTGATCGACTCATTGATCATGGCGTTCATGTCACTGTTTCTCTCCCGCTTGTTATGGTTGTAATCATTGGAGTATTTCCTGTAAAGGAACATCCATAAAACCACAATCGGTATAAAGATCAGCATGATCAGCCCTGTCCAGAAATTGATGTTGAATATAATCACTGTAATCGCACCAACCGTCAGCACGCTGACCATGAACATCGGCAGAACTATACTGAACATCTGCAGGATGGATTCCGTATCATTGGTGATTCTTGCCACCACTTTACCGGCAGGCAGATCATCAAAATACCGGATTGGCAGTTTTTGTACATGCCGGAAAATATCATTCCTCATTTTCTGTACGACCAGGGCACCGGATTTCTGCAGGATCACTGTCTGATAATAACTGAAGAGTGCATGCAGGACCTTAATGACGAAGAAAAGTCCAAGCAGCTGGAAAATCGGCGTCAATTCAATTGTGTTCCCGCCTGCCTTAATGTGATTATCCAGAATCAGCATAGCGATAAAAGGCCCGAGAAGCTCAAATCCCACCATGCATATCATTAATGATATTCCGGTGATGAACAGCCACTTGTATTCCATTGCATACCGGATCAATCGTTTAATCTCTTTCATCAGGACCACCTCCCGTCTGATAGTACGTGTTTTGAGTGCTGTACCATCCGTTACTTCTGCCAAGCGCCTCATGTGTGCCCATTTCTGCAACTTCACCGTCATCCATGACTATAATGATGTCGGAATGTGTGATTGCAGATAATCTGTGCGTCACGATGATTGTCGTTTTATCCTTTCTGCTCTCCCTGATATTATCAATGATTCTTTTTTCAGTTTTAGCGTCTACCGCACTTAATGCATCATCCAAAATCAGAATCTCGGGATCTTTGATCAGGCTTCTGGCGATGGAAATCCTTTGCTTCTGACCCCCGCTGAGTGCAATTCCCTTTTCACCGACCATCGTTTCAAGCCCTTCAGGCATCCGCTTCAAATCGGAGTCAAATGCACTCAGCCGAATCACTTCTTTGAGCTCTGCATCGGTGGCGGCAGGTTTCCCGAATTTGATGTTCTGTTCAACCGTTCTCGAAAATAGAATATTTTCCTGTGATACATAGCCGATCTTCTCCCGCAGGTCTTTCCTGCTGAGTTTGGAAATGTCCACTCCATCAATGATCAGTTGCCCTTCACCTGCCGGATAATATTTCAGCAGCTGTTTGATCAAAGTCGTCTTGCCGCTGCCGGTTTTGCCGGCGATGCCAAGTGTATCCCCAGGCTTCAATTCTATGTTGATGCCTTTTAGATTTTGACGGTTGCTCGATGGATAAGTGAATGACACTCCGTCGAAATTCATATCCGTATTTTGCGGAATAAATTCACCTTCATCGTTAACATCGTCTTCTGTATCAAGCACGTTATATATGCGTGTCAAAGATGCATTGCCCCGCTGCAGAATATTGAACAGCATGCCGAGCGCAAACATCGGCCAGATGAGCATGTTCAAATAAATGTTGAATGTTACGATATCACCGACAGTAATCACTCCGCGGTTTGCCAAAACCGCACCGTAACCAAATGCAACCATAAAGCTGATCATCGTAACAATGATCGTCAGCGGCTGGAATAGCGCGTCCAGGCGTTCCACTTTCATAAACTTATTCAAATAGCCATCAGTCATTCCCCTGAATCTTTTACTTTCAGCGTTTTCCTGGACATAGCTCCGTGTCAGTCTTACACCTTCAACCACTTCAAGCACTGAATCATTCATATTACTGAATGCTTCCTGACTCTCTTTATGTGCGGCATTTATTTTCTTCCCCAGACGCTGCTCGATCACGGCAAGAAGCGGCAGCGGCAGCAGCGCGTAAAAGGTCAGTTCCCATGAAACCGTGATTCCCATTGCCAGAATGATCGTCCCCATGAAAGTCGTCGCATCTATCAGAGTAAGCACACCCCAGGCTGTCGCCTGATGTACACTTTTTAAATCATTCGTCGTGCGTGCCATGAGGTCCCCGGTTTTATTCCGTTCAAAAAAACTTGGAGACATCAGCAGAAATTTGCGCATCAATTTCATGCGGATGATGCTTTCAATTTTAATTGCTCCGCCGATCAGCAGGTACTGCCATAGAAATCCGCCGGCATAGCTCAGCAGAATGACCACTGCGAAAATAATGATCAGCTGCCACATGAGCATGGCGGTGATCTCTCCTGTACTGATGAAATCAATCGCCCGTCCAATCAACTGGGCGGGAATGACTTCCAGTACATTAACGATTAACAGAACCAGAAAAATCGATATATAACGCCCTTTATTTTCTTTAAAAAACCACTTCAATTTAAATAGAAACTCAAACATAATTTAACCACCCTGTCTCGAACCAGGGCTCTTATCACCGATTACTGCGGATAAAACCCCTTGATTTTCGTAGTTGTTGTATAATCTCCCGTTGCTGCATTTTCAGATTGCGGTCTCAAGACAATTTTTGACATAGCACTTTAACCCCTTTTTGTTTCAGAATATTCTTAAAAATAACAACAAAAAAAGTGCGCACTACTTTTGTGCACACTGAAAAATCGCATAAAAATAGAGAGGCTTCAAACCTCCCTAACACAGATAAAAAATAATATATATGATATCTAGAACCAATTATGATGAATAATCAAGCTCTATCAAAGGAGGCACCTTTATGAAGTTGGGTATATAAAACTTTAGCTGAGTTAATCATCAGGTTGTCCTCCTTGTTATGTTATTTTTAAGACATGTTCATCATATCGTAATAAATTTCGGTTATCAACATATTTTACAATTATTACGTGGATGTAATATTCCTGTAATATAATAATCCCTCTTAATTTAACCTAAACGACTGTTAATATACAATAACAGTAATTGAAAAAGGAGTGTCATTCATGAACATATTAATATTAGGTGCCACCGGACGCGTCGGCAGTGAAGTCGTCAAACATGCACTGCAAGATGATCATCACGTTACCACGCTCGTCCGGACCCCGGAGAAAATCCAATTGGATAATGACAATTTAACTGTCATTCAGGGAAATGTTTTGAATAAGAGAGATATAGAAGATGCGATGCGCGGAATGGATCTGGTAATCAGTGCTTTAAATACTGACGGCTCAACCACACTTTCCGAAAGCATCCCATTAATCATCAATGTAATGGAAGACAAAGGTGTAAAACGTATCATTACTATTGGAACAGCGGGAATTCTGCAAAGCAGAACCACACCGGATATACTCCGATATCAGTCAAATGAATCAAAACGCAGGGCAACCCGTGCCGCAGAAGAGCATCACAAAGTCTATGATTTGCTCAAGGATTCATCACTCGACTGGACGATCGTCTGCCCCACTTACTTGCCGGATGGTGAAAAAACGGGTGACTACCGTGTGGAACGAAATTTCCTGCCTGAAGGCGGCAGCAAAATCTCTGTGCAGGATACGGCAGAATTTGCATACAGCCAGATAGATGATGACTCCTATATAAAATCACGGGTCGGTATTGCGTACTAAAAATATAAGTGCACCCTTTTATTCATATACTATTTTAGCTATAATAAAGTAAAAGTTACTTATTACAATAACAAATTAATATTATTTTCAGCAAAATCTATGATGATTCTGAGCTTAAATTTGACAGTGCGCTATACGGGAGGTGAAGATATGAAATCATATTGGTTGAACATCCCTGTAGAAGACATAAGAAAATCTATGGATTTCTTCGAGAATATCGGGCTAGAAGTCAACGCCGGTGAAGATGATACAATTGCACAGATCATGGTCAATGACCAGCCGATACTTCTGTTTAAGGATGAAGTTCTACGATCATTTATCGGCGGTGAACTCACTGATACTAAAACCGGCAATGAGCTATTAGTTTCCTTCAATCTGGATACGGATGAAGAAGTGGATGAGCTTTGCAAGAAAATCGCGCTGAATGGCGGACAGTTATTGGAAGGACCAGCCACTATCAGAGGCTATTACGGGTGCTTATTCACTGATCCTGATGGCCATAAGTTCAATGTGATTGTAATGTGATTAAAAACCTACCAGACAGTCCATAATTTATGTATTACTGCCCCTTTCAGCCAGCCGTCCAATTGAACCCAAAGAGGCACCGGAAAATTCCGGTGCCTCTTTCAGTCTCCAGTTGTTAATATACCTTTCGAATATCTCACCGTAATCCTGCCTTTGATACTGTTCGTAAGTGTTTTTATACCAATCAAAGCTGGATTCTGTTAATGCTTTATATTGATCGGCCGTGTTCTCCTCTCCTAAACGGGAATTCTGGAGAATCTGTACAGCTTTGCCCAGGCTTTGTTCAGCATGTCTACTGATAATTCTATTTTCATAGGATTGTTCTGAGATAAAGAGCAAGGCTTTATATAAGTCTTTCAAATGTACGTTTGGAAGAAGCCGCCTTCTCATCATCGACATGAATTACCGCCAAATTAGTAAAGTAATACTCGTTCATTTTAGTTTTGATCAGGAAATAGATCTTTTCATTATCCTCATGTCTTACCTAATCATCGACATCTGTCTGGTCATAGTCCTGAGGGTCAATAATTAAATATGCTACCAGTCAGAAGTAAAATACAAATCATACTTGCTGAAGTCTATGAACTTCGCATGATAAAAATCACTCGCTGCCTGGTGGACATAAGCATGATAAATCTGATCGTAATGATAAGAACCGAAAAATGGTCCGGGGAAAGTAGGCATTAAAAGATGCGCTTTCTCAGGATTATGTCTGATTTCATTCAGCTTCAAGTATATTTCGCTGATCGTTTCATAAGTCAACTTTACTTTTCCACAGTTTTCGATCTCATATTCTTTTACAAAGTATCCCTGTAAAGCATTGAACTTTCTATAGTAGCTATACTCGATAATTTCATCAGTTTCTTTATCTTCAAGATAAATATACATATCCAAACCCATTGTTCTTCCCCCTTATTTTATATAATTCATTTCTTTCAAACTCACATACTTTCCTGAACCTATTATAATGTGGTCCAGGAAATCCACACCGATGAGCTCACCGCATTCATGCAGTCTTTTAGTTACTTCAATATCTTCTCTCGATGGAGAGGGATCACCACTTGGATGGTTATGTACACATATAATTGCAGCAGCACTTCTTTTAACTGCCTCTTTATAGATTTCTCTTGGATGAACAATCGAACTGTTTAAAGATCCTTTAAACATTGTTTCCTGATGAATAATCATATTCTTTGTCGATAAAAACAGAACTACAAAATGTTCCTGCTGGTAGTATCTGAGTTTCTCCATAAGTAAATCGCAAACATCGTCAGGGCTTTTGATATATACATCCTCTTCAAGAGAATGAGTATGCATTCTTATCGCTATTTCTATAACTGCCAGAATAGTTATTGCTTTTGCATCTCCAATTCCCTTTAGTTGTATGAGTTCCTGATATGTTAAATTTCTAAGCTCACGGATCGATTTCATATCCTTAATAATTCTATTTGCAATTGTAATACTGGACTCATCTCTGCTGCCTGTATTTATTATTATCGCCAATAGTTCCTGATTGGTAAGCTTGTCTGCTCCATAGGTCATCAGCCTTTCTCTCGGCTTATCGGATGTATGCATTTCTTTAATCATCATTGTCACAAGAACCCTCCGTAATATATTAAGTTGAAATCTTCATATAAGAAAAAACATAAAACTGTAGCATTCGCTATGAAAGGCACTAGTGGTATTTTATTATTTATATTCTCTTTATATAAATTGATGAATATAACAAAAAGTCCACCTATGATATAGGTCAGTAGAATCGTATAGATAAAGAAGTTAATTGGAGTAATCAGCGTAAGTACTGTGAAAAGCTTTATATCCCCGTATCCAACTGATTCTGAGAAAAGTATATAAATAAGATGTAAGATGAGAACGATAAATATATCTCTTATCGGTTCAATATAATGTAAATCTGTTAAATAGAGACCTGTAAATAAAAATAGTAGATTCATATGATTCGGAATGGTGAGTGTATTAAAATCATAGAATGAAACTGGAATTAAAAGTGCAACAATCAAATAATATAAAGTATAGTCGGCTAATCCTAAACCTAAAAATAATGGGATGACAAAAAGGATAATTACAAGTAGTTCACACAAAGGATAGCTGAGATCGATTTTGGTTTTACAATGGGAGCATTTCCCTTTAAGGAATATATAGCTTATAACCGGTATCAGATGATACCATTTAAGGTTTTCATTACATGAATCGCATTGACTTCTTCTATGTATGAAATCGATACTTTTCATAGAAGTCACAGCATAGAGAAATGACGCAATTATCCCGCCAATTATAATTGTTGCTAACATTCTGTCCCCTCCTAATCATTTCGAATTCATATTATCTCTATATAAAATTGTTGTAAAAACACAGCAATACTATACTTGTATATTACTTTCCTATTAATTTAAAAACTGCATAAAAAAACAGTACAAATATTAGATATCTGTACTGCTTTTATCAAAATTACTATTATTAAAATAATTTTTAACAAAAATACTTTTAATTTTTTAGTAATGAAGTGTATAGAAGAATTAATAATCCGGATAATGGCCTATAAATTACTAATTAACACATGTCATAAAATCCAATATTTTTTCATTTCTTCTTGTCTTCCTTAACCCAACTTTAAAGAGATATAGACTAACAACCCTAATTCAGTAAATAAGAAAGCTCCGGAACTAGTTATTATAGTCTCCCGGAGCGTAGTCCATATACCTTTATATATTCCATTTGTGAGGTGATGCTTTATCTAGCACCACCACCGCCACCACCGCCTGCACCGGCACCGCCGCCAGCGCCGGTTGCACCTCCGGTGCCGGAGGCCGCGGATGAGTTAAAGCCGCCCTGTCCGAGTCCTTTCGACCAGCTCTGACTTGCCAAATGCGGCCCGTAATAGTAATGCATATATGCCGGATATCCTTCACTTCTGTCATCCGGGGTCACTTTTGACAAATGTTTTTTGACCTCCTCTCCTTCACCGACGAGTACGCTCCAGATCATATGATGCCTGTAATCGTCATTTTCATGGATCCGGCTGTAATCCTCTTCCAGGTAATTCTTATACTGCACGAGATGATCGAGCAGCTTTTCTCCTTTTTCGGTCGGTATCATGAGCGGTACCGTAATACCGAATATCTTCTCGGTATCATATTTGAGATAACCGTCATCTTGCAGCCGGGCTGCGGAGTACTTCTCTATCTTGTCTGCGACCTTACTTACCGCTTTAGCATTTTTCTTCGACCATTTTGTAAGTCTTTCTTCATTGATATGGCCGTCATCATCCGCCGCTTCAAGAAGCATCCGCCATAGAAGCGGTTCATAACCGGCTTCTTCGAGCTCCATATCCTTCAATTGATCACTGAATTCTTTAAAGGTATATGAACCATCTTCAGCCATCGCCTGATAATCATGGATGAAGATTTCAGTCGTACCTTTATCGAGCTTCTTCCCCGGCTTACTGTCGATTTCAATAGTAATATCTCCTTCGTCCGTCCACTTCATCAAGTATGACTGGAATATTTCCTCGAAACCTCCCATGTGAAGATGCTTCAAGACAAATACGATGGCTGCATAATCATCGATCTCCGGAGGCATGGCGGCTACGTGACCTTTATTCCTTCGTTTGATGGCGGCAGCTGAATCGATATGACCGGCTTTTGACATCCTTGAGGTAAATCTCTTAACGATGAAGGTCAGTGCAAGACCAATGGCAGCAATGCCTCCAATGAGTGAACCAATGACCCATCCGCTCATACTTCCGTCATCATATATGGAGCCGTCCTTCGCCGCTTCAGCCTCCGACTCGAGTGTACCGTCATCCGTCACACTTGTAATAAAGGTTCCTTCTGCGAAATGCATCAGCAGCACGGCGTCATTTGATTCCGTCAGTGTTTCCTCTGCGTTCCATGTAATTTCGTCACCCGAACGGTTGATGTTGCCCTCGAAGCCAAATCCCCAGAACCGCATGTCTTCACCAAGCGGCACCTCCGATGTCACATTCATGCTGAAATTTTCTGTCGGAAGACCGCTGAAAGTATCGAAGTTCCAGTACAATGACTGGCCGTCCTCGAGATTCCTGACGACATTTTCAAGCGTGTAGTTGACAACATATGTCTGCTCTCCATACTCGCCGATGCCCCACACGAGCTCGGTACCGTCACCGGTCTCGATGACCCCGTATTTTCCAGCTTTTTCTTCAATTTCCCCGTCCGGATTCCAGTCCGTCTGCTCGGTATACCCCTCGACGGAAAAATCCGTGACTTCGACCTCACCCATATCCTCTTCGTTAAAAGTCATATAATTTTCAGTGCCTTCTGTCATATCCGCTTTACGCGTCTCGGTCACACTCACAGAGCCGTCCTCGTTGATATGTATATCCATTTCCAAATTGCTGATTTCATTCGCCTGAGCATTGTCTCCGAATGCCAGGACTGCTGTGAAAACCATGAGTATGGTCAACAGATGCTTCATCTTCTCTTCCCCTTTCGAATATATGGAATGGAATTTTCATCCCTCCCCGCATAGGTTTAATCTTATCAAAATAAAGCAATAGTTTATAACTTAATGATAAAAAGGACAGTACCGTATTCAAAAACGATTCTGCCTTTTTCTGCTACGAAGAATCAATTTCCAAGTGTCATTTTTCCTACGTATTTGAACTTTCCTCTGCATCTGCCGCATATATACCGTTTTTCATAGCCTTTGATATTTTTGCTGAACTGATATCTGCATCGTCTGCATTCATAAAGGTGACTCCGTCCTTTGTAGACATAGGTCCGTGTCCTTGAAATCCCAAGTCGATCCAATGTTGTTATGAATTCTGCATCTGAATCCCTGTATGGCAATCCTTCGGCATAGAGTGCATAATGGACGCATTCATGATATAGGACGTCCAGGATTGTTTCCTCCGTGTTCTGATATAGGAATTCCGAGGACATCACTATTTCACATTTTACAACTTCATTGCCCCTATATTTAATCTGAAATGCACCGAGCCTTGATTTCATGCGTTTGGAAATCCGAATGGGGATACCGAGCGGCATATCAAAATGTTTCTTAAGAAATTCAGTTGCGCACCTTTCAAGTGTCTGTGAGTCCATCACTTTTCTTCAGCCACTTCATCGAAGAAATACTTTTCAAATCTTATTTTCTTCTTTTCATTGAAATCATAATTCTTCAGATCTTCAAGATCCTGCAAATATACATCCAGTGAGTCTGACAGCATGAGGTTTACCGGCGCTTCATGTTCCGGGTCCTTTTCCTGATACAGCACAACAAACTTCTCTTTCGCCTTGGCGTATCCTATTTCAAATGCTGTTCCCGGATCGACATGCTTATCCTCGTAGTCATGCACAGCCACTATCGCCTCACACCACTCGACGTGTTTGATATCGTTGGTATAAACCGCTTCTCTCCATTCGTCCGAACCATGTTCCAGATGATTCACCTGCTGAAGTCTCGGAGAAAACACTTCAGTGACTGTCTTATTTTCCTCCAAAGCTTTTTCCACTTTTTTCACTCTATGTAGTTGTTCCTGATTAAAAAACGGACTCCCCAAATATATTTTCATCATTTTCACCTCGCCATTTAATATATCAGATTTCAAAACATTATATAATGAAAAAAGCAGCACAGGAAATAATCTGTACCGCTTCAAATAACATCTCTATTCAATTAAAACAATTCTTTCGCAAGCAGCTTATACACATTCAATCTAGCTTCCTGTGAATGCGGGATGCTGCAGATCATCGCTTCATCGAAACCGTACCTTTCCTGCTCTTCTCTCAATTTGTCTGCGACTTCTTTTGCCGATCCGACAATATGGAGCGGGCGGCGCTGCTGTATTCTCATTTTATCCATTTCTGTTAATGAGTAATTTTGAGCTTCTTCCGGAGTCAGGTTCTGGCCGATTTTACCCTGCGAGAGCCACAATCCTGCGATATCCTGCGGCAGGGCTTCGTACTCCGCTTCTTCCTTTGTCTCTGCTACTGTGACCATATAACACACATTGATTTCAGGTTTCTCCATGAATGCCGAAGGCTGGAAGTTATCTTTGTATGCATCCAGTATTTCTTTGCTCAGCTCTCCATTGAAGAATTGTGCGAATGAGTAACCCACGCCCATTTTTGCTGTCTGGATGGCGCTGTTACCGCTTGATCCGAGCATCCATGCTTCAGGCAGTGTAATGTCTGTAGGTGCTGCGATTGTTGAGCCGTGGAGTTTGCCTTCCGGGACTTCATCATTGATGAGCTGCATTGCTATACCGTATTTTTCATACATGTTATCCATCATTGGACGACGGCCTTCTGATAAGGCATATACAGCGCCGCCGTCTCCGCCGGGTGCCCGGCCGACACCAAAGTCGATTCTTCCCGGTGAAAATGCACTGAGTGTCTTGAATACTTCAGCGAGCTTGAGCGGTGAATAATGCATCATCATCACGCCGCCTGTCCCGATGCGGATGTTTTCTGTTTTTGCCGCCAGTCGTGCTGCTGTTATTTCAGGTGCTGAACTGACATGTGATTTCATGCCGTGGTGTTCTGCCATCCACATGCGGTGATAACCCAATTCATCTGCCAATATTGCCAGCTCTTCTGATTTTAGCAAAGCATCTGCTGCATTATTTCCTTTTGTTACGGGTGCCTGATCCAGTACACTTAATCTCATTGAAAACATCCTTTTCTCTATTTAAAATTCGAGTGATTTAGTTAATTCCTGCTCTCTTTTCAACTTTTCCGGTGTGACGTCATTTCCCATCGGATCGACCACTGTAAGGCCAGAGAAGGAATCGAGCACCTGCCCTCTGATCTGCCTTAAATAGTCTTCCCTCAGCTGTTTCTGTTCTGTTCTTTCTTCATCTGTTAACCCTGTTGCCTTCTGCTTATTGGCGAGTTCATTAATTCTGTCCAATCCTGCTATCATCTTCTATCCTCATTTCTTCAATTATTGAAAAACGTAAATTTCGGTTTGCTGATTGCCGGGAATTTCGGCACTACATATTCTCCCAGCTCCTGAATCACTTCTTCTGCCGGGCGGCTGCTTTCTTTCAGTCCGATCATCATGTGATTTACACCCGCTTCCTGATATGCATTGAGGTAGTCTATCAGGAAGTTCCTTCCTGCTCTGAAACCAATCTGTCTCGGCTTTGGCGCTTCCCCTGCCCGCTCTGACAAGTCGACAACCAAAGGCTGTGCAAACGGTTTGAAAGCCCCGGTCGCCCGCCGCCATTTTTGAATCAGCTCTTTCTGCCCTTTTAAATTCTGCGGGTAGAACAACCAGCCATCCGTATTTTCAGCCAGCCATTCCATACTTTGACCGCTGTAGCCTGTACCGAAAACCGGTATGTTCGATAACTCCGGTTTTGGCACTACGTCGCCATGCGTCAAATTCACTCTGGCGGTCTGGATTTCTGGAAATTCTTCTCTCCACAGTTGCTTCATTACTTTAATGGATTCCCTGAAAAGTTCTCCCTTATCATCAGCATCTGTTCTGAATGCAGGAAATTCGATGGGCCGGTCTCCACTGGCCGCGCCGAATAAAAACCGCTGTCCGGATATACTTTCCAGAGTCGCTGCCGACTTCGCCGTATGAATGGGATGTCTAAGTGTCGTGACGATGCTCCCTGTGCCAAGGGCAATCTCTGCAGTATGGGCGGCGACGTAAGTCAAAAACATAAATGGATCATACAACCCGCCTACATCACCGAAGTCAGGATCATATAAAGGCGCATCTCTTACAAACAGTGATGCAAACCCATAATCTTCAGCCTGCCTGGCCAATCTCATCTGATCTTCCAGATTCATTTCGGGGAAACTGCCTTTATAGGCTTCCAATGGGAAATTCAACCCCAAAGTCATCTTGTTCTCCTTGAAAGTTCTTTTAAACCCATTATGTGATTCAAATTGATTCAATTCTTTCACCTGATTCCATATTCATTAGATCACCATGTTCTCTTCCACCCATTTTTGTAAATCGGTAATATGGTTTACAAAGCGTTTCGATTCCACCTGTTCGGATAAAGAAGCAATGGTTTCCCGCTTCAATACCGATTTCCACGAATCCTCCGCTTCGTTCATCAAATCACCAAGCACACAGCAGCGGTCTTCTTTTTCAAGTTCCAGCATATCATCCAATATGCCGCTTGGGCTGTAAAGCGTTTGCTGCCCTTCTATTGCAACATATATATCATATACGCGGATATCTTCCGAATCCTTTTTAAGTTTGAAACCGCCCTTTACGCCGGGGACGGAAGCGATCAGGTCAGCACTGACCAGTTTCCTCAGAAGCTTTTGGAAATAAGTCGGCGATGCACCAATCTGTTCGCTGATCACTTCACTGTGCAGTACGGCTTTCTCCGGCAGCATATTCAATAGAAGGACAGCATATACCGACTGTTCAACACCTGTTTTCATTTGCATATCTTTCACCGCTTCTCATTATTCAAAAAAATAAACCGGATAATCATTATCCAGATTAGTAATTATTTTATCAAGCAATGCTTTTCCTATCAATTTTTATGCCTGAAGAAAAAAACAGTGCAGAAAATCTGCGCTGTTCCTATTCCAATCCTAATAATTTTTTCGCATTCCCGCTCATCACTTTTTCAAATATATCTTCAGGTAGATCATGTTTATTGTAGTGCGCCATTGCATAGTCATATGGGACATTCGGATAGCAGCTGGCATACAGCAGCTGGTCCTCGAGCCCCGCTTTAGCCGCTTCCGCATATTGACCGCCGCCCGGGAATGAGATGTAGAAATCCGGACACAGGTAGATATTGGGATAATGGATCGCCACAGCAATGGATTCCTGGACGAACGGCCAGGCAGCATGCGAGATGATCAGTTTCAGCTCCGGATATTTATCCGCAATCCGGATCAGCTGTTTCGGATGGATATAATCATAATCCGGTTTTTCGCTTATTAATGAGATCAGCAGGCTCAGTGTCATACAAAACGGCAGATCATGTTCCAGGCATGCTTCAAATATCGGATCCAGACTCGGGTCACCGATACCCGTCAACGGCCTGATCTTGGCAGGATTTGCAGCCACACCGTGAAATTTACCGGTCGCTGCATACTTATGGATGGTTTCAACCGCCTCTTCCACAGTCATATCTTCAATCCCGATAAACCCAAAGAACCGTTCCCCTTTTTGGCTCGTTAAAAACTCCAGCAACTCTGCGTTCGAGCTGTTCAGTTCGTTGTTTCTGCCTAAAATTACCGAATGGGTGATGCCCTGCCCGTCCATTTCTGCAAGAACATCATCCAGCGTCCGGGCTTTCGTCGGCTCCACATCCTTCAACGCTTTAAACTTCTCCTTTACGGGAGTCTTCCCCGCTGCAAACATATCTTCCCAACCGGGGATGGGCGGTTTCATTTTAAAATCGATTACCATTTGCGTTCCTCTCCTTCATCTTGCGGTTAATCCGCCGTCAATCACACACTCAGCACCTGTCGTATAACTTGATTCATCCGACGCCAGGTGAAGTACGAGATTCGATACTTCTTCTTTGGTCAGCACCCTGCCCAAAGGTCTGTCGGATGCGACCGCGTTTCCCCCTGAACTTTCAGAGAACATCCCGGTGTTCACCAGGCTGGGATGAATGGAATTCGCCCTGATTTGATATTTCCCCAATTCCAGAGCGGCAACCTTCGTCATGCCGGTTACTGCGAATTTGGACGCACTGTAGGCGATGCTCTCAAGTCTTCCCCGGATGCCGCCGATCGAGGAAATATTAATGATCGAACCACCGCCTGCTTTTTTCATGGAGGACACCACTGCCCTCATCCCTAAGAAGATCGCCTTCTGGTTCACTTCGATCACACGATCATATTCCTCTTCAGGAAAGACCTCAATAGCCGCACTGTAATTGATTCCTGCATTGTTTACCAGAACACCTACAGGACCAAAGTGATGCTCGGCTTCGGCAATCACTTTATTCCAGGAATCAGAATCGGTTACATCCTGCTGAATGAATAAAGAGCGTTCTCCCATTTTTTCCTGCAGGGCCTTTCCCGCTTCCTTATCTAAATCGGTAAAAACAACCTTCGCGCCTTCATGGATCAGCTTTTTAACGTGGGATTCTCCCATGCCGCCGGTACCACCCGTTACAATCACCACTTTCCCTTCAACTCTGCCCACTATTTAAAACTCCTTTTGAAATGGATTTTATTTTTGCTGGCTTACTGTAACATCCTCACCAAACCACTCATTGGAAATCTCAGACAGTGTGCCATCTTCCCTGAATTTCGTGATTGTACTGTTGATCTCTTCAATTAATGCCGCATTTTCTTCAGTTTTGGCAAAAGGCAATGCCACCTCTTTTTCTCCGAATGATTCTTCAACCACTTTTAATGGAATGCCCTTATCCTTGACCTGTGCAAGAAGAATTTCCCTGCCTGTTACATAAGCATCCACATTGCCGTTTATAACATCCTGATGAATGACGTCAGCACCTTCATAACTCACAATTTCTATCGTGCCCGCGGGGTCCTGCTCTTTTAAAACTTCACCATAGTTCGACCCCATGACATTACCCACTTTTTTACCTTTGACATCTTCCAGGGAATTTATATCACCGTTATCTTCGGCAACGCCGAGTCCGGCTCTTGAGTAATAGTATGTTTCCGTATAATTATATTTCTCAGCTCTCTCCGGTGTGACTGCAAAGTTAAGCAGCGTATCCGCTTTTCCTGTTTCAAACGAAGCCACTGCTCCCGCCCAGTCCGTCGTGAGCCATTCTATTTCATAACCGATTTCATCAAAGATAGCTTTATAAACATCGACGCTGAATCCTTTCAACTCACCGTCTTCCATATAATTTTGCGGGTATCCGTCAGGGGTTGTAGCGACTGTAATGACAGTGTCACCTGTTTCACTCGCATCACTGTTACTGCATGCAGTCAACACCAGCACCATTAACAAAATAACCAGGCCATAAATTCTTTTCATTTTCTTCCTCCATCTGATGCATAATCCCTACTTAAAGACTATGCTTTATATATAACAGTAAATATATCACTCTGGAGGACAGCCGGCAAGACAAACAATCATAAAATATTGCTCAATTACATATAGAGACTTTCTATAACAAAAAGAACAGATTCCTGGAATCTGCTCCTCAAATCATTCCTATTCGATTGCTCTCACCCGGCTCTTCCATACCAATGTCATAAAGATGATGAGTGATGAAACACTGCAGATCAGAATAACCACGCCAAGCGGCCAGGCTGCCCGGTCTCCGGCAATGCCCACTACCGGGGAAACAAGCCCGCCCCCGATAAACGGCAACAGTCCCAGAAATGCCGAAGCACTGCCTGCCGATTTGGCACGGGTTTTCAATCCGAGTGAAAACGATGTCGTCGATACCATCCCGACACTGGAAACAACCAGCAAAAGCGCGATGAGGATTGGAATCAGCGATAATTCAAATATTATAACGATACCGAGCAGTATGCTTCCGATCAGGGACATAACTACACCGATAAGCAGAATCTTCACTTCATCAATAGTGGCTGAAAGTCTGCCGGCAATTTGGGCAGCCAGAATAATACCGATTCCGTTCACCGCAAAGATGAGTGAGAATTGCTGGGGCGTCACTTCGTAGATGTTTTGGAGTACGAATGGTGATCCAGCAATATACGCAAACATGCCGGACATGATCAGTGCCTGGGCAAACGCGATACCCATGAATGTTTTATCTTTAAAAAGCTCACCGAATGTCTTTACCACTGCGAGCACTGAGCCTTCCGACCTGCCTTCTTCCGACAGTGTTTCATCGAGCATGAATACGACTGACAAAAGAAGGACCAGCCCAATCAATGCGATAAGGAAGAACACGACCGGCCATGAGCCGAAGTTCAGTATGAATCCGCCTGTAATCGGAGCCAGGATCGGCGCAGCCCCATTTACCAATGCCAGCAGTGCGAAAGCTTTCGTCAGATCCTTGCCCGCATAAAGATCCCGTGCTGCCGCCCGTGCAATCACAATCCCCGCAGCGCCGGTAAACCCCTGGATGAATCGCAAGGCGATAAACACCCATATGTGGGTACTGAAAGCACATAACGCCGAAACGACGGCATAGATTGCCAGTGTATATAAAAGCGGTCTTTTCCTTCCTTTGATATCACTTAAAGGACCGAATATGAGCTGGCCCACCGCCAGACCGATCAGACATGCTGTAAGACTCAGCTGTGCGAGCGATGCAGATGTATTCAGATCAGCCGCTACAATAGGCAGTGCGGGCAAATACATATCCATCGATAATGGTCCGATGGCAGTCAGCATCCCCAACAGTACTATAATCCAGGTCTTTTTCACTTTCTGTTCGTTCATATATGTATCCATAGCAGCAGCTCTTCTCTTATACTTGTCTAGTGGCTTAAAATACAACTATTTTTGAATTAAAATCCAGTATAGCACTTAGAAAACGGATATTCTGCGGATGATTGCCAATACCGGTTAACACATGGAATATATCATTCTGGTTTATAATTAATAGAATGATTTCAATTTAACTAAAATAACATGTCCATAAATTTCATAATTTGCTTGCTCTGTTTATACTGAAAAATAGGACCATCATTGATACGACAACGAAAAATACCCATATACTCATATGATTTACCGCAAATACTATCGCAATTATGCTCAATATCACCGAGCATAACAATCCCAGTATAACAGGTGTATCTTTCAGCACTTTATCATTCATTTTCCATCTCCTCCCTGTCAGGCATGCCACTCTGTGCACCCAGTTTCCGGACCGATAATGATGCCGCTTTATTCGCAAAAGAGATTGCTGATTCTATATCTCCTCCGGAAGACAGGGCAACGGCCAGTGCACCGTTGAAAGTATCCCCTGCGCCTGTCGTATCGACGACCTCTGTTTTTTGCACCGGTACAGTGATCATCCTGCCATCATTAAAGTAGTACGCTCCTTTTGATCCATTTGTAATAATTAATTTCTGATGGAATCCAGGCAACGTTTTTTCGGTGCTGTAAAACAGTCTCCCGGCTTCATGCTCATTCGGTGTAATGTATGCTGCCTTATCCCAATACTTATCATCCAGCTGCATTGCCGGTGCCGGATTGATAATGACTGGTACACCCAATTCGTGACAGAGATCCACAATATGTTCAATGGTGGGTTTAGGAATTTCAAATTGGATCAATACATAGTCACTGGAAGCAATCTCTTCTTTGAATCCATCTATGTATCGGGCATTCATCTTCCCATTTGCACCGGCAATGATGATGATTCTGTTGTCCTTATCCGATACAATAATATTGGCAAGACCTGATGAAACATCGTTTTCTTTTAAAATGCAGTCTGTCGATACGTCCTGTTCTTTAAAGTTTTTAAGTAACAGTTCTCCGAATGCATCATTCCCCACTTTGCCGATAAAGTTTACATCCGCGCCGAGTCTTGCGGCTGCAATGGCCTGATTGGCGCCTTTACCGCCGGGCAGGGTTTCAAAGTGCGCTCCTGAAATGGTTTCGCCCTGGGCAGGCATCTTATCCGCCACCGTCACAAGGTCCATATTTATACTGCCTATGACTGTAATTTTTGGTTTTCTCATATTACTGCTCCTTATTGTAAGAAATTAAAATATCCTCGAATATATTCCAGAATTCTTCCCGGTTTACGGACTCTGCAAATTTAGTGTTTGGCTGGCTGCCGGTTACGCCGAGCAGATCCACTGCAGTCATGCCGTAAGTAAATTCACCTTTGGTTTCAATATCCACATGAACATTCTTAAATTCGAACAAATCGGGTTTAAGCAGATACATCGCCGTACATGCATCATGGATCGGACCGCCTTCAAAACCGAAGTGATCTCTATAGGCTTCTCCAAAGAAGACAAGGAGTTCTGAAACGAAATCAGCTATTCCATTATCGATTTTTGCATATCTCTCCTGTATTCTTTGATCCGCAATCACCTGATGGGTCACATCCAAACCGAACATTGTTACCGGAACACCACTCTCAAACACTACTTTGGCGGATTCTGCATCCACGTATATATTGAATTCTGCTGCCGGCGTCCAGTTCCCGAAAGTCCCGCCGCCCATGAGGACGATCTCTTCTATGTTGTTTTTTATCTCAGGCGCTTTGACTAAAGCCATGGCGATATTTGTAAGCGGTCCTGTCGGCACAAGCGTCACTTTTCCTTTGGAAGATTTTACAGTCTCTATAATGAAATCCACCGCATGCTGATCTTCATGTGTTTTCATGGGTTCAGGCAGTGCCGGGCCGTCCATCCCTGTCTCTCCGTGTATTTCAGGGGCAATCTCACTCCGTTTTACCATCGGCCGTTGTGAGCCTTTGTAAACCGGCACATCCAAGTCCAGCAGTTCGCAAATTTTTAACGCATTGACGGTATTCTTTTCCACTGAAACATTACCGGCAACCGTCGTAATTCCCAAAATATTTAAATGGCTTCTTTTTGAAGCTGCGATAATGATGGCAATCGCATCATCATGTCCCGGATCACAATCCAGTATTACCTTTTTATGTTTCATCTGTATGCCTCCAATAAGTTTAATCTACACTATTTTATCAAACATCGGGACATAATTATGAAAATAGATGGCTGTAAAAAAGACGCTTATCCATTAAGGATATTCGTCTTCCGGTTTCCAGTATGTTCTATAAGAAGAATTCCTGTTTCCGGTGTTCATGTTTGTCCAGCATGATCTGTTCCGGCGAAACGCCCTGTCCACGCAAAACAGCGAGGTTCTCAAGCAGGAATGCATCACTGCCCACAACATAGAACAGGCCCTCTTCATCCTGTGCAAGTTTTTGAACTTCTTCATAGTAATGCTTACGGTTATCCACGAATTGTGACGTCAGTCCTTTTTCAGGGAGGGTTTCAAATATATCTTTGAACAAATAATTTTTTGTTGAATCGATATTTAAAGAATGGATTTTTTCAATTTTATCCGGATTACTTAAATAATCCAGGACCAGCGGTCTGAAAGTCGCTATGCCGACGCCTGAGGAGAGTAAATAAACAGGCTTATCTTCTCTTTTGAGCGGCACATTCGAATGCGTCTTAAATATAGCGACCGGGCTGCCTGCCGTTAATTCATCGAGTCGATGTTTGAAATCAGAACGCTGTTCCCTGATGCGGGTAGTTATGCCGATCTTATCTTCATCCGGCAGCGTAGAAATGGACATGTGCCGTACAAGGCTTTTATCTGGTTTATCACCCGCATTGAAACCTTCCAGTCCAAGATGGATATGTGCACCCTCCTCCCAGGTATATTCCTCAGGGCAATCTATCAGGTAAGTTTTCGTATCCGGTGATTCTTCAATAATATCGCTGATTTTGGTCCAATATATTTTCATCTTCACACAGTCTCCCAATCATATTATTTTCAATATATATCTATTTACTAATATACAACAGATGATAACCATTCTCAATTAAATCCTCCTTTCAGGAAATGGTGATGTCATCGAGCATCAAATTTAAGAACAAAAAAACAGAACCCGGAGGTTCTGTTTTAATGATTATTGCGGCCCGTCTTCAACGACCGTTTTAACATCTGAAACAATTTCATCGAGCGGGAATTCTGAATCCCCCGTATCGACACCAGGGTAATCCTTGAGAATTTTCCCATTCTGGTCAATTAAATAAAAACTGATGCCATGGGTCACCTGATTGCTTCCTTTTGGCGGCGGTGCAACAATCGTTTTAAAGTTTTTCTCTGCAAAGTTTCTGATGAAATCATAATCATAGCCATTAAGGAGCTTCCATTCCACACCTTCCGGCACATTATAATGTGATAAGTATTCTTTCAACACTTCAGGGGTATCCGTCTCAGGATCGACAGTGAAACTGAGCACACCGTAATCCTCAATGCCCTGGGCTTCCAGCTCATTGACCACCTGCGTCATGTTGGCTGTCATCGGCGGACACACTGTCGCACAATTTGTAAAAATGAAATCAAGGATCCATACTTTACCTTCCATATCCTCGCGGGTAAATGTCTCGCCGTTTTCATCGGTAACTTCGAAATCATTTATTTCATTACCGTACCGCGACATTACCTCAACGCCGGAGGAATTACATGCAGACAAAATCATAGAAAATATAACAGCAGTAAATAAAAGCTTCCTCATCCAACATACCTCCGAAATTATCCTAACCTAACTATATCAAAGAAAAAATCACGGACAAGCACAAAAAATACCTTTTTGTGAAAACTCTGTGGCACACAAAAAACGTTTCAGTGACATGTTTGCCCCTACTAATGGAAGAAGACAGCCTGATTCATTCAGCTGCCTCCGATTCATCTGAAGTCTGCGGTACTGCGTTCATTCACCGCTTTGACTTCCAATATGTTTTCCATTCTTTCCTTCAATTCTTCGACGTGTGAGATGATGCCGACCATCTTGCCGCTTGTCTGCAGTTCTATCAGCGTACTGATCGCCATATCCAGGGTTTCAGGATCCAGTGTGCCGAATCCTTCATCTATCAGCATCGTGTCCAGACTGATGCCGCCCGACTCCTGCTGCAGCGCTTCGTTCAGTGCCAGAGCGAGTGTCAATGAAGCCTGGAACGTTTCCCCTCCGGAAAGGGAGGAAATATGTCTGGCATGGTTATTATAAAAATCGAATACTTCTATATCAAGGCCCGTCTTACGGTTGCTTCTGCCTGTGCTGCGCCTCAACTCGTAACGATGGTTGGTCATCTCAAGCAGCCTGAGATTGGCGATGTATAATATCCGGTCTAAATAATAAGTCAGTACAAACCGTTCCAGTGATACCTTCTGTTCATTTTTACCCGATACAGCATTGACGAGCTCTACCAGTTCATTGATTTCATCCAGCTCTGATTCATATTTGGAAGTGAAATCAGTGATTTTTTCCTTAATGTTTTCATTATGCTGCACCTGCGCTTCCAGCCGGGCTTTGTCGTTTGTCTTCCGGTCAACCTCTGATTCCATTTGCGCAAGTTTTTCTTTTTCGTCTTCAACCGGCGCCGCTTCTGCAGATTCAAGCACCGCTTCCAAGTCGGTAATGCGGCTCTTTAAAATATCTTTTTGCGTATAATAATTTTTAACCTGCTGCTCGTCGCCCTCGATATCCGTATTTTTAATAACGGCTAAAAGAGCATGCCGGTCTTTTGAGCCATTGTCTTTTATAAACTGATCGATCACCGGTGTCACTCCGGATAGCTGAGACTCTATATTTTCAAGCTGCATTTCACTGGATTTCATATTCTCTTCCAGACGGGATTTTTGCTCGGCATGATGCTGCTTTTGCTGTTCCCTGTCCTGCTGCTGCTTCTCATAACGTTTAACCTTATCCCGTCTCGTATGGAATTCTCTCCTGAAATCCGCCTGATTTTTAAATTCGGTCTGTGTTTCAAAATCGGCTTTAAGTGCTTTCAGCTGTTCAACCGAATTGGAAAGAGTGCTGGATTGCAGTTTCTTCTCATTAATGCTGCTTTCCAATTCCTTCATCTGTTCTTCAAACTGTTTCTTTTTACTGTATCTCGAGTTACTGTCTTCTATCTGCCGGTTGATTTCTGTCCGCTGCTCCTCTGCAGCTTTGAGCATTTTTTCAAGGTCATTCAAATCATGCCGTTCCATGGATTCGAGTATACCGTCTATAATGCCGAGATTGCGTTCTGTTTCGTTCAGTCTATCCTGCAGTTTCTGCTTTTCCGCCTCGAGATTTTTGAACGCCGCTTCATCTTCCTCTGTCAGATATTCCTGGGATCCCGGCAGAGTCGCCACCGTCTGCTGACATACCGGACATGCATCCCCTTCTGCTAGATGCGCAACCAGATGCTCGATATGGACTTTATCCTCAGAAGAATATCTGCTGCTGATGGATGCGCGTTTTTGACGCACTGTTTCATCTATATTTGCTATCCTTTTGTTCAAATCATCTTTTTCGTTCTGATGAGCATTTTTCTTCTCATCATACTCGATATTTTTATTTTCTTTGTCCATCAGTTCCCGGATTTTATTGCATTCAGCTTCAGCTGCAGATTTTTGGTTTCGCAGCTTCTCACCCGCTTCATGGTTCCACTCAATACTGCAATCCTCTTTTTTGATTTCTTCCAACCTTGACGCCAGTGTATCGATTTCCAAATCCAGATTCTTTTTTCCCGCTTCTTTTGAAGCAAGGGTGTTATGCAGATCAGCATATCTCGAATCTTCGATAAATCGTTCTGTGGCACTGAGCCATTTCTGATTTTTCCTGTATTTTTCTTTATATTCGTCGAGCTTATCGAGTGCTTTCTGCAGTTCCGCACCTTCCGCTTCAATATTTTTATAGTTCTGTTTCAGGCCGGTAATGCGGGCATTCAAAGAGTCCTTCTGATTAATCAGCTCCTGTTCTGAACGGAGCTCATACTCGATGGATCTTATCTGCTTGTATTTTTTTATATTTTCTTCGCGCTTTAATATTTCCGGTTCGCTACCTTCATGAAGATCCAGGTCATTTTTAGTCTGGGCAAGTCTTTCAACTTGCTGATTATGCCTTTCTTTTGCCTGGATTGCTTCAGAAAGCTGTCTTGCTTCTTTCTTTTGTTTTTCCAGCTCATCATTCAGTTCTTTCTTCCTCGCATTGAGCCTGTCCTGAATCTCATCGATCGTTTCAATGCGTTTATTGAAAGTCGGATACTCTTCATTAATCAGTGCTTCAATTTCAGAATCCCCGTTTGCACTTAAAGTGTTGAAGAGTTCTTCTATCCTGCTTTCGACGAGCTCCACATCTTTCAGTTTT
Organism: Salinicoccus sp. HZC-1; assembly: GCF_046736035.1. Lineage (GTDB taxonomy): Bacteria > Bacillota > Bacilli > Staphylococcales > Salinicoccaceae > Salinicoccus. Next base: position 1,168,392 of record NZ_CP177130.1, on the reverse strand, counting down.
TCTTTCTTCAGTTCATTCAGCCGTATTTCGAAATGGACAAACCGTTCTGTTCTGAATAAAGTCCGGAGGATTTCCTGCTTGCTTTCACTTGAGGAAACGAGCAGCCGTTTGAATTCCCCCTGCGGCAGTATGAGGATCTGTCTGAACTGATCAGCGTCCAGCTTGATGATTTCCAGCACTTTGTTTTTCACACCGTTTATACTGCCTTCGAGCACCCCGCCGTCTTCATCATATATGACGGCTTTCGGGGGGACCGGTGTCTTCCTGCCTTCCTTCTGATAGCTCAGTGTCCGTTCAACGGTATATTGTCTTCCCCTGATTTCGAAATTCAGCCTTACGCTGCTGATATCGGCCTCTGTTGCGAACTGGCTGCGGACCGATCCTTCCATTCTATCGGATGTGGACAGTGTACCGTACAGTGCATAAGTGATGGCGTCAAAAATCATCGTCTTGCCGGAACCTGTTTTCCCGCTGATCAGGAACATGCTGTTTTTTATGGAATTAAAATCGATCGACTCACGCTCGAACGGACCGAAATAATTCATATCCAGTCTAATCGGTTTCATCTGCATCACCTTTGAATAATTTGTTGAATAAAGCGTTCTGATATTCTGTGAGTTCTCCGCCGTGCACCTGCTTGATAAATGCATCAAAGATCTCATCATCATTGGATTTATTGATATCTACCGAAGCCCGGCTTTTTTCCTTCTCTTCAATAACCGGTCTGAGTTCCAAAGTATTCGGGTATATCATTTTGAGTTTTGCCATTGGGTCTTTGATGGTTGCCAGGCCCGTGAGCTCGAATTTGAAATATGCATTGTAATCTTCAAAATGGATCTGTTCATTAATAACATCCTCGAAACTGCCTTTGTAATGCACAAGGTCACATTTGCACTTTGTAGGAACAAACCGGCATTTATGCTGCTCTCCTGTTTCAACCACCCGGAACCCCTTGGGCTGGGCAACCTCGGAGAATGAGTATTTCAATAAAGACCCGCTGTAGAAAATATTGTCATGCTGGATGGCAAACGGATGGTGCAGATGCCCCAGCAGCACCAGATCAAAGTCATTGAACAGATCCGTTCCGACTTCTTCGGACAAGCCGATGGAAAGCGGCCGTTCCGATTCACTTGCTTGTGCCCTGGACATGAACATATGCCCGACCAGAACATTGCAGGCTTCACTATCCATGACTTCTCTGATATCTTCCGTGATTTTTCTGTATACATCATGATGGGTCACTATCGTATCGTCCTGGTAGTGGACTTTCGCTTCAAGGACATCCATATATGGAATCATGTAAAAATGATGGTCATCGATAACCACCGGCTTTAAAATATCTTCTATGGACGTACGCATGTGATAATTGCTTTTTTCGAACCAGTAACTCCCATAATCCAGTCTCGATCTGCTGTCATGGTTTCCGCTGATTGCAAGCACCGGTACACCAAGCTCAATATTTATCCTGTAAAGATATTCGTTAACCAGTTTTAAGGCGGATTGTGACGGATTGCTCCTGTCGAAAACATCTCCTGCAATCACGCACAGTTCTATTTCTTCTTCCTTTATATAATCAATCATCTGGTCCAGCACATGCATCTGGTCTTCAAGTAAATCAGTACCGTTCAGACGCCTTCCAATGTGCCAGTCCGCTGTATGTAAAATTTTCAATATTAACACCCCACTAAAATGATTATACTAGAAAAACCGTCCCCAGGTAAATTTGGGGACGGATATTTTAGTGCAGCTGCCTGATGGATATTATCAGATCATCCAATTTACTTTCCATTCTGTACAGAAGGAAAAATGTGATCACAGCCGGAAATCCAACATCGCTGACTAGTGTGACCCATTCCATCACTAAATGATTTCAGTGACGTTCTGTTCTACGATTTTCGCAGAATGTACAGATACCGGCTTGCCCTGCATCGGTGCGAGCGCATTCGTGGCAATGAGACGGTTTGCTTCCAAAAGCAGCGTTTCTTCTGTCAGATCCTCTGCCGGATTACTGATATTCAGAGTAAAACGGCGGTTTGCATCTGTGTTAAATACAACAGTTAATTTTTTAGTCATTCTAATACTCCCCCTTTAGTTTGTTCGGCTTACTTAATTACATAGACTTCTTCTTTTTCCACTGTTGGATAAATGTCATTGCTTAAATTCTGGTAGATCTCGGCTAATGTGTTGATATCCGCGTCCGTGGCGTTCGTATCCAGGTTTCTTACTGATCTGAAACGAAGTTTTTCGTCTCCCTCACTGTCCACTTCAACAAAGTAGAACTTTGCACTCAGGCTCTTTATCATCTGTCTCACCTCCCTACACCCCATATATCGAAGAGATTTGTAAGATAGACAATTATTCTTTTAAAACTTATAATAGCTATGAGGTGAGCGTATGAACGATATTATTATGTGGCTGATTGCTTTATGGACTTTCGTCATGCTTGGACTGTTGACCATCGGCGGATATTTCATGTTCAGGAAGTTTTTGAAGCGGATGCCGAAAGGAGACGGCTATAGTGAGCTCGACTGGCAGGATCACTATATACAATTGGCCCTCCCTATGTGGAACAAGGAAGCGAAAGAGTTATTGAACGAACTGGTTTCACCTGTACCGGAACTTTTCAGGGACGTGGCCAAGGAACGGATTGCAGGACGTATATCCAAAATTGCTTTGGATCAAAATGCAAAAACGATTACGCTCGATCATATTATGAAAGGCTACATCATTGCTACGCCGAAACGGGACCATAAATTCATGAAGAAGAAACTGAATGAATTGGAGATAGATTACACACCATACGAGGATTTATTCCAATATGCGGATGATGAGAAACAGAAATTCTCGATATTCGAGCAGACAGAAAAAATAAGCAGCAGATCAGAGTGAGCTGTTTTGTGCTTTTTAGAATAAGCGCTAACAATAAATCCACCATTTTCTTTTGAGGCGGACGTACTATGTGCCAAGGTATGCAACGCATGCAGCAATGAACATCGGAAGCATGATCATTATTAAAAATGTGCAGATGCCTGTTTCAAATGTACGGTGGCATGTAAAGAAATCGCTTAAACCAGAATCAATCATAAAAGAAGGGGCACACGGGATCTTATCCCCATTGTGCCCCTTCTTTTATTTCACCATTAAAACCTTGATTCAAAGTTCAAAACAGTTTCTAATGGGTCTCCGTTTCTTCCTCACCATCTCGCTTTTTAAGAAATATATACTCCCCTATAAAAATAAAGATGATGAAAATGATAGATACAGCGACAATTAGCCAGTCATTCATCAGTTTGACCCATACAAAAGCAGCCAACACAATTCCATCGAGTATAAATGCAGTCATTACAATAACTGGATTGGCATTCACTTTATGCTTCAGGTGTTTAAATACACCCCAATGCACAATCATATCCATTACGAGATATAATATCGCGCCAACGGAAGCGATACGACTGAGATCAAAAATGACAGTCAGTACCATCGCAAGTACAATCGTATATACTAAGGTATGCTTTTGAATCCGTCCTGGCATGCCGAAGTGACTATGTGGGATCAGCTTCATGTCTGTCAGCATGGCGAGCATGCGGGATACCGCAAAGACACTGGCAATAATACCGGAGATTGTTGCGATAATTGCGATACCGACGGTAAACCATACACCGTAATTTCCAAATGCCGGTCTTGCGGCTTCTGCAAGCGAATAGTCTCTGGCTGCAATAATTTCATTTAATGGCAGGTTACTGGATACTGCCCATGCAACCAGCAGATATATAAAAAGACTGATTGATATGGACGCGACAATCGCTCTTCCAACATTCTTATGGGGCTTAACGATTTCAGATCCGCTGTTGGTAATTGTCGTAAATCCTTTGAAGGATAGAATGGTGAGCGCCACAGCTGCAATCATACTTGCGATTGTTGCGTCTTCTGTGCTCCCACTGCTTTCAGCCGGTGTAATGGAAAAACCGGCCACCCATAATCCGCCCACCGCAAAGACGATAAGCCCCATTATTTTAAGCAGTGATGCAATAGAGGTGAACGTTTGTATGAAACTGTTGCCAGAAACATTGACCATAAATGCAAAGAGCAATAATCCGACACCCAGGACAGGCACCAGATAACTCGTTGCATCCATATTGAATATCTGCAGCGTATAGGTCCCAAAAGTACGGGCCACTAAACTCTGATTGATAACCATGGATACGGCCATCAACATCGCTGCAGAAGCAGTGACAGTACCCTGACCATATGCTTTGGCCAGAAACATGCCGATCCCCCCTGCTGAAGGATATTCATTGCTCATTTTAACGTAGGAATACGCACTGAAGCCAGTCACAATGCCACCGACAATAAAGGTGACCGGGAACCATATGCCGGCAAGCCCAGCAATCTGTCCCAGCAATGCAAATATTCCGGCACTGATCATGACACCTGTCCCAAGCCCGATGGCCCCTATCAGAGATAAACTGTTTTCTTTATAATCGTTCATGATCATCACCTCAAAAATAGTGTTCTCTAATATGTATGCCCATTATTCATGCAGTTAGTGTGCATTTTTAAAAATATTACGAAAAGTTTTGACACTCTGTCGATTATCCACTATATTTTACAACAATCTAAAATAGGAGAAATCACTTTTTATTCCACTTGTAACCAATCCCCCACACTGTGTGAAAGTAATCATCTATCGGGAAGCCAGCTTCTCTGATTTTTTCACGCATATTTCTGACATGCGAATCTACCGTCCGACCTTCAGTTTCGGAAAGCATCCCCCACACCAGATCGATCAACTGATTTCTGGAAAACACCCTGCCTGGATTTTTCATGATTAATCCAATGATTGCAAATTCTTTTGGTGTCAACTTGATATACTGACTTTTATAAGACAGTTCAAATCGATCCTCATCCCATAACAACCCGTCCATCTCAAGCTGGTTGGAGGTCTGTGTTCTCCGTAATAAAGCATCCATACGCGCAATCAGTTCTTTTTCATTAAAAGGTTTTGTTATATAGTCATCCGCGCCAAGTTTGAGGCCTTTTACGGTATCCTCTATCTGTTCACGCGCAGTCACTATGATGACAGGTACATCTGAAGACTGCCGTATTTTTATGCATACATCCCATCCATCCATCTCAGGCATCATGATATCGAGTAAGACAATATCAAATTTTTCTTTGCTGATATATTTTAGTCCTTCTTTCGCACCTAACGCTTTCCTGCAATCATAATTGTATGGTTTCAAGTACAAAGATAGCAGTTCCAACATTCTCTCTTCATCATCAATCAATAAAACTTTCTTCATTTGTATCCCCTTTCTGCAAAGATATGATAAAAACAGCACCTTTGCCTGGTGTGCTCTCCAATTCAATCTTACCCCCATGCAGTTGCACAATTTCTTTGGCTATGGTCAGCCCGAGACCTGAGCCTCCGTTCGAACGGGATCTCGATTTTTCTGAACGATACAGCCGTTCAAATACGTACGGTATATCTTCTTCGGGAATGCCTGCGCCTGTATCTGAAATGGTCGTTAGAATCTCATGTTTATTTTGACTTACTTCCATTCCAATGTTACTCCCCTTTGGAGTGTATTTTATTGCATTGTCTAATATATTCAGCAACACCTGTTGGATTCTCTCCGGATCAACGCTCACGACAAGATTGTCTGGGCAAAAAACAGAAAGCTTTATTTTTCTTTCATCAATTGCAGGTTGAATGCGTGCCTTAACAGTATGAAGCAATTCTCCATAAATTATTTTTTCTTTTTTGATGGAAAATTCATTCTGGTCGATTTTGGCCAACTCAAATAGGTTTTTAATAAGCTCGGTTAAATGGCCGGTTTCTTCCTGAATGATTTTAATATACTTATTCCGATCCTTCACAGATACATCTTTTCGGCTAATGATATCCGTATACCCTTTCATGTAAGTTAAGGGAGTGCGGAGTTCATGCGAGATACTCCCCAGAAATTCATTCCTTTCATTTTTTAAACGTTCCAGATCCTTCGACAGCCGTGAAATCGAAGTAGCCAGCTCGCCAAGCTCATCTTTTCGATTGGTATATAGTTCCACTTCATGATTGCCTCTGCTCAACTGCTCTGTGGCTTTTTTCATTCTAAGCAAGGGCTGCGCGATTACTCTGGAAAGAATAAGCACTGTTATAATGGTCAGGAAAATAATCAACAGGCCGACAAATAGAAATTGTTGGCTAAGCTGACCAATAATCCTTTTGATATTGGCACTTTCGGCAAACATGAAAACGTGGCCTCTATGTGTTTCGTTTATAGTAATTGGACTGTCTGTAGAGACATATTTTTCATTCGACCAATCGGATTGCAGGATGACACCCTCATCCGGTATACCATCATGGTCCTTATGTTCAATGACCGCTGTCATTTCTGGTTCAATCGGATTGGAACTGGTTATTGTTTCTCCGGCATCATTTGTGATTACCACGATAAAATCAGATTCTGACTCCATAATGGCAACATGATTCAGAGTAGATGCGGTGTAGTTTTCTTCCAGTACATCCCTGTGGGTATTCCCACGTGCCAACAAATCTCCCATTACTTCTTCAACACGATCATTGACCAGGTTTGTATATAAAATATAAAATAACGTAATCTCAACTATGATAATTACCAGGAAAAACAACAGTCCTATCTTCACCGATAATTTGTTTAACATAACACCCTCCTTCCTTTTGACATGTTGCGAAGCCATTATAAATCAAACCATGTATTGCTATCGATTTTATTTATTTGATATTTCATCAGAAGACTGAACAGCAGTTTTAAACTTTCACACTTATTTAACTTCCCCAGCAACTAAAATCCTCTCCCGTGGCATGAAAGTGTTCTACTCTGTCATTAGAATTCATCTTGTATTCATTTTTTTGATTATTATTACATCTAGCTAAAATACAGATGATACTATTATTGCATTTATTATTAACTTTTTTGATAACATTATCATATGCTCCCGTCTCTTTCCGTTAATAGATCAGATAATATATTAATACATTTTATAATTTAAATATCGATTTTCCGTGCAGATTCAAGTAAATAAATGATATATCCTTTCTAGTTGACGAAACTTTCAAATGAAAACTAACGCCTATGATTGATAACATCACGCTTTACTAAACACATTCAATTTTATTTAAATCTGCACTTAAACTGCACAATTTAGAGGTATGGTTTCAATATCACAGAAAAATGGAGGCTCGGTAGATGAGACAATTTCAAAGAACTTCTTTCTCAGGTGCAATGATTTTAGCGTTAGTTTTGGGGCTTAGTCCAGGAGCAGCAAACGCAGGTAGTACAGATACTGCCGCCCATGAAGACGGAAGTTATTACTACTATGAAGTGAATGAATATGGAGATAAGACGAAGTACATCGATGGCTTGACTAAAAAAGAATTGGAAGATAAATTAGGTTATCCTTATAACGAAGATAGAAGTCATTACTATTATGAAGTGAATGAAGATGGAGATAATATAAAGTACATCAATGATTTGACTAAGGACGAACTAGAAGAAAGATTACATCACTCTGATATGGAATCCGAATCAAGTTCCGGTAGAAACATGGAGCACTCGGCTGAAGACATGTCGAGTTCCGGTGAAGTCCCTGAAAACATGAAAGAGGCAGAAAATCCGACATATGAAGTCGGAAGTCAAGCAATTATTGAAGCTGATCACATGCAAGGCATGGACGGTGCCGAAGCAACAATCTCCGGGGCCTTTGATACAACAGTCTATTCCGTATCATACACACCGACAAATGACGGAGATCCGGTCGAAGATCATAAATGGGTCATTCATGAAGAATTGGAAGATCCGGGAGAAGCACCAATGGAAACGGGGGATGAAGCAGTAATGAATGCGACGCATATGGAAGACATGGAAGGTGCCACTGCTACGATTGATTCAGCTAAAGAAACAACGGTTTATATGGTGGATTTTGTCACAACAGACACTGAAGAAGCAGTAGAGAATCATAAGTGGGTCATTGAAAGCGAATTGGCGCCTGTTGAATAGCTTTAATATATCTTCAACGATAATAAATAGCCTATCCAGATGGATAGGCTATTATTATGATCATATATTTTTTAAGTCCAATATTTCAATGTGTTAATTAAGCAGGTAGAGTAAAACTTATTTAATCCATTTCAAACCGGTGCAGCAGCTGTGCATTGAGGGCTACGATGATAGTACTTAAACTCATCAGTATCGCACCGACAGCCGGACTGAGGACAATGCCCCAAGGAGCCAGGACTCCCGCAGCCAATGGAATGGCGAAAATGTTGTAGCCAGTCGCCCATATCAGATTTTGAACCAATTTGTTATACGTTCGTTTGGATAAGCTGAATATAGCCAGAATGTCTTTGGGATTGCTGTCCACAAGAACGATATCTGCACTATCCATGGCAATGTCGGTACCTGCCCCTACCGCAATGCCAACATCTGCTTTAGTCAGGGCCGGCGCATCATTAATACCGTCACCTGTCATTGCAACAACTAAACCACGCTTTTGAATCTCTGTCACTTTTTCTGCCTTTTGATCCGGCAAAACTTCTGCATATACTTCGTCAATACCAATTTGTTCTGCAACATAGTTCGCCACCTTCCGGTTGTCTCCAGTGAGCATGATGGCTTTAATATTTCTTTTATGCAATTGTTCCACCGTCTGTTTGGAACTCTCTTTGATTTTATCTGCCAATGCAATCGCGCCTGCCAGCTCTTCATCAATGATTAGGAACACAACCGTCTTTCCCTGCTCAGACCATTTGTTGAAGTTCTGATCATCAAAAGTGATATCTTGTTTACTGATATATCCAGGACTCACAACTTTGATATTCCTGTTATCGATCGTCCCTTCGATTCCCACACCTGTAATGGAATTGAAATTAATCATTTCATGCAATTCCAGTTTTCTTTCCATTGCTTCATTGAGTATTCCCGTAGCAATGGGATGCTCAGAGTCATTCTCCACTGTGGCTGCATAACTTAGCATCTTGTTTTCGTCCATATCACTGAACGTTTGCACGTCTGTCACTCCAAATTTACCTTCAGTCAACGTACCGGTCTTATCGAAAATTACTGCATCAATATTACGTGCCTGTTCGAACTGAGGACGTTTGCGAATCAGCAGACCATACTTCGCAGATAAAGCAGTAGAAACAGAAATGACCAGTGGTGCTGCAAGTCCTAAAGCATGCGGACAGGTGATAACCATGACAGTCACCGTTCTCTGTATGGCCGTATCCACAGTGGCTCCGATACTTATCCAAACGATAAACGTGATAATACCAGCAGCCAAAGCAATATAAAACAGCCATTTGGCCGCCTGATTCGTGATGTCCTGTGTTTTGGATTTGGTCTTCTGAGATTCTTTGACCATTTCGATGACCTGGTTCAAGTAAGACTCATCCATCAATTTTTCTACTTCTATTGTAAGTGAGCCTTCTCTATTGATCGACCCGCCAATCACCTCGTCATCAACAGATTTGGTTATCGGCAAAGACTCGCCTGTCAACATGGATTCATCGATTTGAGATTTCCCTTTAACAATCTTTCCATCCAATGGCATCTTTTCTCCCGGTTTGACCAGGAGCAAATCTCCGGCCTGGATATTATCAACCTGCACTTCTTCCGTCTCGCCATTCTCAGTAATACGGTTTGCTGTGTTCGGCATCAAGGATGCAAGTGACTCCAGAGCTTTGGATGCATTATTGATCGATCGCATTTCAATCCAGTGACCTAGAAGCATAATCAGTACCAGGCTCGCCAGTTCCCAGAAAAGTTGCTCTCCATTAAACCCAAATACGACAGCCAGGCTGTAGAAGAATGCGATGGAGATGGCCATGGCAATCAGTGTCATCATCCCGGGTTCCCTGTTTTTCAGTTCATCAAAAGCGCCCTTGAGGAAAGGCCAGCCGCCATAGAAATAAACGAATGTGGACAGGGCGGCCAGAATATAGATATCCCCTGTAAAGCTCCAGTCGACGCCCATGAAGTTCTGGATCATCGGAGACAGGAGAAGGATCGGGATGGTGAATATCAGTACAACAAAAAACTTATTCCGGAATTCTGTCACCATATCTCCGTGATGGTCATGTGCCCCGTGCCCATGATTATCGTGATCATGTTCATCATGAGACCCATTGTGACTTTCATGATCATGATGGTCACGATGGCTATTCTCTTCCTGATTATGATGTGGCTCTTTTTTGTGATGATTCATTCTATCACTCCCTAATATTGTATCTTATCTTTATGATACCCCCTAGGGGTATAATAAACAACTAAATGATTCCAAATATTGAATATAAAGAATCTCCAAACAACTTGAAAGTGTTCAGAGATTCAAACAGGAATACTACTTCAGTTGCAAGTCTGTAAAACAAGTACTATCCCCTTGGAAAGTGGAGAAAGCGTACTCAGTATGTTTATTTTGATAACTAATTTATATGGTATATTTCTTATCTCTCGGTAACCAAAAATCCATAAAACCATTTTCGAACGTTGTTACTGTTTCGTCAATATGCGCCTCACTTTTTAAATATACAAGGTTGTAACTTCATTTTTTCTTTGCAGTAATACATCCAAACTAAACGTTGGAATCCAATCATTTTTAAATTTCATTACGTTCAGAATAAATTTATGAAATATAAGAATGGTGAGGAACAGAAATTCTAAATATTTGAGCAGATAGAAAAAATAAGCAGCAGATCAGAATGAACTGATCTGCTGCTTTTTAAATGATTTTAAATTGATATACATGGATAACCGCCATATTACTATCATGACGAACGCGAGTAAGAAGAACATCCCGCCGATTTCACCCGGAGAGATACTCATGGATAAAATCGATTTAAGAATTATTCTTAAAGCGAGCAATGTAACAAGGATCAACGGGAAAAGTTTGGACTGCTTAACATATAATTCCCCGTTTTTCTCTTCATACTTGGTAGTGACCACAAGCACGACTGAAAAGATGATGCCCATTACGATGGATTCTCCAATTTCCGTAAGTGTAAGCCTGAAGTAAGGAAACACATACATCAGCGCTCCTGTGGACATCATGATGGGCGGAATCAGTATTTTCTTCATCGTCAAAGGCCGCTTGGCCGCTTTTTGTCTTACTACTATTGCACCGATACCCATAAAAACTGCCATTATGGATGCAAATATAAATAATATGTTTTCTATATTCATAACTAGAACCCCTGGAAATCGCCAAAGAACGGCTGCAGCCAGATAATAATCTGAGTCAGTCCATCAAAGTACAGCAGCATGCCCATCAGTATCATGAAGACACCGCCCACTTTCATGATTATATTTGAGTATTTCAGCATCCAGCGTGTACGGGAGACGAAGAAACTCAAAATGAAAAATGGTACTGCAAAGCCGAGACAGTAGACGATCATTAAAATTAAAGCATTATTTGGTGCGGTCGCACTCATAGCGAAAATAGCACCGATTATCGGCCCGTTACACGGTGACCACCCGGCAGCAAATGCCATACCGATAAAAATGGAGCCTAAAAACCCTGACGGTCTGTTTTTGAATTGTACTTTTCTGTCTTTCATAAGGAAATCAAAGTTCAGTACACCGGTAATGATCAACCCGAAAATGATGATCAGGATGGAACCCAGTTGTCTGATCAAATTTCCATGCTCAATCAGTAAACCGCCTAAAAATGCTGTACCAAAACCGAGTGCAATGTATACCAGGCTAAATCCAACGAGAAAGAAAAGCGTATGCAATATCGCTCTCGCATTGAATTTTTTACTTTCAACTTCATTATAGCTCATCCCTGTTATGTAAGAGACGAAAGCAGGAAACACCGGAAGCACACAGGGCGAAATAAAACTTAAAACACCGGCTCCGAATGCAAGGAGAAACGTTACTTCACTGCCCATGATAATACCCCCATTCATAGCCATTTTATCAGACATGACGGGGGTTGTTACAGGGTTTATACCAATGTTTTAGAACTTTCTATGACATTTATGCCTGACCATTCTGCAGCTGATACATCTTATGATAGATTCCACGGTGCCTGATCAGTTCCTCATGCGTCCCTCTTTCTACAATTGAACCGCGGTTCAAAACCAGTATCTGATCGGCATCTTGTATGGTCGACAGCCTGTGTGCAATCGCCAGAGTCGTCCTGCCTTTTCTCATCTTCGACAGGGATTTCTGTATTTCCTCCTCCGTCTCGGAATCGATGTTTGCGGTCGCCTCATCCAGAATCAATATCTTCGGATCCATGGCCATCGTTCTCGCAAATGCTATCAGCTGGCGCTCACCACTTGAAAACGCACCGCCTTTTTCGATTACCCTGTGGCTATAATCACCGGGCAGTTTTTGAATGAACTTATCCGCCCTTACAAATCTGCCGGCCTCTTTCACCTGTTCGAAGGTCATCGTGGGATGATACAGTTTAATATTCGATTCCACTGTACCATAGAAAATGAAAGGATCCTGGAGTACCAGCCCGATTCTTTCCTTCATCTCTGTTTTGGGGATTTTCTTGATCGACTGTCCGTCAATCAGCACTTCCCCTTTATCAAACTCATAGAATCTCATGAACAAGTTGATGATGGAACTTTTACCTGAACCGGTATGTCCGACCAGTGCAACCGTTTCTCCCGGTTCGGCGATGAATGAAATATCATTTAATACATTCACTTCGCCATCGTAGCTGAAAGTGACATTTTTAAACTCCACTTTCCCTGCCGTTATCCCGTACTCTCTATTCTCAATCTGCACAGGCTCTGTCCGGTCATCATCGATCAGGGCAAACACACGGCTTGCTGAAACCAACGCCTGCTGGAAAATATTTAAATTTTGACTGACCTGGTTAATCGGTTCGAAAAACCGTTCCATATACTGGATGAAAGCAAAGACGACACCGGCTGTCACGCCGCCTTCGAAACTGAGTATTCCGAAGTAGGATAAAATCAGTGCGATTGCGAGGACGCTGATCATGCTGATGGCCGGCCTGAGAAGCAGTCCATCCAGCTTCACGTTTTTCATATTGTATTTGTAATGCATTTCATTAATTTCTTCAAATTCTTTTCGCAGCCTTTGTTCCTGGTTGAATACCTGGATGATTTTCATGCCTTCAATGCTTTCAGCAAGTTTGGCGTTCAAATCACTTAGAAGCTGTCTGGCATGTGAAAAGAAATTCGCTGAGTATTTGCGGTAGACCGCAAGGATCAGAACAATGGCCGGCATGAATATCAATGCAAAAAGTGCCAGTTTGAAATCCAGTATGAACATCATGATGAAGCTGGAAATCACCATGAAGAACGCCATCAGGAATGTTGCCAGTACACCGATGAACATTTCCACAATAGCTTCCGTATCATTGGTCAGTCTCGATACGACACTGCCCCCCGGCACTTTATCGAAATACCTCATGCCGAGTTTTCCAATTTTATCAAATGCATCGATTCTAAGCTGCTGGATGACCTTGAATGCAAGATACTGGAATAAATATATCTGCATATAAGTCGTTACGGCGCCAATTACCTGAACAGCGAAGAATATGATGATGAGCCACATGATATCAGATTCCGGGAAAACACCCGGCGTTAAATATTCATCGATGAAAATCATTACGAGATACGGGGTGGCCACCCCTGTCACTGTTGAGATGATAAGCATTAGAAATCCGAGTGCAAGAACCTTTTTAAAAGGCAGTGTATACTTCATCAATCTGAACAGCACCTGCTTCTGATCATTAAAGGAGAGGTTGAATGTGTTGTTCTCCATTACTCATCCCCCCTTTCAACAAGCTCATCGAGAGAACTCTCAAGCGCTTCGCGCAGAGCCTGGGCATTATAGGTATCATGGTACCAGCCATTTTGCTCCATGAGTTCGGCATGCGTCCCTCTTTCAACCACTGTTCCATTATCCATGACGATAATCAGGTCTGCATGACTGACCGCACTCATCCGGTGGGCAGTGATGATATTCGTTTTCCCTTTTCTGCTGGATTGCATATTGGATAAAATCCGTTCTTCCGTTTCTGCGTCCACTGCTGATAAAGAATCATCCAATATCAATACTTCAGGATCCATAATCAAAGCTCTGGCAATGGAAATACGCTGTTTCTGTCCCCCTGAAAGAGAAACGCCCCGCTCTCCGACCACGGTGCCGTAACCTTCCGGAAAGCCCGCGATATCCTCGTGTATATGACTGAGACGTGCCGCTTCCTTAACCACTCGTTCATCTATTTCAGGGTTACTGAAGGCGATGTTGTTCCTGATTGAAGTAGAGAATAAAAAGTGGTCCTGCGGCACATAACCGAACTGGCCTCTTAAGCTCTTTAGGCTGTAGTCTCTGATGGCATGCCTGCCATACATGACATCTTCCGGATTGACGGTATCGAATTCGCGGAGTAAAAGACGCAGCAATGCACTCTTTCCGGACCCGGTCCGTCCGACGATGCCAAGTGTCGTCCCCTGCCGGATTGTAAACCTGACATCCCTTAAACCATCCGACTCATCGTCCGGGAAGTTAAACGCACCAATATTGAATTCGATGTCTCCCGCCGGCTGATCTTCTATTCGGTATTGTGCACCGATCTGGTTGCGGGTTTCCATGATTTCTTCGATCCTGTCGTATGAAGCCCGGCCGCGCTGGATGAGGTTGAAGAACCATCCCAGGGCCAGCAGCGGCCAGACCATCATTCCCAGATACGTCGTAAAGGTGACCAGCTCGCCGATGGAGATTGTGTCATCAAGCACCATGCGGGCACCAAAAAATATGGAAAGGAAGTAGCTGATTCCAATCACCGACATGATTGTCGGGTCGAACAGAGCATCCACTTTGGACACCCTCAAATTCTTCTCAACCACTTCATCACTCAATTTGCGGAAATCTTCACGATCGCTCTGTTCATATCCAAAAGTCTTTGTCACTTTGATTCCGGCAATGCTCTCCTGTGTCTTGTCATTCAACTTACTGAAGGCAGCCTGCGCTTTTTTAAATCCCCGGTTCATAAGCGTTCCATAGTAACTGGTCAGAATCACCATCAACGGAAGCGGGATCATCGCAATCAATGTCAGTTTCGGACTGATGGTGATCGCCATCGTAATTAAAACGGCTCCGCCGGTAATCAGGGAGTCTGCAATCGTCAAAATTCCGGCGCCTGCAGTTGCCTGAACTGCCTGGATATCATTCGTGGCATGGGCCATCAAATCTCCTGTACGCCGCTTTTGATAAAACGCGGGACTCATCTCCGAGTACTTCCTGTAAAGCCGCGTTCTTAAAATCTTCCCCAGACGATAACTCGCCCCAAAAATCATGATACGCCAAAAATACCTGAATACATATGTAAGAATTGCAACAATAATGAGCAGAATGACAAACTGCATCAGCAAACTTCCCGTCAATGTCGACTGGGTGATATGGTCGATTACAAAGCCGATCACCTGAGGCGGCACAAGTTCCATCAAAGCGACAAGAACGAGCATGATGACGCCTAAAAAATAACTTTTCCATTCTCTTTTAAAAAACCATCCAAGTTTTTTGAACACCTGCATTCCATTCACCCCCATACCCCATTCAGCTTAAATTTTACCATATATTTCGGTAAATGAAATAATTACATGTTAAATTTTCAAAAAACAAAAAGTCCCAGAGCAATCTGTCTCTCTTCCATAGATGGATAACACAAAAAAATAAATGAAATAAAAAACTGAGTGTCTCCACCCAGCTTAATAACTTCTTTATCAATAACTGATGCTCGCTCCCGGTCCTGTCGGTATACCCATCATGAACCATATCACAAAGAATATTGTCCATACGATGATGAAGATGACCGAGTACGGAAGCATGAGGGATACAACTGTACCAATGCCGTTTTCTTTGCCATAACGCTGCGCAAATGCAACGATCAATGGTAAAAATGGCATTAACGGTGAAAAATGATGTTTGTTGATGAATCTCCTATTCTGTAAGCAACCTGAGTGACTTCCGGTGCGATGCCAAGCTACATGAACATCGGTACGAAGACCAGTGCCATAATGGCCCATTTTGCTGAATCTGCTGCCTGGAGTATTCCAGATTATTTTTTATGTTACATTGTAAACAGTAAACATATTACATATAAACCCATTTTAAAATTCAGAATGGAGGGATTACTTGATCTTTGTACTTAGGCTCATCTTTGCTGTAACAACAGCCGGACTCGCCATTTACGTCCTGGTCACTGGCAACAATGAGCTGATGTCATGGATGTTTCTTGTCATGGCCTTCATGTTTCTGGTGATGGCAATCGACGAATTCCTGAATGCCCGTCACACGTTTGGCGTCCTTTCCCTTGTTACCTTTGCATTCGTCCTATATGTTTCATTAAACGGATTCATTCTAAACTAGGCTTCCTCCACGGAAGTATTTATGAGTTACATGGATGTAGGCAGGTTGTCTAGCTTATTTTGACAAGCGAAGTTACAAAAAATAAACCTCCCTGCGTCTGCAGAGAGGTTTATTTTTTATTTCTTCGTTTCTTTAGCGCGTTTTTTTGCGTCTTTAGAATCCGTTTGTTTATTCATCATTGTCATCATTTGATTGATTTTCTTCTGGGAAGGTTTTTGTCCCATTTGCATCATCATCATTCTGAGCATGTCTTCATTAATAGGCGGGTTCTTTTCAAGATAGTCCATCATATACTTTCTTGCGAGAAAGAAACCCAAGGCAACGCCACCGATGAGTGCGACTATAACAATAATTATCCAAATCCAAGTATCCAAACTGCTCACCTCTTTCTTCCTAGACCATTATAAAGTTTACATTATTAACAAGTGTTTTTCAACAGGTTATTTGTCCAGGACAGTCTGTAATACTCTTTCAACCGTAAAGCCGTATTTCTCTATGACAAGGTCTCCAGGCGCACTTGCTCCATATGTGTCGATTGTATGAAGCTTGCCGTTCATACCTACGAAACGGTGCCATCCAAGACTCGCTGCCATTTCGATTGCTGTTCTGTTTTCGATATGAGGGTTCAGCACGCTGTCTATATATTCTTTATCCTGATTTAAGAACTGCTGCATGTTAGGAATAGATGCTACTTTAACACTCACACCCTGTGTCTTAAGCTGTTTCGCTGTGTTGACAGCCAGCGGCACTTCACTTCCTGAAGCGAATAGAATTGCGTCATCACCTTCATCAAAAGCGATGTATCCGCCTTTTCTGACGCCCTCTTCCACTGTTTCATACGGCGCGTCGATCACTTCAACATTCTGACGGGTCAAAACAAGTGCCGTCGGCGCATCTTCAGCTTCCATTGCCACTTTCCATGCAGCACGCGTCTCATTGCCGTCCGCCGGACGGATCGTGTTCAGCTTAGGAATCGCACGCAGACCTGCAAGCTGTTCCACCGGTTCATGTGTCGGGCCATCTTCACCCACAGCAATGGAGTCATGTGTAAATACGTATGTTACAGGCAGTTTCATCAGTGCACTCATGCGGAGTGCCGGTTTCAGATAGTCACTGAACACGAAGAATGTTCCGCCGTAAGGACGGACACCGCCGTGCGCTGCCATACCATTCAATGCTGCTGCCATACCAAACTCACGCACACCGAACCACACATTACGGCCTTCAGGCGTTTCTTTGGAGAAATCCGCTTGTTCTTTAACATTCGTTTTATTACTGCTTGCAAGGTCGGCAGCGCCCCCGAACAATGTTGGTACAGTTTTTGATAACACTTGTATCATATCGCTGGAAGTAGCGCGTGTCGCTTTTTCCTCACCCGCTTCGTAGAAAGGCAGATTTTCATCATACTTTTCAGCAAGTCTGCCGTTAATCGCATCATCAAACTCTTTATAAAGTTCAGGATGCGCAGATTGATACTCTTCCATCAGCTGATTCCATTCGGCCTCTTTACCATTGCTGCGCATTTTCAGTGTTTCACTGAAGCGATCGTAAACGGAGTCATCTACGACGAACTTTTCTTCCGGATCAAAGCCGTAGTATTCAAATGCCGCTTTTCTTTCATCGGCACCAAGCGGCGCACCATGTGATGCACTCTTACCCTGCTTATTAGGAGCACCGTAACCGATGATCGTTTTAACTTCAATCATTACCGGCTTGTCTGAAGATTTTGCTTCAGTAATCGCTCTATCGATCTCTTCGACATCATTGCCGTCTTCCACTCTAATATAATGCCAGTTATATCCTTCAAAACGTTTTTTAACATCCTCGGAGAAACTCTTGTTCAGGTCACCATCCAGGGAAATGTCGTTGGAGTCATAAAGGACGATCAGTTTATCCAGTCCGCTGTGGCCCGCTAGGGAAGATGCTTCATGAGAAACCCCTTCCATCAGATCGCCGTCACTGGCAATTACATAAGTGTAATGATCGACGACATCCAGCCCCTCGCGGTTATACCTGGCAGCCAGATGCTTCTCGGCCATGGCCATACCGACACTCATAGCAAGTCCCTGTCCAAGAGGACCCGTAGTAATTTCCACGCCGTCAGTATGCTTGAATTCTGGATGACCAGGTGTTTTGGACTCATACTGCCTGAATTCTTTCAGCTCTTCCATCTCCAAAGCTCCTGAAAGATGCAACAGGCTGTATACGAGCATAGAGCCATGTCCTGCACTTAATACAAAGCGGTCCCTGTCAAACCATTTTACGGAGTTGGGATTAAAATTAAGGTGGCGGCTCCACAGCGTATAAGCCATAGGTGCTGCGCCCATAGGCAGTCCCGGGTGGCCGGAATTGGCTTTTTCTACAGCATCTATAGAAAGTGTTCTAATAGTATTAATAGCTAACTGATCAATTTTATCAAATGTCATAACACAAGCTCCTTTATTTTTCATTCTTATTTTTTTGTATGCGCTTTAACTTCTGGGGCGTAACATCTTTGCCTTCAGGATCAATGACTTTAGTATTTTCCACCTGTTTCCTAAATGATGATCTGAAGTTTTTCAGATAGGCTTCCCTGAGTCCCTTGAGTTCTTCCAATTCATCAGACTCTATGTTTCCCGCCTTTTTCTTTGCAGCCAGGGCGTTAAGACGCTCAATTTTATGCTTCTCCAACATAATGAACCCTCCTATCCATTACTTAATAATTTACCATAAAAAAAAGTATGAGACCATCCTCATACTTTCAATCATTTTATATATCCAATCAATTCGACTAAATGATCCATTGTCGATTGTTCTGCATAGTGCTCCGATGGAACGTCCGTTTCCTCTATTTCCTTCTGTTCGTCTTCAAAAGCAACAACTTGATATTCATCTATATATGCGACATCGGAATGTACGTTCTCTCCGCTGTGGGATTGTAACATAAAAATAAGACCGGCAACTACTACGAACACGAATACGGTGGAAAGCATTTGGAATTCTTTCAAAGTCATCAATAATTCCTCCTAGAACGTATGTTTGTATAATTATATTAACAGAACATCTGTTCCGGGTCAATGCCATTACGAACAAATGTTTGTAACAGGCATGCGCATATGGTAAAATTAGATTAATAAAAGCTGGAGGTATAATATGAAGGAGTTAACGGACAGACAAAAACAAATATATCAGTACATCAAGAGGACCGTTCAGGAAAAAGGATATCCGCCGAGTGTTCGGGAAATTGGGAACGCTGTCGGTCTTCAGTCGAGTTCAACTGTACACGGACATCTTTCCAAACTGCAGGATAAAGGGTACATCAAACGAGATCCTACCAAACCCCGTGCAATAGAAATAGTAATGGAAGAGAACAGTCAGTACTCTCCAGTCATCCAAGTACCTGTACTGGGTAAAGTTACGGCAGGTCTACCAATTACAGCTGTTGAAAATGTAGATGAGTACTTCCCGCTTCCAGAACATTTCACTGCAAATCACAACAGTGAAATATTCCTTTTGAACGTTGCCGGTGACAGCATGATAGAAACTGGTATCCACGATGGCGACCGTGTCATTGTACGAAAGCAGAATATTGCACATAATGGAGATATCATTGTTGCAATGACTGAAGATGATGAAGCGACAGTAAAAAGGTTTTATAAAGAAAACGGCTACTATAGATTGCAGCCGGAAAATTCATTGATGGAACCCATTTACCTGGATTCAGTCACAGTCTTAGGTAAAGTCGTTGGCCTGTTCAGAGAATTTTAAAATAAGAAATAAATAAAGGGCGTATGCAATAAGCATACGCCCTTCTATATTGACTATCCGGTAATCCATCCTACATTTTATATTCGTAACCGGTATTTTGCTGATCAGTTTATTTTCCGAGTATTATTCTAACCTGTTCAAGTATATCTTTTGATTCGCTAATGTCTTTATCCTGTGTTTTACTAATCAATTACATCCCCTCATTCAATCGCTCAGTTAGGATGGATTTCAGATAGTGAAATAAACTTTTTATCCAATATATATCTTCCCCGAATAAACATTTATAAACTAAATAAAAAGTTTACTTTTACCCTTTTATAAATTTATCTTTTAATATAATTTTCTGTGTAATAAGGGGCTTCTTTCTTACCGTAGGCTGTACCTGTTCCTAAATGAGTGAAATCAGAACTCAGAACATTTACCCTGTGATCCGGAGAATTCAGCAGGCTGTGATGGGCAAAGAGTGCTGACGTGTGTCCCATGGCAATATTTTCCCCCGCCATACGATATTCCACATCATTGGATTCAATGCGGTCTTTCAATGTACCGCCGTCAGGGGAATCATGTTGAAAGTAATCATTTTTTGCCATGTCCCTGCTGTGTCCAATTGCGGTTTCCGCTGTTTTTTCATCATATTCCAACGGTTCCAGGCCGTATTCGATCCTTGAAGCGTTTACAACCAGATGATTAAGTCTGGAATTATCTCGGGCAGGCGGATTATTATAAAGTGTATCGATGGCGCTCACCTGTTCTTTATCCATAACTAGCAGCCCGTTCACTTTATCTTCCTCATGTAAATCATAAAAGAAATATACATATGTGTCCTGCAGGTCGAACACTTCGAATTCTTCGTCGTTCACTCTGAGTCTTTTCCAGCCCTTAACGATAAAATCTTCCGATTCACCGTAGACTTCCCCTACTTTTTGACGGTCCAGGTTTTCAATATTTATGTCTGCTATGGAAACATCGTCACTGTTCGTATACCCCCCGACGACCTTGCCTTCTTGTATTAAGACTAATCTGAACAAACCCGGTTCGTCCTCGACGGCGAAATCTCCTGCATATTCAGAATCGAGCACTTCTTTATTCCCAGCCTCATAGCTCTCGTCCAGATTTATTTCCACTTCCTGTGTCTGGGTGCTGTTCACCTGGTGAATGATGCTCCTGTCGTAGTCCGGGTATACATTGGTTTCAAGCCAGCTTTTGGCATACTCGGCATTCAGACCGGTCTTGAAATCATAAGACTGAAAGACCGGCACCAGAAAGACAGCAATGATATATAAAAATACAAACATAAACGCTTTTTTGAACATATTTTCACCTTCTTATAAAAAAAGTAATTAAACGGAAGTCTAATTACTTAATGTGCAGTATATTCTGTTTTTCTTTTCTCTTTATAATCAGCAGTAATTATTTTGTTCTCTTCATCAACAATCACTACACTTGGCTTGTGATTTTCGAGTTCCGGCTCATCCATCTGTACATAGCTGATAATGATGACAACATCCCCCACCTGCACTCTTCTTGCAGCAGCGCCATTCAGGCAGATTTCACCGGAGTGACGTTCGCCTTCAATGACGTATGTTTCAAGACGCTCACCATTGTTATTGTTTACGATTTGAACTTTTTCATTCGGCAAAATGTCCGCCGCTTCTAAAAGTACAGGGTCTATTGTTATGCTTCCCACATAGTTCAGGTTAGCTTCTGTTACTACGGCACGGTGAATCTTGCCGTTCATCATTGTTCTAATCATTTTTTTATCACCAACATATTATCTATTAGCCGCACAGCCTCAAACTTTACAGCAATGAATATTATAACATCAGAAGAGACCGTTTGAACAGTATCTAGATCGGGATGTGTAAAAATTTGCAGGTCATCAATTTCCCCTGAAGTATGATCCATTATATGCATTTCAATCCGTTCTTTAATGCTTGCCACATCAGTTTCGCCATCCTGGATTAAATCCCTGCCGATTTCCAGCGCCTGATTAATTGCCGGCGCTTCCTCCCGCTCTGTTTCTGAAAGGTTGACATTCCGGCTGCTTTTAGCAAGACCGTCCGCTTCACGGGCGGTCGGCACACCAATGATTTCAAGGTCGTGATTGAAGTCCGCGACCATCCTTTTGATGATCATCAACTGCTGGCGGTCCTTCTCACCGAACAGTGCATAATCCGGCTCGATAATATTGAAAAGCTTGTTCACGACTGTAATGACCCCTTCGAAGTGACCGGGCCTTCTGACACCGTCCAGAATCGAAGCCATGCTGGCCAGGCCGAGGATCAGTTCCGGTGTTTTCGGATACATCTCTTCAACGGATGGATGGAATACAAAATCCACACCGTTTTCCTTACAGATTTCCAAATCTCTTTCAAGATCGCGCGGATAAGTATCCAGATCCTCATCCGGACCAAATTGAAGCGGATTGACAAAAAGGCTCAACGCCACGAAATCAGCATGTTTTTTCGCTTCATTGACGAGCGTCATGTGGCCTTCGTGAAGGTAGCCCATCGTTGGAACGAGTGCTATTTTTTTATCTCTGTGTGCTTTTAGTATGTCACGTGTTTCTTTTATAGTATCTGCAGTTTTCATCATTTATCAAATATCCTCTTTTTATAAGTTGTGGATTCATCCGGGAACTGACTTGATTTCACTTCCTGAACATATTCTTCAAGGCCTGATACACCAATGCTGTTAAAATCACCATATGGCTTCACGAATTTAGGCAGCCGATCACTTCCGTATTGAAGTATATCGTGATATACAATCACCTGGCCATCGGTTTCCGCCCCCGCACCAATGCCGATTGTCGGAATAGTTAATGACTCTGTCACTTTTCCTGCCAGGTCAGCAGGAATCGCTTCAAGAACCACCATGCATGCGCCCGCTTCTTCCACCCTTTTGGCATCTTCGATCAGTCGCTCTGCCTCTTCAATCGAACCGGCCTGCATTTTAAAGCCCGTCACACCGACTGACTGGGGCGTCAGACCGAGATGTGCCACAATCGGAACACCGGCCAGTACGGAACGTCTGATGATTTCGAGGCAGCCGATCCCTTCCAGCTTAATTGCATTTGCACCTGAAGACTGGTACAGCGACAGGACATTTTTAAGTCCCTCATCATCATTGACATGATAGGAGCCAAACGGCAGATCCACCACGACATACGTATCCGGCGCACCGCGCCTGACCGCCCTGGCATGGTGCTCCATATCTGCCATAGTAACCTGTACGGTGCTGTCATATCCAAGAACTGTCATTCCAAGGGAATCCCCGACCAATATCGTGTCCAGTCCGGCCTGTGCGCTTTGCTTCGCACTGGGATAGTCATATGCAGTCACCATTGTAATTTTTTCATCGTCTTGCTTCATTTGAATCAGTTCGTTAGTAGTCTTCATCAGGCTACTCCTTTCACTCTATGTATATTATACTTATTTTAACACAGGATTTTATGTAGTCATCATCTTATTTCAAAGGAGAAAATTCAATGAAAATCGCTGTCATAGGAATTGGTGCTGTCGGCAGCATCATCGCCCGTGAGCTGAAGCAGACGGGACACGACATTACACTGTTCGGCAGAACAGAAAGACAAGGCTTCACAATACTTGAACATGGTGAAAAAACCAACTATCCATACATTATAGAGAATATCCATGCATATGATCATCATCCATTTGATATAATTTTCATTTCCACTAAAGCCACCGCATTAAAAGGACTGTCCAAAGTCACAGCTGGACTATGCCACAGCGGCACTGAAATCGTCCTCTGCCAAAATGGCATGGGATATGACGGCTGGTTTGAAGGCAGTCTCCCCGCCGTCGTCTATATCAGCGGACAGAAACATGAGGACATGGTTGAGCATTTCCAAGATTCCAGGCTGATCGTTGACGATCAGAACTATAATTATCTGGATCCGCTCATTGAGGATATAAAAACAACAGAATTGGAAATAATAAAAACCGATGACTTTGAAAAACTGAGATATGAAAAATTGCTGATCAACCTCGGTATCAACACACTGACCGGACTCTCCCAGAATACAGCTAAAATATTCGATAAGGAAAACGTTACAGAACTGACTGCGGAACTTTTGGAGGAAGGCATACGGATTGTCAATCAGGACAAAGAAATTATTGATTCTGATTTCAAGAATACGGCATTGAATATTTATAAGAACTATAACCGGGAAATGGGGACGAGCATGTACTATGATGTCACAGCCCAAAAATCAACGGAATTTGAGTTCATTCAAAAATATCTGCACAATCATAAGGGGAATGTGAATACACCTGTTCTGGATATATGCGTTGTACTGCTGGAAGCCTATGAATATGAAAGAAACAAGCGGTGATTTTTAATCACCGCCTGTTTTATTTGCTCACTCTTCAATTTCTACAATCACATTCACGATGGAAGCATCATGGTTCACAATTCTAAGCGGAGCAGTAAATGCCGATTTAAGTGTTCTGCCGATCAAGGGTTCGGGATTTATATCCTCATAAATCAGCATCGTCGGCGCATCATATTTTTCATGATCCAAAAATGCATGGTGTACGAAATAACCGTTATCCGGTGCTTCCGCTAAATTCTCGATACTCAAGGTATCAATCGCAACCGCTTTTAAATTTGGCAGCTGCGTCCGCAAATATTCAGCCGCTTCCGGAGATACAGCCGGAAAGCTGGCCGAGTATTTTTCAATGTCAGTATCCCTGTATTTCCAGTGACCGGTATTGAAAATGAGAAGATCCGCTTTTTGCACAGCATCATTCTCTTTTAACATATCTACTGTTACGAATTCATTCTGTTCTAAAGGAACATCCAGCATTAAAGGATGATTGTAGATGAAATCCTCAATAGGAATGGCATCTATTCCTTTTCCGTTGTCCATATGATGCCATGGTGCATCGACGTGTGTGCCTGCATGCAGATAAATGCTCAGTACCGAACCGTTCCAGTCGTCCCCTTTTTCCTTACGCTCTCTAGGATCCAGCCCCACCTTGGGCAGGGCCGGATGCACTGGCATGTCTTCGTGTATCGGGTATCCGATTTCAACATAACGACTCAAGTCTATACATCCCCTTTAATTCATATTTCCTCAGAGTATAGCATAGAGAAGGTCTATCCAATATTTAACTGCCTGTCGGCCAAAGACGCTTTCACTCTACATTAAGATGGTTGCTTTCCTCTTCATCATTTCTATATTCCAAAATATCTCCCGGCTGGCAGTCCAGGGCTCTGCATATCCCTTCCAGCGTGGAAAAACGGACTGCTTTTGCCTTTCCATTCTTCAACACAGAAAGATTGGCCATCGTAATTCCCACTTTCTCGGACAGTTCGGTCACGCTCATTTTCCTTTTTGCCAGCATTACATCTATATTGATAATAATTGTCATTAGTTACACCTCAGACCGTCAGATCATTTTCTGTTTTGATTTTAATCGCTTCCTGCAGCAATTTTTCGAGTAATGCAGCGAAAACTGTGATGACAAGCGGAGCAAATATAAACATCATCCCAACTATAATTACACCGGGGGCATCATCCAGTTCAGCAAATATATAGAATAACGGCAGATTTAAAACATATAGACCAGTCATTATCATGGCATAATGTTTTATCTTCCTCAGTGCATTTACCGACTGGTCAGAGAAAGCGATATTCTTATCGATATAGCTTAAAAGTTTAAAAGCCTGAAACAATGCCATATAAAACGGGATGGCTGTTACATACATTATCGTCAGCATACCGAGCATTAAAGCGTCCCACCCCTCGATGCCGTCGCCCACATTTTTAACTATCATTGGCATCAGAGCGATGCAGATAGCCAATACAGGCAGTCCTATGATGATTAAAGCGAATTTTAAAAATAACGTTGAACTGCGTTTCATGATCTTCACCTCTTATTTAATATAAATCGATTATAGGCAATAACTTATCGAATATCAATAAAAATTTATTAAAATTTGATAATTAATATATGGAATCAAAAAATACCCCTGAACATAATTTCAGGGGTAAGAATAAGGATATATATTTTAAACGCTGGTACTAGAGAATGAACCGATTCTTTTAGCTGCATGATTTTCAGGAATCCTTACTTTTCCTTTACCAAATAAATTTTCTCTCAGCGTGGATGCTTCATACTCTGTTCTGTAGCTTCCTCTTTCCTGCAGTACCGGTATGACGAGTTCTATGAAATCTTCGAAAGTGACGGGACTTGCCGCCTGGATGATGTTGAAGCCGTCTGCGTCTCCGATGTTTGCCATAGCTTCCAGTTCATCTGCAACCTGTTCCGGTGTACCCACCACTTTGGTGGCACCGATACCCAGACCGTGATGGAGCACGGCTTCTCTCACTGTCCATTTTCTGGTATTGCTTGCTGCATATTTCTGAAGAAATCCGTGGGAGGCATTTGTCACGACATTTTCAACGTACTGGTCGGGATCATATTGCGAGAAATCGACACCCGTATGTCCGGAAAGCATTGCTGCAGTTCCTTCATAGCTTACATATGAAGTCAATTCTTCATATTTCTCCTGCGCTTCTGCTTCCGTCCTGCCGACGATCGGTACGATGCCGGGGAAGATTTTGATGTCATCCGCATTTCTTCCATTGCTTACCGCACGTGCCCTGATGTCTGAAGTGAATGCTTTTAATTCATCCAAATCACTCGCAAGTGTCGTAAAGAGCGCTTCCGCATGTTTTGCTGCAAAGGCTCTCCCTTTTTCAGAGGCACCGGCCTGGAATAAAACGGGTGTACGCTGAGGTGAAGGTTCTACAAGATGCACACCCGGCACACTGAAATATTCACCTTTATGATTGATCGGATGCACTTTTTCAGGATTGGTATATACCCCTGTTTCTGTATTCGCTTCAACCGCATCTTCTTCCCAGCTGTGCTCCCACAATTTATATACAACGTCCATATACTCATCCGCTCGGTCATATCTTTTGTCATGCTCGATCTGGTTTTCCATGCCGAGGTTGACCGCTTCGCTTTTCAAATACGAAGTGACGATATTCCATGCGACCCGGCCTTTAGTCAGATGATCCAGAGTGGAGAAATCCCTGGCTAGTTTATAAGGTTCTGTGTAAGTTGCTGAATAGGTCGGCGCAAAACCAAGGTTCTTTGTAACTGCAGCCATCGCAGAAATTTGGAGCAGGGTATTATGGAGCGGTACTTGCACTGCATTTTTGATGGCTGCATCCGGACTTGAGTCATACACATCATAAATTCCCAGCACATCCGCCAGAAACATCGCATCAAATTTGCCTTTTTCCAGAAGCTTGGCAAGGTCAGTCCAATAATCAAGATCACCATGACGATGCCCCTGATCTTTCGGGTGACGCCAGAGTCCAGGTGAATGCGGCGCAACAGAGTTCAAAGTAAAACCATTAAGACGAATTTGTTTTTTCATAGATTATCTCTCCCAGTGTATAGTTTTTTCCTATCCATTTACTATGGAATAAAAAATACCTCTTCCTTGAGGAAGAGGTAAGCGGTTGACTTATATACTCTTCCTCATCTTTCAAGCAAATGCTTGTTGGAATGGGCACCTTTCAACTTAATTGAATAAGTGAGGTTGCCGCAGGATTATAGGACCAATTTCCTCCCCTGCTCTCGATAAGGAATGCTATTCATTTTTTAATATTTTTAATGTTAGATGTAACAATATCAGTATTTAAATATTCTGTCAAATACAAAAATTAAGAAAACTAATTTATACTGGAAAACTAGGATAAAAAAAGCGGGAATTTGTACAAAAAAGATAATAAATTAGATACTAATGTTGTTTTCGCATTTTATATATTTACACTGACTATAAAGGAGCGTTTAATATATGAACTTAGCATTTATCCTGGTACTCTTCTTCATTTTCATATCCAACTTTGCTGTGACGGCTTTCCTTGTCGGTAAAACCGAAAGGAAAAACATTAATCTCGTCAGTGCTTTAATCATGATACCGGTCATTCCATTATTCTGGCTGTATGCGAACAGCCAGGATCAAACTGGAATCTTTTTTTCACTGTATGCGCCGATATTCATCACTATACTCTATGTGGCGATGCTGTTGATAAGAATTAAAAAAGTGATTAAAACGTGATCATCTCTTTTTCCTTCATTTCTTTCAATGCTTTCT
Source organism: Salinicoccus sp. HZC-1 (assembly GCF_046736035.1). GTDB lineage: Bacteria > Bacillota > Bacilli > Staphylococcales > Salinicoccaceae > Salinicoccus. Next base: position 1,140,106 of record NZ_CP177130.1, on the reverse strand, counting down.
CCAGTGCATACACCACATGTTCAAATACAAGTCCGCCCTGTACAAAAACTGTATATGGGCTTCTGATTGGTCCGTCAGCACTGAGTTCGAGTGATGCCCCCTGCACGAATGTTCCTGCCGCCATGATAACCGGATTTTCATATCCCGGTATTTCACTTGGCACCGGTAGGAACTGTGAATTTACCGGAGATGCTTTTTGAATCATCTGGGTGAATGTAATCATTTCTTCCTCTGTATTGAAGGATACACTCTGGATCAGGTCTGTTCTTTTCGCCTCAGGTACAGGGTCCGTTTTAAGGCCGACTTTTGATAATAGGTGGCTTGTCAGTACCGCTCCGTTCAAACTCTCAATTACTGTATGGGGAGCCAGGAAGAACCCCTGGTACATGTCCGTCAGCACAGAAAGGCTCGCACCCATTTCCTTTCCGATACCGGGCACTGTGAGTCTGTAACTGATGCGTTCAATGAGATCTTGATTACCAGCGATATATCCACCCATCTTGGCAAGGCCGCCGCCCGGATTTTTTATCAGACTGCCAGCAATGACATCCGCACCTGCTTCTATAGGCTCTTTCATCTCTACAAATTCTCCATAGCAGTTATCTATGAATATGATGATTTCTGGGTGCGCTGCTTTAATTTTCTTTATCATCGCTTCCATCTCATCGATTGTGAGTGATTTTCTCATGCTGTACCCGCGTGAACGCTGAATGGCAATTATTTTTGTTTTTTCTGAGATGCCGTCCATAATCGCCATTTCATCAAACTGGTTATCCACAAGTTCAATCGCTTTGTAATGCACACCTTTTTCTTTAAGACTGCCGATGTCTTCTTCAGAAGTACCGATGACTTTTTCCAAAGTATCATAGGGCTCACCGCTGATATAAATGAGTTCATCATCGAACTCCAAAAGCGCGAGCAACGTGAGACTGATTGCATGGGTGCCCGAAATGATCTGGCTCCGCACGATTGCGTCTTCACTTTTAAATACCAGGCTATATATTTCTTCCAGTTTGTCACGGCCGGTGTCATCATATCCGTACCCAGTTGTGCCCGCAAAATCACTTTCCGATACGCCTGTTTCATTAAAAGCCGCCATCACTTTATTAAAATTAAATCTGCTGATCTTTTTGTTTTCTTTCATCATCGGCGTAATTTCTTCCAATGCCGTTTCTATTAGAGTCTCTACTTGAATGTCTGTATGCTGCACGCTGCTATTCCTCGTTTCTTTCCATAATTCTTTTACTCCATGAACCTTCCGGCTCATACCCTTTAATTCTATACATTTCCTCTTCTTCTTCGAGCTCTTGCTCGTCCACGATGGTATGGCGTTTTAAATCATATAATTTCTGGGTTTCCGCTAAAGGAAGTGCTGCTTTATATGGTTCCATATGCTTTTTCATGAATGTCTCAAGCATTATCTGGATATCCTGGCTCTCCATATTTTTATGCACAAATTCATGCGCTTCCGATGGTGTATAGTACTTATTATCATCTATATCCGTCTTATTAAAGAATACAAGCGATGGTATGTGCTCCATATTCAACTGTTTAACCAAATCTTTCACAGTATCGTAATGTGTCTCGAGATTCTCCGAACTGTTATCGATTACGTGAATCAGAAAATCACTGTCTGCTGCCTCTTCCAATGTTGATTTAAAACTTTCAACCAGCGTTGTCGGCAGATTTTGGATAAAACCGACTGTATCCGATAAGACACATTCGAATCCGGATGGCAGTATGAGCTGTCTTGTTTTTGGATCAAGCGTCGCAAACAGTGCGTCCTCTTCAAATGTATCGCTCCCGGCCATCGTATTGAACAGCGATGATTTTCCCGCATTTGTATAGCCCACCAGAGAGACTTTAACAACCTGGTTACGGTTGCGGTTTTCCCTGTAGCGTTCACGATGGGATTCAATTACTTTCAGCTGTTTTCTAATCTCTTTAATCCGCTGATTGATATGCCGTCTGTCCGTCTCCAGTTTTGTTTCACCGGGACCTCTCGTCCCGATACCGGCACCGAGCCGTGAAAGGTTGATGCCCTGCCCCCTTAATCTGGGCACTAAATATTGAAGCTGTGCGAGTTCTACCTGTAACTGCCCTGCTTTGGAATGAGCGCGCAGGCTGAAAATATCCAATATCACCTGCGTCCTGTCAATGATGCGGGTGTCCATAATCTCTTCTATAGAGCGGTTTTGACTCGCTGTAATCTCATCGTTCACAATGACATAATCGATGTCTATGTCTTCATATTGCTCAAATACTTCCTTAAGGAATCCACTGCCCACATATGATCTGGGCTCCATCCTGGAGCGGTTTTGAACATGGTTCCCTAAAATTTCTATTCCGATTGATTCAGCCAGACTGATCAGTTCGCTTACTTCAGTCTCTATATTTTTCCTGTCTGGTGTGTTGACCGCTATGATGATTCCTTTAAATGTCTCTGTCATAACAGCACCTCCGTTATATTTATTTAATCTCTACCCTTTTAACGACTTCTTAAAATATTATGTTTAGTTACTGCTTCAAGTGTGTAAATAATAATGTATAAGTACGCATTATTAGAGAGGGGGCGTATGTGATGAAAGCGCAATTTTATGATCTGGACGCAAAGGATGAAGAAGGCACCCTTGTCAAAATGTCCGATCTCAAAAACAAAGTACTATTAATCGTTAACACTGCAAGTGAATGCGGCTTTAAAAACCAACTTTCAGATCTTGAGACACTTTATCAAAAATACAAGGATGAAGGTTTTGTTATCCTGGCTTTTCCATCTGATAATTTTATGAATCAGGAACCACTTAATGCAACAGAAGCGAAAGAGCATTATCATTGCGATTATGGTGTGACTTTCCCTGTGATGGAAAAGGTAGATGTTAAAGGGAAATCCATACATCCTTTATATAAATACTTAACAGAAGGCAAAAGCGGTCTGTTAACCAATCGTATCAAATGGAATTTCACAAAGTTCCTGGTTTCACGCGAAGGAAAGATCGTTTATCGATATGCACCTCAAAGAGCCCCGGCGTCCTTCGAAGAAGATGTTAAAAATCTTCTGAGAGGCCTTTGATTGAAACATTTAAAAAAGCATCCTTTCCACACTTGGAATAGGATGCTTAATTCATTACTTCAAGAATGTGCTTATCGCATGCTTGTATATCAAGTGATCTTTCCCGCCTGAATGAAGCTGGATTACATACTTGTCAAAATCCACAACTGTTCCCCTTAACTGAAAACCATTCACTAAAAATACTGTAACTTCTACCTCGGATTCCTTGAAGTCGCTGAGAAACTTGTCCTGCAAATTATCATTTGCCATGATTCTCTCTCTCCTTTGCATGTAGAAATTGATATATATCTTCTAAGATTATATCCGTCTGCACTTTGTCAAGATCATACCATTCAACCGGAAGCTGATTTCTAAAAAAAGTCAACTGGCGTTTAGCATACTGTCTCGTATTCTGTTTAATCTGTTCTTTAACATTCTCAAGTGAGGCGCTGCCTTCAAAGTATGGTAAAAATTCTTTGTATCCAATCGCTGCAGATGCAGTTTTTGACGGCGAGTGGTTTTCAAACAGATTGCGTGCTTCGTCCTCAAGACCATTTTCGAACATGGTATCCACTCTTCGTTCAATATTGGCATGTATGTTTTTCCGTTCTCGTGTTAATCCTACTATAAATGTATCATATTTCACGTCATCTGTGTAGCCGGGGCCTATTCTGTTGCTTATTCTATCGCTCAATTCAAACTTTACCAGCATCCGTATAACACGCTGCCTGTTGTTTGGATGAATCTCTCCGGCAGCTTTCGGATCAATCTTTTTTAATCTGTCATATAATATCCTTGTGCCGAGATGCTCGAGGGTTTCTGTGAGTTCCTGCTTCTCCTTATCATCCTCTTCATCAAACTCATATCCATGAATCAGAGCGCGGATATAATGTCCCGTGCCACCGACGATGAACGGGATGCGGTCATCCTCATGAATTTCATCGATGGTTTCAGTGACATGCTTTTGGAACTCCTGGACGGAGAAGGAGGCTTCCGGTTCAATCACATCAATCATATGATGCCTGATTCCTTCTTTTTCTTCTTCCGTAATTTTGCCTGTACCGATATCCATGCCCCGGTAGACCTGCATGGAGTCTCCGCTGATGATTTCCAGATTAAATTTTTTAGCAATTTCAATGCTCAGCGCTGTTTTGCCGATTGCTGTCGGGCCTACTAAAATCAGTAATTTTTTTAAGTTAGACATTTCTCATCACCCACTCGAATAATCTGTTATAAACCTGTTCGCGATTTTTTTCAAACAGAACTTCATGCCTGCTCTCATCGTAAAGCTGCACAGTCACAGAATCAGTGAACCGTATAAGCGTGCGGGCGAGTGCCCGGATATCCCTGCCTTTATTTGAAAAAGGATCCTCCTTGCCGCCAATTAAAAGTATCGGTATATCAGGTGACAGTGACTTTAGATTACTTTGCTTCTGAGCCAGCTTTATGTGTTTTAAAATTTCATATAGTGCACCGTTCGTCATTTGGAATCCGCATAGGGGATCCTCATTGTATAAACCAACCACTGTGGAATCCCCGCAAAGCCATCTGTTTTTTTGCTTGCCCGGGAATTCATCGTCATAACCCCAAAATGCGAGTGTATTAATCGCCTGTGACTTTTGTGCTTTATTGAGGCGGGCGATAAAAGATAATCCCGAAACACCGACAGAATCCGTCATATTATCCTTATTCCCCGTTCCTACAATAATACCGCCATCATATATCGAGTACTCAAGGAGCCGCCGTGCAGCGATGGACCCCATGGAGTGACCCAGTACAAATTTCTTCAGTGCTGCAGGGATGATTTCCGATACGGCCGCCGCGTCACTGATTAAGAGATCAAAGCTGTCGAAATGCCCCAGGTTGGTTTCTTCAGGCCCATGTCCGCGATGATTATGCATGACTACCATGCAGTCATTCATCGCAAACCATGCATTCATTTCGTTGTATCTCTCCATATGTTCTGCCATGCCATGCATTACCTGGATTGCGCAAATGGGATTTTCAGGCATGAAAACCTTGACCCGTATATGCCTGCCCTCGTTTTCGATATACTGTTCACTGATTTTCATGCCAATTCCTCCTATTTCATTATTCTGTTAAACATCCGCTCTATCTCATAAGTCGTCATGTGGATGATGACCGGTCTTCCGTGGGGACATGTATATGGAGAATGGCACTTTCCGAGTTCACCGAGGAGCGCTTCCATATGTTTCTTATCCAAATAATGATTGGCTTTGATCGACTGTTTGCAGCTCATCATGATCGACATCTCTTCCCGGTACTCGTTCACTGAAAAGTGGTCTTTCTCTGCCACGAAATGAATCAGCTGTTCAATGTCCGCTTCCGGGTTCTTCTCATCTATCCAGCTCGGATGCCTTGTTACCGAATACTGTTTTATCCCGGTTTTTTCAATTTCAAATCCAAGCTCCTGCAGCTGTTTGAGCTTCTCGTCAATTGTTATTATATCATCTAACGGGAATTCAAATGTGTATGGGATGAGCAGCGGTATCCCGTCGTCCGCATCCACATTTATATGATCATAATAAAACTCATATTTTATCCGTTCCTGAGCTGCATGCTGATCCATCATATACATACCCGAATCATTTTGAAGAATTATATAAGTGCCGTGCAGCTGTCCGACAATTTCAAGGTACGGCAGCTTTTCTTTCACTCTTTTTTCTACAGCAGTTTCTTCCGCAAGGGTGACAGGTTCACGGTGGCGTGCTTCCTGTTTTTCTTGAGACTCTGTATCTTTTCGTACCGGTTTGTATGATTCTCTTTTTTCCGTTTCATATACATCCGTCTGTCTGCGGCTCACCGGTCTCTCTTCCACATACTCCGGCTGTCTTCCCGGGTGCTCCCTGCGCATGGCGGGGCCGGTGAAATCGATGGATGACTGTTCCACTTTCGGTTTCGGCTCTTTTGATACTTTTGATACATCCGGAATCAGCATCTCATCCTGAAGCGTTTCACGTACTGCATTCTCGAGGAGTGCATTCAATTCCCGCTCTTTTGAAAAACGCACTTCGATTTTGGAAGGATGAACATTGACATCGACAATTTTCGGATCCATTTCTATATCGATAATGACGATCGGATATTTATCCTTCGCGAGCAGCGTATGGTAGGCATTGATAATTGACTGTGACAGTTTGAAGTTCCTGATGTGCCTTTGATTTACAGAGAGATTGATATAATTTCTATTGCTGCGGTTCACTTCGGGTCTGATTGCATACCCGGTTATTTTAAAGTCTGCATCCGCTGCATCAATCTTAACAGCATGTCTCGCAATATTGAGGCCGTAAATATCACTGATGACCTCTTTTAAGTTGCCGTTGCCTTTTGTAGAAATCTTTTCATTGTGGTCGAGTATCAGTTTAAAGCCCACTTTTGGATATGCAAGTGCCATCCTTTGAATGATATCTATAATCTTACCGCTTTCGGTCCGCATGGATCTTACATACTTCAGGCGGGCTGGTGTATTGTAAAACAGCTCGCTTATGGAGATATCCGTCCCCTGCCGTTCTTTGCCGGGTGCCTGTTCTTTTAAGCTTCCGCCTTCAAACTGGATTGTGACGGGTTCACCTTCAAGATGTTTTGTTTCCACTTTCACTTTGGCAACCGCACCGATGCTCGCGAGTGCCTCACCGCGGAACCCCAGCGACCGGATCTGGAACAGGTCATAGTCATCATTTATCTTACTCGTTGCATGCCTTTGGAACAGGAGCGGAGCATCTGTCTGATGGATGCCGTCCCCATTATCAATGATACGGATGAGTTTCATTCCGGATTCTTCGATAAACACTTCTATCTCATCGGCATTCGCATCCAGTGAATTCTCGATCAGTTCCTTAACGACAGAGCTCGGCCGCTCCACCACTTCGCCCGCGGCTATTTTATTCTGTATCTTTGGATCAAGCACTCTGATTGGAGTCATTTAATCACTCGCCTTTTAACCTGTTTTTCATCTCGCTCAACGCCATGAGTGCATCCATCGGCGTCATGTTGTTGATATCTGTTTCTTTTAACATATCCACTACCGGATGATCATTGTAGCTTTCGTTGTCATCGAGCGGCAATTCCAGCTGCTGTGAGGGGGACAGTTCCGTACCGTTTTCGAATATATGGAGGAGTTCATCCGCCCTTTGGGTCACACTATCCGGCAATTCAGCCAGTCTCGCCACATGGATGCCGTAGCTTCTCTCAACAGCGCCCGGTTTTACTTTATGAAGGAATACAAGTTTCCCGTCGTATTCGGTCGCTTTTACGTGGACATTCTTCAGTCCGTCCAATGTTTGTCCCAGTCTCGTAATTTCGTGATAATGTGTGGAGAATAACGTTTTCGCACCGATTTTTTCGTGTATGAATTCGAGCATTGACTGTGCCAGTGCCATTCCGTCATATGTGGAGGTCCCCCGTCCGATTTCATCAAATATCAGCAGGCTGTCTTTCGTTGCATTTTTAAGTGCATCGTTGGCTTCCATCATTTCTATCATGAACGTGGATTTTCCGCTTGCAAGGTCATCGCTTGCTCCGATACGTGTGAATATCTGATCGAATATCGGCAGTTTTGCTGATTTCGCCGGTACATACATCCCTATTTGCGCCAGGATACTGATGATGGCCGTTTGGCGCATATAGGTGCTTTTACCGGACATGTTCGGACCGGTAATCAAGTATATGAATGTAGACTCATCCATTTCCAGTGAGTTCGGTACATAAGTATTCTCCCCGATCACTTTCTCTACGACCGGATGTCTGCCGTCTTCAATCATCAATTCATCATCAGTGAATTCCGGCTTGACCAGACGGTATTCATTCGCAATGGCTGCGAATGAAATCAGGCAGTCCAGCGTACTGATCAGATCCGCCGTGTTCTGGAGCCTTGCGATATACATTTCCATGCTGTTTCTCAGCTCATTAAACAGGTTATGTTCCAATATAATACTTTCGTCCTGGGCACTCAAAATTTTGGATTCCATCTCTTTTAACTCTGGTGTGATAAACCGTTCTGCATTCGTGAGCGTCTGTTTGCGGTTGTAGTCAAAAGCTTCCGCATCAAAATTCACAGCATTCGCTTTGGAGATTTCGATATAGTATCCAAAGACTTTATTGAATCCCACTTTTAAATTTTTAATTCCTGTCCTTTCCCGCTCATCCTCTATATATCCGTTGAGCCAGGTTCGTCCATTGTTGGATATATAACGCAGGTCATCAAGTTTTTCGTTGTAGCCATCTTTAAATATGCCGCCTTCCCGAATTGTTTTCGGCGGTGAATCGTGCAGACTTTCTGCAAGAATCGCATGCACATCCTGCAGCGTATCGAACCCTCTGAACAGTTTGGATTCAAGCAGGCCGGCATTCCCCAGAAGAGATTCCATCTCAGGTAGAACATGGAGGGAATCTCTCAGCTGAACCAAATCTTTCGCGTCGATATTGCCAAAGCTGAGTCTGCCGACCAACCGTTCAATATCATACACGGAATCAAGAAGGATGCGTATGTCCTCCCGTTCCAAAAAGTGGTCCAGCAGTGTGCCGACTGCATCCTGGCGGAGTCTGATTAGGTGTTCATTCAACAAGGGACGTTCCACCCATTTTCTGAGTTTGCGTTTACCCATGGGGGTCCCTGTCTGATTCAAGTACCAGAAGAGTGACCCTTTCGTCTTTTTCGTCTGAAGGCTTTCCAGCAGCTCCAGATTGGATATCGCAGCGTAGTTCAACTGCATCGTTTCCTTTATCTTATGCTTTTCCACCGTTCTGAAGTGTTTAAGGTCCCGCATGTTCGCTGATCTTATATAGGCGACGAGCAGGCTCAGGGTTTTCTTTTCGTCTTCAGTGATATCTTCACTGTAGTCCAGCTCAAAAGATTCTTCGTTCGAATAGGGTGTATTAAATGGCGGATCCTGATACAGCTCATCCAATATGCCGGCAATACTTTCTTCCACGACAATCTCACTCGGACGGATCCTGTCGATCTCACTCTTTAAAATATCGAGATCATCTGTGCTGAACGCATGGATTTCCCCCGTTGAAATATCAGAGTAGGCAGTGCTGTATACCCCATTCTTCTCGAGCAGTGAAAGGATATAGTTGCTCCTGCCGTCTTCCATGCCGAAATCATCGATCAGGGTTCCCGGCGTAATAATTCGGGTGACTTCCCGCCTGACCATTCCTTTAACCTGTTTCGGGTCTTCCATCTGTTCGCATATGGCTACTTTATATCCCTGGCCGATCAGTCTTTCGATATACCCTTTTGCCGAATGATAGGGTACACCGCACATCGGAATCGGGTCTTTCTTTTTATCCCTTGAAGTTAAAGTGATTTCCAGAATCTTACTCGCTGTAATTGCATCATCATAAAAGAGTTCGTAAAAATCACCTAATCTATATAATAATAAAGCATCGGGATGCTCATCCTTTATACTTAAATACTGCTGCATCATCGGTGTTACTTTTTGCATATCAACACTTCCATTATTCTAATTGTATTACCTTAATTATATCATGCTGCGGTTTAAATATTGAACCGGTCAAGGACACCTTTTTGTTCAAGCTGCTTTAGTATAAACCATGATACTACAGCACCGATCAAAGCGCTCGCGATAAAGGCCGGTGCAAGTACATAGAAGAATTCAAGATCCAGCCCCAAAACCATGATGAGCGGCAATGTCGCGATTGAACCGAGGATTCCCGTACCAATGACTTCCCCGATTGCACTCATATAAAGTTTTTTAAACCGCCTGTATAGAAGCCATGCCAAAAGTGCACCGACCATACTGCCGGGATAGGCAAAAGGAGATCCTGTGTTCAGCATGATCCGGATGGTTGAGGACAGGAACGCCTGGACGATGCCCCAGGGTCCCGTAAAGACTACGCTCATGACATTGATCAGGTGCTGGATCGGTGCTGCCCTGACGGGTCCCAGCGGGATGATGATGAACATGCTCAAAACGACATTTAAAGCAACGAATACTCCTGTTAAAGTTATATTTCTAGTCATGGATATCCTCCAATTTTATAAAAAAACTGCACATCCGCCAGATGTACAGTTTTTTTAGATTATTTAATTGATCTCTATATCTTAATTGCCCTGGTTCGGTCTGTTTTCCATCGCAGAACCTGTTTCACCCTGCAAAAGGTCTCCGCCTGTTGATGTGATGATATCATCTGTAACAGTCTGGCTGATTGCGTGTGAAACCATCTGCAGGAGTTCATTGACCTGGCCCTGTGATTCTTTAAATTGAGTGACGATCGGCATCTCGTCAAGTTCCGCTTCCACTTTTTTAATCTTTTCTTCCGTCAGTTGATAAGCGCGTTCCTTGCCATAGTTTTGGAAGTTAACCGCCTGTTTCTGAAGACTTTTCAGGCTCGCCATCTTTTCACGGACATCTTTGTTCTCGTGAATCTTCGCTTCCGCTTTTTTGAAGAATTCAACTTGTTCGGTTTCACCCATCATCCTGCCAAGCTGTTTTGCTTCATTTACGATCTCATCTTTGCTATACATCCTGCTTCCACCTTTATAATATATTACAACGTCAGTGTTTTTTCTCATATATGAATATAAACACGGGTACGTGCATTTATAGAATTTGTAAAATCTCTTATCAGTATATCTGTTTTCTACCGATATTTCAAAGCTATTTGACCAAAACACCTATCTTGCATCTGTACTTGCAAACGGTGTAATCATCTCTCCGAGCTGGAAGGCAGTATAAACGGAAGCCACAGTAAAAAGAATAAGGAAAACATCTGAAATCGAAAAAGATGTTTTGTGGTAGTAAGTTCTCGGACCATCGTCAAAGCCCTTGGATTCCATCGCGATACCGAGACGGTATGCCCGCCTGATGCTTTGACTGAGCAAAGTAATAATCGTTGTTTTAAATCCCTGTATGCCGGATACATATTTTTTATGAATGAGGGCTTTCCTCACTTTTCTTGCCTGTCTGAGCGCCATATATTCCGACGCGATAATCGGCACCATACGCACTGCAGCCATAAAGGAATATGCATATTTGGGTTTTATTTTTAACTGCTGCATAAGACTGTAGAACACGTCGGTGATCCGGGTTGTGAAGATGATGACGGCCCCGAAGAATGAGAGCACCAGTCCCCGCATCATAATATGGATGCCGCGTACAAAGCTTTCTTCTGTGATGTGGATAATCCCGAATTTGTACACCGTAGTCGTGCCTTCACCATAAAATATCATGTAAAGGCTCGATATGAATCCGAGTACCAGAATAAGACAAAGGAGACCCGCCAGATATCTGAATTTCACTCCCGACAAAAGCATCATCGCAAGCAGCATGATAATGGATAGATGGAACAGATAATTGGGATTGTGAATAAAGACGACGGTGATAAACAAGACCAGCGCTAAAGCCATTTTGGTAATCGGGTTGGAGCGATCGATAAAGGTATTATATTTCTTAATGGATGTAAGCATCGGATACCTCCGCCTTCTCTTTTAGTGATTGATGCTCTATCACCAGCCGTCTTGATGGATAGCGTTTCTTTATCTCTTCATCATGGGTGATCATGACGATCGTCGTGCCGTCCCCGACCATTTCATTGAATATTTCCAGCAGCCTGAAGGTGTGTTTCTGATCGAGCCCGAACGTGGGTTCATCCAGCAGTATGATTTCTGGAACGCCGCCCGCTGCGGTGGCCACACTCAGCCTGCGCTTCTGTCCGGTGGATATTTCCAGAGGATGCAGATGAGACACGTGGGAAAGCCCCATTCTTTCAAGTATTTTCCCCGTTTGCCGCATCGCCTCTGTCTTGTCAAAGTGCAGTTCAAGATTTATAAATACTTCGTCAAAAACTCTGTGGGTGATAAACTGCAGTTCCGGATTTTGAAATACCGGGTATACATTGCCCGCAATCTGTTTTGTCTTTTTAATTCTTTTTCCCCGGTAGCGGATGTCGCCATCAGAAGGAATGATTTTCATCAATGCAAGCAACAGGCTTGTTTTGCCTGTACCATTATTCCCTTCGATCGTGATCCATTCCCCTTTTCTGATTTTCAGTTCATCCACTTTTAAAATATCGTTCTTGCCGCGTTTAATATTCAAATGTCGTGCTTCAAGCAAAAGTGCATCATCCGGTTCAGTTTCAGAAACTGCGGGTGCCTCTTCCCATGAACGGGGATGCCATACACCGAAGGCTTTTAAAAGGTCAATATGGTTGGTGAGAATATCATCTGGGGTCCCTTCCTGTACAATACCGCCTGAGTGATCCATTACGATCACCCTGTCGACTTTATCCCATATATAATCCACTCTGTGTTCAATGATGACAACTGTCCGATCTTCCCATATGCGCTCCACAGATTCCCAAAGCTGTGAAGCAGAGGTGTCATCCAGCATGCTTGCAGGCTCATCCAGGAAGAGCGTGTTTGCTTCCTGCAGCAGTGCCGAAGCAACAGCCAGCTTCTGCTTCATCCCTCCCGAGAGCGTCTGTATGGCGGCTTCAAGGGATACATCCAGACCCACTGCTTTTAACACCTGGTCAAACTTACTTTTCATCCGGGATTTTTCTATGCCCCTGTTTTCTAAAACGAAGGCCAGTTCTTCAGCGACTGTCGGCATCGTGAACTGTGAATCCGGATCCTGGAAAACATATGCGCCGTCATTTGGGACTTTCAATCTTTCGGCTTTCATCGGAATATCGATGACTTGTGGAATCAAACCGCCCATGACGTTCAGCAGTGTACTCTTCCCTGAACCGCTGGGTCCAAGTATCAGCACTTTTTCACCTTTTTTTATCCTGATATCAAGGTCAGTGAATAACCGTCCTTCCGCTTCAGGAAATTTGAGCCTTAATTTTTTAATGTCTATGGCCATAATTCTACAATCCTTCGCTGTGGTTCGCTTTGCGTTCCCCAACAAGTTTGAGCACTCCGGTCTCTTTCAGCGCCCTGTACAATAGATGTGCCAGCCAGCCGGCAATGAGTGCACCACTCAACACTCTGAAGCCGACCATCAGCAGCAGGTTCCATGTTTCCAAATGACCCAGATAACCGTAGTACCAGTCAAGCGGCAGTGTAGACAGGGCGGCTGCCACACCCGCCAGCACCGAAATCATCAATGCGGTGCTCTTATATTTGACAATCGCAAATACAACCTCGCATGCCAGTCCCTGGATGAGACCGTAAAGCATGAGCATCACATCGAACTGGAGCATGACGATCGTCTCACCTGACGCGGCGGCAAATTCCGCAATGATTGCAACACCCGGCTTCCTGATGATGAGATAGGCAACAACCGCGGCGATAAACCACATGCCGTATACCAGTTCATTTAAATGTAATCCAAGCGGCTGGAGTGCTGTGTACACCCCGCCCCAAATTGAATAGATCACTGCAAATACCAGTGCGATTACTACTGTAATCAGCACATCTGTCAATGTTAAGCCTTTACGCGCTGCCAAATAAAAAACCTCCAATTATATTTTTCAAATAAAAAACACACCACTAGCGGAGTGGTGTGCATATTGAAAAATATGCCACTTCCCTACGCTAGTATGATCTAGATCAGGTGGTAAGGGTAAATCTCAGTCCAAAATGGACACCCCTAGTGGTAATGTCTTTTATTCGATTAATACCATCATAATACATATCGGCTGTTTTGTGAAGGACTCTAGCTGTTATCAGAAATCATCTGGTAATACCGGCCGCGAAGTGCCATGAGTTCATCTTCATTTCCGCTTTCAACTAGTTCACCCTGATCCATGACGAAGATCCTGTCCACAGCTTTAATCGTATTCAGTCGATGGGCGATGATGATGCTGGTACGGTCTGCCATCAGCCTCTCAAGGGCTTCCTGTATCTTGAGCTCCGTCACTGTATCGATGCTGCTCGTTGCTTCATCAAGCAGCAGGATGCCCGGATCGGTAACCAGTGCCCGGGCAATGGATATCAGCTGCTTCTGCCCCTGTGAGACAAAACCTTCATCCATTTCCAGCATTGTGTCATAACCGTTTTCGAGATCTATGATGAAACCATGTGCATTGGCGAGCTTTGCCGCCCGGATCACTTCTTCATCTGTTGCGTCGAGTTTGCCGTAGCGTATATTTTCTCTGATTGTCGATTCGAATAAATAAGGATCCTGCAGTACAAATGCTGTCTGGGAGCGGATATTGGATCGCTTATAATCCAAAATATTTTCCCCGTCGATGATCACTTTGCCTCTGTCCGTTTCATAGAACCTGGCAAGCAGCTGCATCACCGTTGTTTTACCTGCCCCCGTCGCCCCGATGAGCGCAACGGATTCCCCTTCATCAATTTTAAAACTGAGATTTTTTATCGTCGGCGACTTCTGATCCTTATCATAGGAAAATGTCACATCCTCAAACTCGATTTCACCTTTTATCCGCTTATCTTCAATCCTGCCCTCGTCGTCTTCCGGCTCAGTATCCATAATGCCGAATACACGTTCAGCACCGGCAAGTGCTGACAGCACCTGGTTAAACTGGTTGGAGAGATCGGCAAGCGGCCGGGTGAACTGTCTTGCATATTCTGCGAATACAACGATTGTACCGATCGTAACGACACCATCTGTATAAAAGACCAGAAGCCCTCCGGCACCGGCAACAATCGTAAAACTGATGTTATTCAGCATATTCATCACTTTGGGAATCAGCCCTGCATATAAGAATGCCCAAAATGTAATATCCCTCAGATTCCCGGCACGTTTATTGAAATTTTTAATCGCCGTTTCCTCCTGAGAGAACACTTTGACAATTTCCTGGCCGGAGACCATCTCTTCTATATATCCATTCAGTTCCCCTGTGGCGCGCTGGCGTCTTTTATAAAGGGGGCCGGTCCGCCGCGTGATAAATCCGACTGCCAGTATCAACACCGGAATGATCGTCACCGTTAAAAGCGTAAGCAGCGGACTCAGATAAAGCATGACACTGATCGTTCCGACCAGGGTGACTACACTCGTCGTAAATTGTATGAAGGAAGTATTGAGTGTCTGGGATATCGTCTCGATATCGTTTGTCATCCGGCTCATCAGCTCGCCATGCTGACGCTTATCGAAAAATCGGATGGGCAGATTCTGCATATGGGAAAACAGTCTGTCCCTGAGTTTATATACCGTACGCTGCGACAGGCCGACCATCAGGAAGGCGGCAATATACTGGGTCACCGACAAAAGGACATACGTGGCCAGCAGAATCATCAAAATTCTGAACAGCCCGTCAAACTGCCGTTGGACGAAATAGTTATCCACGATATATCCGACCAGAAACGGTGCGGTAATACTGAGCAGACTTGTCAATGTGACCAGCAGTATAATCCCATACAACAGTTTTCTTTCTTCAGAAATAAACTTCCATAACCGTCCGAGTGTACCCCGGACGTCATTTGCACGTTGATCTTCCTTGCGTTTTTTCCGTCCAATGTCTTCTTTTTTCAGTATTGGTTCATGGCCGAAAGGCCGTCTGATAAAATCAATCATCCAGGTGCCCTCCTTCCGTCTGGGACTCTACAATCGAACGATAAAGTTCAGATTCATCCATCAGCTCTTCATGTGTTCCGAGTGCGCTGATTTTTCCGCCATCCAAGAGAAGGACACGGTCGGCAGTTTTAGCAGTGATTACTTTTTGTGTCACGATGATGCGTGTCGCATTTTCATCTTTCAGTGCTTCCCAAAGCGCAGATTCAGTCCGTATATCAAGCGCCGAGGTACTGTCATCGAGTATAAGTATTGAAGGCTTTCTGACAAGGGCGCGTGCGATGGATAACCTCTGCTTCTGACCGCCGGATAAAGTGACACCCCGCTGGCCCACCCTGGTTTCATAGCTATTATCGAAGGCTTCTATCGAATTGTGGATCTGTGCCTTCTGCGTGGAAGTGAATACCTCGGGTTCTTCAGCTTCAAGGTCTCCCCACAGCAGGTTTTCATATATGCTGCCCGAGAACAGCACTGCAGACTGCGGCACATAACCGATCGTCTGCCTCAGGTCATCCTCATTCCACTCTGTTAAGTTTATATCGTTGACGTATATGTTTCCTTCCTTTACATCATACATTTTAGGAATCAGGCTGAGCATTGTACTTTTGCCCGATCCGGTGCCTCCCATGATGACAAATTTTTCATTCTCTTTGACACCGAAATTTATATCCTTCAGAACATACCTGGACGCTCCCGGATATCTGAATGATACATTTTCGAATTTCACTTTGCCGGCTTTGTCCTCTTTTAAAATATCATCTTTCTTATTGATACTGATCGGTGATTTCAACACCTCTTCCATACGCTCACTGGAAGCTTTGGAACGGCTGAATGCCATGATGATGAATGCAAACATCGAGAAACCACCCTGCATTCTGAGTGCGTAGTTTATTACAGCGACTATTTCCCCCACCTGGACCTCGTTTGTCTGCAGCAGATCGGATGCCATCCAGATCACAACAAGCAGACTGCCGTTGATGATGAGAAGCAGTACAGGCATGATGGATTCCATCAGCCTCAGAGCATATATCGTGTCATCTTTAAGTCTGCCCGCAACTTTCTGGAATTTATTGATTTCAAAAAGTCCCCGGTCATTGGCTTTGATCAGCCTGACACCTTCCAGATTCTGTTGTATGAAGCGGTTGATCTTATCCAGGCGTTTTTGAACACGCAGGAACACTTTGACGCCCTTAGTTGAAATGATATATAAGAAGACAAGCAGTACAGGCGTTAAAAATGAGAGGTAGAACCCGAGCGTTGGATTGACTACAAATGACATGATCAAAGAACCGATTACGAGCAAAGGAGCACGCAGTACAATTCTCAGCGACATATACAGAAGCATTTCAGTCTGCAGGACGTCCTGTGTCATTCGTGTAATCAGACTTGATGTCGGAAATTTGGATAGAGTCGTCAGTGTAAAATACTGCACTCTTCTAAATAAGGCTGTCCTGAGATCATAACTGAAGCTGTTTGCGATATGGCTGGCAAAAAAGGAGTTGCTCACTCCGCTGAAAAAAGCAGCCATACTGATCAGGAACATCACCATCAAATAAAACCATACGGCATCAATATTCTGCGCAACAATACCATCATCAATTACTTTTGATATTAAATAAGGCTGCATCAGTTCGACAATCAATTCTATAAACATGAAGAACAGCGCAACGACTATAAACCATTTATACTTTAAGGCATACTTATATACTGTAAGCAATCGTTCCACCCATTTCTTTCGGTTACCGAAGTATTATCTTAATTATGACATAATTCTAACATTTTGGATAGCAAAATATAAAAAATACACCCCGGGCACTTTTTCTTGCCCGGGGTGTAAAAATTTATCTGAATGCAGTCATCAGATCATCAAATGTTTCGCGCTCGAGTGTCATATCTTTTTTGACTACCGGCTCGTCCTGATAACCTTCTATTTGTTCCTGATAGGATTTTGATTCTTTATCCTGGTAAATGATGCCTTTCAGAAGACCGTCATGCTCCATAATATGATTCATCGCAGATTTGGAATCTGTATGGTCATATCCTTCGATATCTTCCACTGCTGTTAAGTTTTCCTTGAACCAGTCGTATGTGTTTACTTTGTTGTATGTCACACATGGACTGAACACATTAACAAAACTGAATCCCTTATGGTTCATTGCCTCCTGGATGATTGCAGTGAGCTGTTTAATATCAGAACTGACGCTTTGCGCAACGAATGTAGCGCCGCTTGCCATAGCTGTTCTGATCGGCTGTATTGAATTTTCAATGGAACCGTTCGGCGTCGACTTGGTCACGAATCCTTTTCCCGATGAAGGAGAAGTCTGGCCTTTAGTCAGCCCGTAAATCTGGTTGTCCATTACAATATAAGTAATATCGATATTTCTCTTCAGTCCATGCACGGTATGACCCATACCGATCGCAAATCCGTCACCGTCTCCGCCTGAAGCAATCACTGTGAGTTCATCATTTGCCATTTTAACGCCTTGTGCTACAGGCAGGCTGCGTCCGTGTGTTGCATGGAAACCATAGGATTTAATGTACCCACTTAAACGGCCGCTGCAGCCGATGCCTGTGATCAACGCAAGCTCATCCGGCTCCAGTCCATTGGCCGCACATGCTTTTTGAATGGCTGCCTGAACACTGAAATCGCCACAGCCCGGGCACCAGTTCGGTTTTATATTATTTCTGAAATCTTTAAATGTAGCCATTACAACACTTCCTTAATTTTTAGAATTGAGCTCATATGAGTTTCAATTTCATTTGGCTTAAAAGGCGTACCGTCATATTTTACATATGATTTGATACGATCGTGTCCGTGGTAGTTCATTTTCAGTACACTGTTCAGCTGTGCACTGTAGTTTTGTTCAATCACCAGTATTTCAGCTGCGCCATCCAGATACGGACGGAGCGCTTCAATCGGGAATGGATGGAGCTGTTTTATGTTGATTGTCGTAATATCAGAATCGAGACGCCCTGCAGCTTCCTGTACTACGCCGTTCACACTCAGGAAACTGATGACCAATAGTTCACTTTCTACGTTGCCACGCACTTTAAATGGCTCTTCCATTGTAAAGTCCTTGAGCTTTCTCATCCTTTTATCCATCTGAACCTGACGGTTTTCCGCACTCTCATTCGGCGTGCCTTCCGGGCTGTGTTCAACACCTGTTACGTGGTGGATGCCGCCTTTTACGCCGGGAATCGGACGATTTGAAATGCCGTCTTCCTCATCACCGTAGCGCTCAAAGTACTCTGACCCTTCTCGGTCCATATCTTCGGTTATCGTTTTCCCTCTGTTGATTTCAACACGGGACAGATCGAATGGTCTGGATGATTGTTTACCAAGTGACATCTGCAGATCGGACAGTACAATTACGGGAACCTGGTAATATTCAGCGATGTTAAAGGCTTCGATCGTCGTATAGAATGCATCTTCAACATCCGAAGGTGCCAGTACTACTTTTGGAATGTCACCATGTGTACCATAGATCATCTGCATAAGGTCTGACTGCTCCTGCTTGGTCGGCAGGCCTGTTGAAGGGCCGCCGCGCATCGTATCAACGATGACAAGCGGTGTTTCAGTCATTCCGGACAGGCCAATGGATTCCATCATCAATGAAAGACCGGGACCTGCTGAAGACGTAAAGCTGCGCGCGCCTGCATAGTTGGAACCAATCGCCATTGTCGCCGCTGCGATTTCGTCTTCCGTCTGGATTACAGTTCCGCCGAGCTTAGGCAGATTTTCAATCATGTATTCCATTATTTCACTGGCCGGCGTGATCGGGTATGCCGCCATAAAGCGCACTCCTGCATTCAGCGCACCAAAGCTGATTGCATCATTTCCAATCAGGAACAAGCGCTCTTCCTGATCTGAAGGCACCATTTCGAAGTCTCCTGAAATATTCTCCATTTCAGCATCCATCAGCTGGTAACCCTGTTTCAACGCTTCATGATTGCTTTCTACGATTTGTTCTCCCTTACGGATGAACATCGTATGAATCATATCTCTGAATGGTTGCAGTTCAAGATTCATCAGACGGGCACTCGCACCAATCGCCACCATGTTTTTCATCAATTGGCTGCCTAATTCTTTGGCAGTCTCTGTAAATGGTATGGATATCAGTTGAATATCCAGATCCTCTTCTTTTACAGGATTGAATTTGCTGTCTGCGATAACAATACCGCCTTGAATCAATTCCTGTGCATTTATATCTATTGTTTGCTGGTCAAATGCAACCAGAATATTAATATTATCACTCACTGCTCTTACTTCGTGTGCAGATATTCTTACGTTATTGTTTGTGTGGCCGCCTTTAATACGGCTTGAGAAATGCCTGTAGCTGTAGAGATGGTACCCCATTCTATTGAGAGTCGTTGAGAAGATCTCACCTGTCGACTCGATTCCCTCGCCTTGCTGGCCACCGACTTTCCATGACAATTGTTCTTTCATACATATTGCCTCCTTGTCCTTATGCTAATATATCAGAATCGAGGCAGTTTTTCGATAATCGGTGCATAGATTCACAAAAAATCAGTCCTATGGCCTAGCCTTCTTTTCTTCAATTCTTATCTTCTCTATTTTATTTGATTTTGTATCTATAATTACACCAGATAATATCCCTGCACCCTCCTCGGGCACATTATGTCTTACCGGCAATTGATGTATAAAACGATCGATGACCTCTTCTTTGCGAATACCAAGAATCCCGTCTTTAAATCCTGTCATTCCTACGTCTGTTATATATTTCGTTTTGTTCGGAAGCACTTGCTCATCATTCGTCTGGACATGGGTATGAGTACCGACAACAGCATCCACTCTGCCATCCAGATAGTGGCCCATCGCTAAACTTTCACTCGTCGTTTCACTGTGGAAATCAACAAAAATCGTATCCGCACCTGTTTCTTCCAATATTGAGTCCACTTTTTTGAACGGACAATCGATTGCAGGCATGAAGCTTCTCCCCTGCAGGTTCATAATCAGCAGGCGTTCACCGTTGACATTAACTACACCATGGCCTTTACCAGGCGCACCATCCGGGTAGTTTGCAGGGCGGATCATCTTCACGTCCTGATCAAGAACGTCATAGATCTCCCTCTTGGCGAATGTGTGATTTCCGAGTGTAATAAAATCTGCCCCATAGGACAGTATTTCTTTATAGATACCCTCGGTGATTCCTTTGCCATGGGCAGCATTTTCTCCGTTCACAATCGTGATTTGAGCACCGTGCTCTTTTTTCAGCTTCATCAGATGTTCACTCAACATCCTTCTGCCGACTTTACCGACAATATCCCCGATAAATAGTATACGCATTAAATTTCATCCTTTTTTTATAATTTCATGTTTCATTATACACGCTTTGGGGTATTTATTACCTATAAAATATTTAGGAGTGAATAACTTGACCTTATCCATCGATCCCAGAGAATTTGCTAAATTAACAGTAATGGCTAACCCCTCTAACAGTGAATCTATCGAAGACAAAGCAAAAGACAGCCTTGAGCTTTATCTCAGCGCGTACAAACTTGCTGAAAAATACGAACGCTTCTCAAATAACACCCAGGAGACAAGCGAAGCATTCAAAAACATTAGAGACATAGAAATTCATATTTAATATTTAAAATAAGAAAACCAGCAGGAAAGCCTGCTGGTTTTTCTTATTTGGCATATTCTACTGCCCTCATCTCTCGGACCACTGTCACTTTGATGTGTCCAGGATACTGCAGTTCACTTTCAATCTGATTCTTAATATCTCTTGCCAATCTATGCGCACTGAGGTCATCCAGTTCATCAGGTTTAATCATGACACGAATCTCGCGTCCTGCCTGAATCGCAAATGTTTTCTCTACACCGTCATAGTTTTCAGCGATAGATTCAAGTCTTTCAAGACGTTTAACATAATTTTCAAGCGTTTCCCGTCTCGCGCCTGGCCTTGCCGCACTCAATGCGTCAGCAGCTGCTACAATAATCGAGATTATACTTGTCGGTTCTACATCACCATGGTGTGAATGAATCGCATTGATGACTGTGTCATGCTCTTTATAACGCTTCGCAAGCTCAACACCAATTTCAACGTGGCTTCCTTCAACTTCATGGTCAATCGCTTTACCAATGTCATGCAGTAATCCTGCACGTCTCGCCAGTTGTACATCCTCTCCAAGTTCACTTGCAAGCATGCCGGCTAAATAACCGACCTCGACAGAGTGTTTCAATACGTTTTGGCCGTAGCTCAAACGATATTTCATCTTACCAAGGTGCTTTACAAGCTCAGGATGCAGATTGTGGATATCGAGTTCAAATGCCGCAGCTTCACCGGCATCTCTAATATCGGTTTCCATATTGCGTTTCGCTTTATCCACCATTTCTTCAATACGTCCAGGATGAATTCTTCCATCCTGCACCAATGCTTCCAAAGCATTTTTAGCAATGGCGCGGCGAATTGGATCGAAACCTGAAAGAATAACTGCTTCCGGTGTATCATCAATAATCAAGTCAACACCCGTCAATGTTTCAAGCGTACGTATGTTACGACCTTCCCTGCCAATGATTCGACCTTTCATCTCATCATTTGGAAGATTTACAACAGATACTGTGGATTCGCTGGTATACTCGGCCGCATAGCGCTGAGCTGCTACTGCGAGTAATTCTTTAGCTTTCTTATCCACTTCAAGTTTCATTTGATCTTCTTTTTCCTTCACCATTACGGCCATATCATGTGACAGTTCTCTCTCCACTTCAGTGAAGATTTCATTACGTGCTTCATCACGCGTGAGTCCGGAGATGCGGGATAATTCTTCTTCTTGCCGACTGATTATTTCTTTAATCTTTTGATCCTCGGCATCAACCATTTGCTGTTTTTCTTCAATTTTGGCTTCTTTGCTCTCAAGAGCTTCATCCTTTTTATCCAGAACTTCACTTTTACGATCAAGCGTCTGTTCTCGCTGGAGAAGTCTGGATTCCTGCGCTTTGAGATCTTCCCGCTTTTCACTGGAATCTCTTTCAAAGGCATCTTTGAGATTTTGGTTTTCCTCTTTTGCCTCGAGCAGCTTCTCTTTCTTAAGGCTCGTCGCTTCTTTCTCAGCTTCACTAATAATGTGTTCTGCGGAAGTACGCGCCTCCTGCTGCCGTTTAGTCAAAGTGTCTCTGACGATAAAATATCCGATAACAACACCTAGAATAATGCCAAGCAAGATTAAGAAAATGTCTATCATGTCCACAATAAACACCTCCCTAACAGGCTCTAGCTATTGTTGTATATAATATAAATCGAACGTAATATTATATATAACCAATTCTAAAGATATTTGTACATAAAATCAAGCACCAGAACGGGCTATTTCCATTCTGGTGCTTGATAATCTTTCAACGGTAGCAACCGCCTATTTTTTGTCATCCTCCAAAAGTGAGTCTGAAGCCGTATCAGTTTCTTCTGTTTCTTCAACATCTTCTTCAGTTTTCTCACCGAAACCAAGGGCTTTTCTAAGCTTCTCTTCGATTTCAGCAAGCAGCTCAGGATTGTTTTTCAAATGTTCTTTTACATTTTCTTTACCCTGACCCAGTCGTTCTCCTTCATAAGAGTACCATGCACCGCTTTTCTGAACGATTTCATATTCTGCACCAAGGTCGACGAGTTCTCCTGTTTTGGAAATCCCCAGACCATACATCATGTCCACTTCAGCCACACGGAACGGAGGCGCAACCTTATTCTTGACGACTTTGATCTTCGTACGGTTACCCACAATTTCCTGACCCAGTTTAAGCTGTTCGGCACGGCGTACTTCCAGACGGACGGAACTGTAGAACTTAAGCGCACGTCCGCCAGGCGTTACTTCCGGGTTACCGAACATCACACCAACTTTTTCACGGATCTGGTTGATGAACATTGCCGTCGTATTACTTCTGGAAATTGCGCCGGACAGTTTTCTCAATGCCTGGGACATGAGACGCGCCTGCAGACCTACGTGTGCATCACCCATCTCACCTTCGATTTCAGCTCTTGGTGTCAGTGCAGCAACGGAGTCGACAACAACAATATCAACGGCTCCACTTCTGACAAATGCTTCAGTAATTTCCAGTCCCTGTTCCCCTGTATCAGGCTGGGACAAATAAAGATTATCTATATCAACACCCAAGTTTTTTGCATACTCGGGATCAAGCGCATGTTCTGCATCTATGAAAGCGGCAATACCGCCATTTTTTTGTGCCGCAGCAATCGCATGAAGGGCAACTGTCGTTTTACCAGAAGATTCCGGACCGTAGACCTCAATGATTCTGCCTTTAGGATATCCTCCGACACCCAGTGCCCTGTCCAGGGTAATGGATCCGCTGGATACTGTCGATACTCTTCGGCCCACATCATCTCCAAGCTTCATGACCGCCCCTTTACCAAACGACTTTTCCATGTTCTTTATCACTGTATCAATCGCTTTATGTCTCTCGTCCATAATAACCCTCCATTAGTTCTTTTCGTTTTTTATTATACCATGCACAAAAATAAAAAGCGAACATATATTCGCTTTTCGGCACTGCTTTGTGGTTCCTGTTCGCATTTTTTCTGTTTCTGATTTAATTATAAAGTTAATATTGAATTACTGCTTTCTTTATACTTCAGAAACTATTTTTCTTTATCAGCAAGAAAAACGGCTCTGCCTTTATAAAAGTATTCAATTCCTGAAAGTACAGTAAAGAATACTGCAATGTACATCGCCAGGAGTCCTAAAGAAAATGGCAGATAGACCGTGAACATGTCACCGAACAGCAGCAGTACAAGCGCAATCATCTGGAACGTCGTTTTTATCTTCCCTAATTGTCCTGCAGCACTCACATACCCTTGTTCGATTTGAAGTAAACGCAGCCCTGTCACTGCAAATTCCCTTGCAATAATGAGAACAGCAATCCATGATGAAATCATATGCCACTCGACTAAGACAATCAGACCTGTCGTGACCAGGACCTTATCTGCCAGTGGGTCTAAAAATTTCCCCATATTTGTCACCAGGTCCCATTTTCTTGCAAGATATCCATCCAGGAAATCCGTCAAGGTTGCAACAACGAAGATGATGGCTGCAATAAACTGTTCGATCCGGATTTCTTCTCCGCCTAAAACAGACAGGCTGCCCCATCCGAAATCAACGAGTGCAAACACCAGAAATACCGGGATAAGCAATACACGGAATAGTGTTAATTGATTGGGGATATTCATAAGCCTACTCCTTTACTAAGTTAAATTGATAATAGACCGTCACTGCATCGCCTCTCTGACTGTCACCAATCGCTTCGCCATCAACCATGACAGTGAAGTCTGTTGAATTTCCGAGTGTGAGGTAAAGGATTTTTGCTTCTTCATCAATTTCAAATTCCCCTTCTGTCAGCTCTTCATAGGCATAAGTGTTCCCCGCATCATCAGACAGCGTTACCCATGAAGTCCCTTCACCCTTTAAGGAAATTGTCAGAGGTCCGTTTGTATTAATGTCGTAGAACAGTGTATTGCCGTCAGAACCTGTAAAGGAATATTCTGCACCTTCCGGCTCTTCTTCAGTCGGTTCTTCCTCAGTCTGATCTTCTTCCTGTGCAGCGTCCTCCGTAGTTTCTTCTTCAGATGTCTCCTCTTCTGAGATCTCAGTCTCTCCAACATCATAAACAGGTTTCTGATTGAATATTTCCGCTTGGGAACCGATTTGCAAAAGAATCATCCATCCTAAAAATAAAACAACAATCATGACGGTAAAGCTGATGAGCACTTTTTTTAAGTATTGAAAATCTTCATTATCATTCTGGTGACGTTTTTTGCTTTCCACAGACGAGTCTG
Organism: Salinicoccus sp. HZC-1; assembly: GCF_046736035.1. Classification (GTDB taxonomy): domain Bacteria; phylum Bacillota; class Bacilli; order Staphylococcales; family Salinicoccaceae; genus Salinicoccus. The sequence continues at coordinate 1,114,787 of NZ_CP177130.1, read as the reverse complement.
GAAACTCATCTGCATGTTTTTCAATCAGAGTATCACCATCGAGTCCGAGAGTGGCAATATACTGCTCAATTAAAAAACGTGTATGCCTCGGATCGGGCAGCTGATTGAAATCACCTGCTTCTATTCTTTTAATAATATCTTTTCTGATACCGGATTTCTCCTGCATCTCCTTAAGCGTTATACCGGACTTTTCACGTTTATCCTTTAAGTATGCTCCGAGTTTCATGGTACCTCCTACATTCCACCAAAGAAATCCATGTCCTCATTCTGGAACCAGTGTTTCTTTTTGTGTTTCTCATAAGTGATTTCCTGGTTCTCATCTTCACGAAGTTCAATGATGTAATCAAAATCTTCGAGTGTGTATTTCATGCCTTCGATAAATAAATCAGGATGCTCCACCACTTTTATGGCAGGATAACTCATAATTTCTCTTATTAATTGTTTATGTTCTTCTTTTGCTGAGTTAGTCGTTACAGCACCATCGATGATAAAGACGTTTTTATCATTGTATTCCCCTTTTAATAAACTTGTTCTTTCTGTTTGTTTTATCAAAGTAGAAGATAAAAACAACCATTTCTTTTTCGCTGTCACACTGCCTGCGACAATCGACTCGGTTTTTCCCACGCGGGGCATTCCTCTGATACCAATCAGACGATGGCCGGGTTCCTGGAAGATTTCTGCAAGGAAATCAACGAGTATACCGATTTCTTCACGTGTAAACCGAAATACCTTTTTATCATCTTCAGCCCGTTTAATGAAACGGCCATGCCTGACAGCCAGTCTGTCCCGCACCTGGGGATTTCTTATTTTCAAAATATTAATTTCATCGATATAGCTGCTCATCAGTTGAAAGCGCCTGAGCTTATTGAGTTCATCCGTACGGACTAAAAGTCCGCGCCTTCTGTTCTCGACACCATTAATTGTATTAATGCTGATTCCCAGGTTACCCAGCAAAGAGGAGATATCCCCCAAAAGCCCGGGACGGTTATTTATGATTTCATACTCCATGTATTGCTCAATGTTTCTTTCCGGGTACATACCTTTTTCATCTTTTGTATTCGTAGTCATGTATACCATCCCCCATTGATATTCATAATCTCACCGTTTACTGACCCTGATTTCGAATCGAGCAAATAACTGACCGCATGAGCAACTTCCTCTGTCTCAACAAACCTTGACTGCGGCAGTTCTTCCATTAAAAATGCTCTGTCTGAATCTGACAAAAGGTCAGTCATTGCACCTTCAACAACCCCGGGTGCGATACCATTCACTGTAATGCCTGTAGCTGAAAATTCTTTCGCCAAAGATTTTACAAGTGCCTCCTGCGCGCCTTTCATCGATGCGTATATACTTTCAAAACTTGCACCATTTCTTCCCCATACGGATGTTATGACGATGATGCGTCCTGCCTTACTCCTCCGGAGCATGGGGAGCAGCACTCTTACAAACGCGACTAAGGATCGTACAGACAAATTATACTGCGCGTCCACCTTTTCAAGTGCAGTGTCCTGTATCAGACTATATAAACTTTCTCCAGGACACCAGATAAGTCCGTCCAGATGGTCTGTACCCTTAAGTGCACCTTCCAGTGCATCTTCTGTAAAAGGCTGTGATAAATCAAGAAAATGATGGGTGCTTGCATATTTAGGCGGACGTGACCTGGAAAATGTGATGATCTCATGACCTTCAAGCATTTTATGCACTGCGCTGCCTATATCTCCCGTGCTGCCGGTAATAATATATCTAGCCATGCGGTTTCAATATACACTCTACCATGTAATTGGAATCCATGACATCGATAAAGTGCTTTTTGGCATCGGCGGCTGTAATGCTTTCTATTATTTCCGGCAGCTTATACAAGTCATAGCCATCCAGGTGATATTTAGTAAATTGATTTGCGATATATTCAGGAGAGTTTAAACTTGATAAATAATCTCCTAGTACTTCACGTTTTTGGTTTTCAATTTTTTCTTCTGTGAAGAATTCATCCGCTTTAACTTCTTCGATGATTTCAGTCAGACGCCGCGTTAATTTTTCCGGTTCATCAGAAGCAGAGGTTAAAAGCGTATGTGAAAATGCTTTTTCTTCAATATGGCTGAAATTGAATGAATCATCAATAAAACCAGCATCCATCAGCTCATAATAATATGAAGACTGTTCACCAAACACCATATCCAGTGCGAACATCATTGAAAGGTCTCTAATCAGACGTTCTGAAGCAACTTCCTGCGTCTGTAAATTTTTAAAGCCGATCATCACTTTCGTTTCCTGGACATCCATTTCCAGCACTTTATGTTTCAGGGCAATCTCTTCAGGCTCTTCCGGTAATTTGCGTTCAATAGAAGGAATATGAGTGATTCCACGATTTTTTTGATGGTCATCTATATAGGAGATTAAAGATTCAACTTCAAAATCTCCGACAATAATCATCACCATGTTTGATGGATGATAAAAAGTTGAATGGCATGCAAACAAATGCTCTTTGGTAATTTTACTGATGGACTCCAGAGTTCCTGCGATATCCGTTTTCACAGGAAGCTGATGGTACATTTGATTGAGTGTTTCAAAATAGAGCTTGTATCCGGGATTGTCCTGATACATTTTAATTTCTTCATTGATGATGCCGACTTCCCGCTCCACTGTCTCATCAGTAAAATAAGGCTGTTCAACCATATCCATCAGCAATTGAAGATTTTTATTGAAATCTTCTGTTGTACTGAATAAATAAGATGTACGGTCATATGAGGTAAAGGCATTGGCATTTGCACCATATTTTGAAAACAGGTTGAAAACATCCCCGTCTTCCTTCTCGAACATCTTATGTTCCAGGAAGTGTGCAATACCGTCAGGAACACGGAGTTCCTGGTCATCTACACTGAAGAAATCATCCATCGATCCATATTTTGTTGTGTAAGTTGCAAATTTTTTACTGTAACCGGGTTTTTGAATGATGAACACTTCCAGGCCATTGTCGCATTTGTGGCTGTATACTTTCTCATCTATTCCCTTATATTCAGTCAGCTGCATTTTCATTACTCCTTGTCAGTACGTATACGGTATCCAGATGGATCTTGTTACTGATTTCGATGATCATTTCCCTGTCCACTGAATTAAGTTGCGCTTCCCACGATGGGGAATCAGGCTTTCTAAGAAGCTCATTGTATTCCAAAGCGATCAAACCTTTGGGCTTGTCCATCACTTCTTTTCTGTTTACACGCATCATACCTTTAATCTCGTCTATAAATGAATCTTCAAAATCACCATTTTTAAAGCGTTCGAGTTCTTCAAGTATGCCCGCTTCCGCTTTTTTAACATTTTCAGCATCGACGCCGCCCATCACAAACATATATCCGTTTCTAACATCTATCTGCGAGCTGATCTGATATGCCAGACTTTGCTTCTCACGAATATTGCGGAATAAATAGGACGCAGCTGTACCGCCAAACATTTGATTTAATACATTGAACGCCATGTGGGATTCCGGAGAACCGAGTTCGGCTCTGAATCCCATATTGAGTTTCGCCTGTTCGATTTTTTGAGTGTCGGTTTCGCGTTTCACCCCTGTTGCCGGTCTGTAGAGATATGATTTATGATCGATCTGCCTTTTCTCTTCCCTCGAATGAATCAATGACAGGTTATCGGTAATCGTATCATCTACGTTACCTGCCGTTAAAATCACAATATCATCAGTGGCCATCATCTGTTCGTGTTCCTCTTTAATATCTTCGAGTGTAAGCGCATCTACATCTTCCAGGACCCCGTGAGAAAGATATTTATAATCCTCTGTTTCAAACATCGTGTCCACCATTGCCTGGAAGCTTGCCTGGGCCCGGTTATCTTTCATGCTTTTCAATCTGTTTTTATACAGGCGTTTTTCGCGTTCGAAAAACTCTTCGAAATCATCATCATAATTAAACGGTGTGTTCAAGACATCTTTTAACACTTTGCACATTTCATTTGGAATATCCAGATCTTCTCTTATAAATTTGTTATTAACAAACTCCATCCCAAAAGTAATGATATGATCCTGCCCCTTGCGGCCCACATTTGTTGTTAGATGTGCGCCGTAATAATGAGCCAGATGGTTTAATAATTCTGCTTCAGTAGAGTGACGGAGTGTGCGTTTTACCATCATGCGGGAGAGTAGATTACGCTTTGTCACCCGCTCTCTCTTAAGCTGGCTCCTGAACTGCAATTGAATGGTGATTGTTTTAAATTTATCAGTATTCATTATAACAGCAGGAATGTGATTCACCTCAGTCTTAGTGACATTATACATAAATTTGCTCCTTACTCTTCATTCTGTATTAATACATTGCGTGGTTTGCTTCCGCTGCTCGGTCCGATTACACCATTTGCTTCCAGATCATCCACCAGTCTTGCAGCACGGTTGTAGCCGACTCTGAACTGGCGCTGGAGCAGTGAAGCACTCGCGCGTTGTTCTTCTATAACAAACCATTTTGCATCCGGATAGAGTTCATCTTCAGATTCTACTTGTTCTTTCTGTACCGGCTTGCTCATGATCGATTTTTCGTAGTTGGCCTTCATTTGGCTGGTGATATATTCAACGACATCCGTCACTTCATCATCGGATAAAAATGCACCCTGCACACGGAGCGGCTTGGAACGGCCGGACGGCAGGAACAGCATGTCCCCGCGCCCAAGCAGTTTTTCAGCGCCCTGCGAGTCAATGATCGTTCTTGAATCTGTCTGGGAACTTACACTGAAGGCAATTCTCGATGGTATGTTCGCTTTAATTATACCAGTAATTACGTCTACAGACGGTCGCTGTGTCGCGATGATCAAATGGATGCCTGCTGCACGTGCCATCTGTGCAATTCTGGTAATTGATGCTTCAACATCTTTGGATGCGACCATCATCAAGTCGGCAAGCTCATCAATAATAACTACAATATATGGCAGCTTTTGGACTTTTTCAGGATCGTCACTTTCCCGTTCCAAATATTGGTTATAGGCTTCCATATTCCTTGTGCCCGAATGGGAGAACAAGTCGTATCTGCGTTCCATTTCACTCACTATTTTGTTCAACGCATCGCTCGCTTTTTGCGGGTTCGTTACAACAGGAGATAATAAGTGTGGTATACCGTTGTATACATTCAGTTCGACCATTTTCGGATCGATCATCATCAGTTTCACTTCATGGGGTTTAGCTTTCATCAGAAGGCTGATGATAATACCGTTAATACACACAGATTTACCACTGCCCGTGGCACCGGCAACGAGCAAGTGGGGCATTTTGTTGAGTTCTGCTGTAATTGGACTTCCTGAAATATCTTTGCCAAGAGCCACTTCCAGCAGATTACCGGAATCCTTCCTCTTAAGGACTTCCCTCAGTGTCACCATGCTAATGACTGAGTTAGGCACTTCGATTCCCACTGCGGATTTGCCGGGAATCGGCGCCTCGATACGAATATCTTTCGCAGCCAGACTCAGTGCAATATCATTTTGAAGATTGATGATCTTACTGACCTTTACACCAATATCCGGTTGAATTTCAAACTGAGTTACTGCCGGTCCTATTCTGATTTTGGACACTTTGGCGTTTACTCCGAAGTTTTTAAGTGTCTCTTCAAGAATTTTACCTTGTTTAAGCACTTCTTTATTACTCATTTTTTCAGTTACTTCTGCGTCTTTCAGCATAGTGATCTCAGGGAGTTCGTACTGTTTCAATGCACTCAGTTCGCTGTCATCGAACGTTTCTATTTCTTCCTCACCTTCAGCATCTGTCTCTATATCACCAGGGATACTTCCGGGGTCTTCGGACTCATATTCGATTTTTTGAGCTTCATTGCTTTCTTTATCAATTTTTGTTTCCGGGAATTCTTCTTTTACTTCTTCTTTTTTCTCAGAGTGGGAATGGGATTTCTCTTCAATATCGAAAGAATGCATATCTTCAATGATGGATTCATCCGGTTCAAAATCCTCGAGATTTTTTGGCATCTGGTTTTCGTTTGAAGCTTCTTCAACCTTCGCCTGTGGTTTTAATTCAGGCTTGTTAGTTTTTTCCTTTTTAGCTTTTGGTTTTTTATCCTGCTTCTCTTCCAACAGTGAATTGAAAAGACTCTTAATCCATTGTCCGAATCTTACAGCACCCGCAATCAGGAGCAGTCCCGTACGTTTCAGGACAGCTCCTAAATTAGTCAGGTCCTTGGATAATGTCTGCTCAATATCTTTTGAAGTAATGATCAGATAACTGAAGTATATGAATATGAGACCAAGAATAAGCGTACCGATCAATGAAACGCCTGTTGAAGAGAATGAAAACAGCAGCTGGCCGATTATACCGCCACCGAAGAAATGCATGATACCATCAGCCTGTATGGTTTCAATCGTTTCATTTAAAGTGAAATAGTTTTCTATTCTCGACCGGTTTGTAATGTAAAGTAATGAATGAAATAAAAACAATAATCCAAACTGCAGTAACAGATACCCTCCCATTCTTCTGGTAAATGGAATCTTATGTTCTGCGGCCAGGTAAATACTTGTCAGAAACAGTATAAGATAAGTGAAATATCTGCTCGTGCCGAAGAGATAGGCAAAGAACGCATCTATGTATGCTCCAATGACACCCAGTTGGAAGATGGTGATAAATAAAACAACGATAATAGCGAACGCTGAAATGGAATAATAGGTTCTATTATTTTTCTTCTTCTTCGTTCTCGTCGTTTTTTTACGCTTTCCTGCCATGATATGCTCCTCTCTGATTTACAATGAGACTGCCAAAAATGACAGTCTCATACTCTTTTATATTTCAGATATAATAGGAATAATCATCGGACGGCGTTTCGTATTTTCATATAAATACTTCCCGAGATCATCCCTGATGCTCTGTTTAAGTGTGCTCCACTCCATCTTCTTTTCTTCGAGTGATTCGAGCACTGTATTATAAACCCGTGCTTCTGCTTCTTTCAGCAGATCTTCACTTTCTTTAACATAGACAAAACCTCTGGATTGAATTTCTGGTCCTGCCATAATTTTACGTTCTTTTGGATTGATGGTAATTACAGCAATGAATATGCCGTCTTCACTAAGCAATCTTCTGTCGCGGAGAACGATATTTCCTACATCCCCCACACCGCTGCCGTCAATGAGAACGTTGCCGGCTGTCACTTTATCTGCGCTGATCATTTCTTTGCCGTCATAGGATGCTACATCTCCCTTTTCCAGCAGAAAAATATTTTCCGGCAGTACACCCGACTCAGCAGCAAGTCTTGCGTGTGCAATCTGCATTTTAAACTCGCCCTGCACAGGGACAAAGTATTTCGGTTTCATAACATTCAGCATCATTTTCAGTTCTTCACTCAGCCCATGGCCGGATGCGTGAATATTCTGTTCAGGTGTAGCGATGTTGGCACCTGCTTTAACAAGTTCATTCATCGTGCTGTATAAAATGACTTCCATACTGGAAGAAGGTGTCGTAAGAATATATACGATATCCCCTTCTTTAATGTTTGTTACTTCATGCTGTCCACGGGACATGATTCCAAGTGCTTCAATCGGTTCACCCTGTGAACCTGTTGCTATGATTACCAGTTCATTGTCCGGATAATTGCCTATCTCGTGGCTTGGGACCAAAAGTCCTTCCGGAATATCAAAGTAACCCATATTACGTGCCACTTTAAATGAACTTTCCAAAGTTCTGCCTAAAAATGAAACTTTGCGGTTTGTTTTTGCTGCATTCGTAAGCACTTGCTGGATGCGGACAAAGTTTGATGCATAACAAGAAACGATAACCCTTCCGCGGGCTTTCGCAAAACCGTCAAGGATATGCTCTTCAATTACGTTTTCAGGTGTGTTGTATCCACGCTTTTCCGCTTCTGTCGAATCGCTGATCAAAGCTAAAACATCTTTTTGGGCAACTTCGTACATTTTAGCCATGTTATAGCTGTAGTCGCCTTTTAAACTTTGGTCGAATTTAAATTCTCCCGTATATACAATCGAACCGTATTTCGTTTCGATACTTACACCGTATGCGTCTGGAATACTGTGGCTTGTTTCGAAAAAGACCATTTCAGCATTTTTAAATTTCATACGGGATTTACTGTTAATCGTATAAAATTTAATCTTTTTGTTAACGCCTTTTGTTCTGAGCCGGTCTTTAACAAGTGCCAAAGTAAGCTTTGATCCGTAGATCGGTACATTAAGTTCCTCAATGATGTAAGGAATTGCACCAATTGAATCTTCATGCCCGTGGGACAGGAAAATTCCTTTGAGCTTGTGTTTGTTCTCACGGATATATGAAATGTCCGGTATCACTATGTCGACACCAAGCATTTCATCCTCCGGGAACATCAGACCCGCATCGAGTATAAACATTTCTTCATCCACTTCAACGACGTACATATTTTTGGCAATTTCGCCAACGCCGCCGAGAGGGATTATCTGTATCTTTGGCTGTTCTTTTTTTGATGCGTTCAAAATATTTCCTCCTAATTCCTACTTAAAAGTGGCGTGATAGTGTTCGCCATCAATCGTCAGGTGGGAAACAAGCACGTTTTTAGTATCGTATCTCGTTTCCTCGCTATTCTTCAAAATGAGTGATTCAGCTTTTTTCTGTTTGTTGTACAAATCTTTTAAAGCATTTCCAAACATGAGATCATCAAATATAATTTTTACTTCATTGTCTTCTTTGATTCTAAGTTGCCCTGTAATGTCATATTGAGTTCCATTGAGTTCAATTCTGTTAAAAATCAAGTTAATTACTCTCCTTTTTTATCTTCAAGTAATTCCTTTCTTGAAGCATTCACTCTGCCCTGGTTATCAATGTTGGTTACTTTAACCAAGAATTTGTCTCCGACTTTAGCTACATCTTCAACTTTCGCTATACGTTCAGTGTCAAGCTGCGAGATGTGAACAAGTGCATCTTTACCCGGGAACAGTTGGACAAAAGCTCCGAACTTTTCAACACGTCTGACTTCACCCATGTAAACCTGGCCGACTTCAGCTACTCGGGTGATATCCTCTATAATTTTCTTCGCTCTTTCAATCATTGCAGAATCACTGTGTCCGATATATACGGTACCATCCTGTTCAATGTCCAGTTTGGCGCCTGTTTCATCAATGATTTCATTGATTTTCTTACCGCCGGGTCCTATAACATCCCTGATTTTATCCGGGCTGATATGCATTACTTCAACTTTAGGTGCATAAGCACTCAGTTCCGTGCGGGGTTCACTGATTGTCGCCAACATATTTTCCAGGATTTTGCTTCTGCCTTCTCTGGCCTGTGCAAGCGCTTCTTTAAGAATATCCTCGCTCAGACCCTCAACCTTAATATCCATCTGTATGGCAGTGATTCCTTTTTCAGTGCCGGCAACTTTAAAGTCCATATCTCCAAGCGCATCTTCCATGCCCTGAATGTCGGAGAGAATAGTATACTGGTCACCTTTTTTTACGAGACCCATAGCAATACCTGCAACCGGCGCTTTAATCGGCACACCCGCATCCATCAGAGCCATTGTGGATCCGCATATAGATGCCTGTGAACTGGACCCATTGGACTCCAGTACTTCTGAAACGACACGGATTGTGTAAGGGAATGCAGTTTCGTCAGGAATGACCTGAAGGAGTGCACGTTCACCCAGAGCACCATGTCCGATTTCGCGACGTCCCGGTCCTCTGATTGGTCCTGTTTCCCCGACTGAGAATTGCGGGAAATTATAGTGGTGCATATAGCGCTTGTTATCTTCCGTACCAAGGCCATCAATAATCTGATGTTCTCCCAGGCCGCCTAGAGTACAAACTGAAAGCGCCTGTGTCTGTCCACGGGTAAATAGACCTGAACCGTGTGCTCTTGGCAATAGACCCACTTGTGAGTTAAGCGGTCTGATTTCAGAAGGTTCACGTCCATCCGGACGGATTTTCTCTTCCGTAATCAGTCTGCGCACTTCATTTTTAAGAAGCTTTTCTATAATTCCTGAAGCTTTGGAGTGAGTTTCCTCATAGTCTTCCGCTTCTTCATCCAAAGTTGCGAGAATGCTGTCTTTTGCATTTTTAATTGCTGTTTCGCGTGCTTTCTTGTCCGGATCCTGGATTGCACTGTACAGACCCATTGATTCAGCTTTCTCTTCCATTTCTTTCGCCAATGCTTCATTTTGTTCAGGCAATTCGAAACTGCTTTTGACAACATCAAGCTGCGAAAGTATTTCCTCCTGGAATGCGACCATTTCCTTAATGCTTTCATGACCGAACATGATTGCTTCGAGCATAGTTTCTTCAGTCACTTCTTTAGCGCCTGCTTCCACCATGTTTACCGCTTCTTTCGTACCAGCCACCTGTAGATCGATTTCAGATTTCTCCATCTCTGCCGCTGATGGGTTAATGATGTATTGTCCATCAATCAATCCAACGGTAACCCCCGCGATCGGCCCTTCAAATGGAATGTCACTTACCCCGAGTGCCATGGACGCACCAAACATCGCCGCCATTTGCGGAGATGCATCAGGGTCAACAGATAATACGATATTCATTACCTGCAGATCGTGTCTGTAGCCATCAGGGAATAGGGGTCTTATCGGGCGGTCGATAAGACGGCTTGTCAAAGTCGCATCTTCACTCGGACGGCCTTCACGCTTATTAAATCCACCCGGAATCTTGCCGGCGGCATACATTTTTTCTTCATAGGCCACAGTTAATGGAAAGAAAGGCAGATCCTTTGGCTCTTTGGACGCTGTTGCAGTACTCAGAACTACAGTATCTCCATAGCGTACTAATACGGCACCGTTCGCCTGTTTTGCCACTTCACCGTATTCTACTGTGAGCTTATGTCTGCCCCACTGTGTTTCATATACTTTTTTCGTTGATTCTATCATAATTTGTCGACTCTCCTTAGTATGGCTGCTTATTTCAATCATATCACTTTTGCAAAAAAATATACATAAAAAAAGGCATATCCCAAGGATATGCCAAAACGCGAATTAGCGGCGGAGACCAAGTCTTCCGATAAGTTCACGGTATCTGTGAATGTCGTTTTCACGAAGATAGTTAATCAGGTGTTTTCTGCGTCCTACCATTTTAAGAAGACCGCGTCTTGAGTGGTGGTCTTTCTTGTGTACACCAAGGTGAGCATTAAGTGCTGTGATTTCAGCTGTTAAAACAGCGATCTGCACTTCCGGTGACCCTGTGTCAGATTCGTGTGTACGGTATTCCTGAATCAGTTCATTTTTGCGTTCTTGTGAAATTGCCATAAAGAAACGCCTCCTTTAATTAATTGTTCACCAATATCCGAGTAGACGTCGGAGTTTCTATCCACCAAGATAAGGCACTTGATTCATTATACGTTAACAATTAGTTATTTTCAAGCAGTTCAGCTGCTTTTTCTTTATCTTTCCCGATTTGTTCTGTCAGTTCTTCAATGCCTGAGAACTTTTGCTCTTTCCGAATGAAATTGTGCCAGTAGACAGTCACATTTTCACCGTAAATACTTCTGTTGAAATCAAACAGATGCACCTCTATGGAAACACGCGTGAGATTATCGTGGAATGTCGGCTTCACTCCGACATTACACACACCTTTATATACCTCTTCCTCGTTATCCAATTTAAGCGTTACGGCATAGACGCCTTTGGCGGGGAGATGATATCTGTATTCCGGTTCGACATTTGCAGTCGGGAAGCCAATGGTACGGCCGCGTTTTTCACCCTGAACCACTACACCCTGGACTTCGAATGGCCTGCCGAGCGCATCGTTCACCTCTTCGAGTTTATACGCTGCCAGATCATCTCTTAATCTGGTTGTAGAAATTTTTTCATTACCGGAAGTCAGCTTATCTACAGCGGTAGTATTGAATTCATCATATTCTTTTAATGAATCAATGTTGCCGTCCCCGTATTGACCGTATGAAAAATCAAAGCCGGCTATCACTTCCCTGACTTTACTATCTATCAGGTATTCATGCACAAAATAATCCGGTTTCAGTGCCGCAAAAGCACTTGAGAAATTAATGATAAAGCAATAATTGATGCCCATCTCTTCGAGCATCTCAAGCTTGATATCAAGTGGAGTCAAATAAGTTGTGCGCTGTTTTTTAGGACTGAGCACGACAGATGGATGAGGATCAAAAGTCATCACTGCCTTTTTAAGATTCTTTTCATCCGCAATCTCAATCATTTTGTTAATAACGTTCTGATGCCCTCTATGTAGACCATCAAAAAAACCGATTGCTGCAGCAGAATCTTTCAATTCCTCCTGTGCATTGTCTAGTGGATAATGTAATCGAATAATTTTCATTTCATCGCCTCTTGGATATTAAACATTTGATATGGTTTCATTTCGTCAGGTTTTGCCGGATGTGGATAATATACGCCCAGCGGTCTCCCTTCGTGTGTAAAGACGACCAAATCTGCTTCGTCATCTTCAACACTTTCCATAATATCAGATTTGGGCATCTTCTGCCCATTTCGGATTTTGAATAAGAATTCATCGTCCTTGATATCCACTACAGGTTCGTCTTTTAAAATCTCCAGCAGTGGAACCACAGCATCTTCGTGCTCCATTTCCTTCAGCTCTTCCATTGTGATCGCATTGTCAATACCGATGCCGCAGGATGCTGTTCTGATTAAATGGGACATGTGTGCATGGACGCTTAATCGACGCCCGATATCAACTGCCAGGGTCCTGATATAAGTGCCTTTGGAACAATCGACATCGACATAAAAATGAATGAGTTCTTCTTCCCTGATGATTTCTGAAGTACGTCTGATGCTGTAAATTTGAACAGTTCTCACCGGACGTTCCACTTCTTTGCCTTCTCTCGCATACTCATATAATTTCCTTCCGTCCACTTTGACAGAAGAATACATCGGTACCTGCTGTTTGTAATCATGAGGGAAGGAAGAAATTACACGGTCAATTTCTCCATCCGTAATGTGTGACACATCACTTTTATCTGTAATCTTTCCAGTTTGGTCCTCGGTATCGGTAGTATAACCCAGTGTGACACGGGCGTGGTAACTTTTACGCTTCGTCTGCATATACTCTGTAAGCTTTGTACCTTCACCAACCGAAATCGGGAGGACACCGGTCACTTCAGGGTCGAGTGTACCGGTATGTCCTACTTTTTTCATACCTAAGATTTTTCTCATTTTAAAAACCACATCATGACTTGTCATGCCACGCGGTTTATTGATTGGGATTACACCATGAAGCATCCCGTCACCTCCATATGTAAAAATAAAAGCCCGGGGGATGACCCCACAGGCTTATTGATCTTTAATTTCTTTTATCAATGATTCAATTTTATTGCCGTATTCGATGGAATTATCATACTTGAAAGCAAGTTCGGGCGCTTTTCTGATTCTGATTTCCTTCGCAACTTCAGAACGGATGAGTCCTTTTGATTTTTCAAGGCCCTCACTCACTTCTTCTTTGTTTTCATTTAAAGAAGTGTAGTAGACCGTTGCTGTTTCCATCTCTTTGGTAAGCTCCACGTCAGTAATTGTAACCATACCGATATTCGGATTGGAAACTTTTGTTCTGATTGTTTCACTCACTACTTTTTTTACTTCTTCGGCAACACGCTCATGTCTGTTACTCATAGATTATCACCTTTCAATCTCGACCATAATATAAGGTTCAATCTGGTCTCCTTCTTTAAGGTCGTTGAATTTCTTGATCGTCAGACCACATTCAAATCCTGCAGCAACTTCCTTTGCATCGTCCTTAAAGCGTTTTAGAGTATCCAATTCACCTTCATAGATGACTATACCCTCTCTGATCACTCTTACACTCGAATCACGGGTGATTTTACCATCTGTAACATATGCACCGGCAATGGTACCCACTTTGGATACTTTGAACGTTTGACGCACTTCTACGTTACCAATCACTTTTTCTTCGAATTCAGGATCCAGCATACCTTTCATCGCTGATTCAATTTCATCGATCACATTATAGATGATGCTATGCAATCTAAGGTCCACTTTTTCGCGTTCCGCCGCTTTCTTGGCGTTAACGTCCGGACGGACATTGAATCCGATGATGATTGCACCTGATGCTGAAGCGAGTGTTACATCCGATTCATTGATTGCACCAACACCTGTATGGATGATGCGTACATTCACACCTTCTACATCAATCTTCATGAGGGATGCACTGAGTGCCTCAACAGAACCTTGGACGTCACCTTTGATAATCAGGTTGAGATCTTTCATCTCTCCTTCTTTCATCTGTTCGAACAGATTATCAAGGCTGACTTTCTGCGTCTGTTCACGGTCTTTCACTATCTGCTGCTCATAACGGGTTTCACCAATGCTGCGTGCCACTTTATCGTCTTTGAATACGACAAAACGGTCGCCCGCATGCGGCACATCATTCAGACCGGTAATTTCTACAGGCATTGATGGTCCAGCTTCCTGAATTCTCTTGCCCATATCATTCACCATGGCTCTGACTTTGCCGAATGTGTTTCCTACTACCACGGAGTCCCCGACACGCAGCGTACCATGCTGTACGAGTAATGATGCTGCCGGTCCGCGGGATTTGTCCAATTCCGCTTCAATCACTGTACCGACTGCAGGGATATCACTTTTCGTTTTCAGCTCTTCTACTTCACCAACAAGGGTGATCATTTCAAGCAGGTCGTCAATGCCTTCACCGCTCAATGCAGAGAGTTGGACGAAGATTGTGTTACCGCCCCAGTCTTCAGGATAAAGACCATGCTCACCGAGTTCAGTCATTACACGATCAGGATTTGCAGTGGGTTTGTCCACTTTGTTCACAGCAACGATGATTGGTACTTCTGCTGCTTTTGCGTGGTTGATTGCTTCAATTGTCTGTGGCATTACACCATCATCCGCTGCAACAACAAGAATTGTAATATCAGTAACCTGCGCACCCCGTGCACGCATTGTAGTAAATGCTGCGTGTCCCGGTGTATCCAGGAAAGTAACTTTCTTATCATTATATTCAATTTGATACGCACCGATATGCTGCGTAATGCCGCCCGCTTCCCCGGCAGTCACTTTAGTGTGACGGATTGAGTCGAGAAGCGTTGTTTTACCGTGGTCCACGTGACCCATGATAGTAACAACACTTGGCCTCTCTTCATTCAAATCGTCACCAAGCTCAAAGTAATTTTCCAGATCAGCATCATCAACAATCACTTCAAGTTCAGCAGTAAAGCCATGATCTGAAGCAATCAGTTCCACTGAATCATTATCCAATGCCTGGTTAATATTAGTCATTACACCTACCATGAACAAGTCTTTCACGATTGTGGAAGCATCTACGCCGATTTTTTCAGCAAGCTCTCCCACAGTGATGCCTTCCTGGTAAGTAAATTCTTTAGGAAGTTCAACTTCTTTTTTAGGTGCCGGTTTTTGGTTTTGAGGCTTGTTATTGCCTTTTTGGCCTTTGTTCTGGTTTTTGTTCTTTTGGTTATTCCTGTTGTTCGGCCCTTTATTCGGTCCTTTGTTACTCTGTTTATTATTGCTGGCATTATTTGCGGGTTTCTGACCCTGAGTTTGGTTATTCTGACCCTGGGATTTGTTCTGAGCTGGTTTGTTCTGACCCTGGGATTTATTCTGAGTTTGGTTATTCTGAGCCTGGGATTTATTCTGAGTTGGTTTATCTGAAGATTTTTTGAACTTCTTATCCAATACAGAAATCTCACTGTCTTCCAATGATTTCATATGGCTTTTCACTTCGATCCCTTTGTCCCGAAGGAATTCCATAACCTCTTTGCTGGAAACTGCATTTTCTTTTGCATATTCGTAGATTCTGATTTTACTCATTGAATCACTTTCCTTTCTCCATCAACTCCAGCATTTTCCTGCTGAAGCCTGAGTCCGCGATTGACAGTGCCACCCGGTTGGATGCGCCTGTAGCTTGACTTAACTCCATGTTAGAATACTTATCAATCAGCGGTATATTATAATAGCTACATTTATCTCTTACTTTTTTACTGGTATTATTGCTTGCATCACTCGCGACAAAAACGAGCTTGGCGGATTGGTTGCGGATAGACTCTATCGTCTTTTCCTCACCTGTTGTCAGCTTGCCTGCACGTTTTGCAATTCCAAGTAGATTGAGCACTTTATCTTTCATCTTTTCGGGATGTCCTCCCTGTAGATCAGACGTATGATTTCATCATACACAGGCTCTAAAGTTTCACTGTCGAAACCAAGCCTGGATTCCAGAACTTTTTTTCCGCGCGCTTTATTCACCTTGTCCAGATCTTTAACGACGTAGCTTCCACGCCCGTTTTTCTTGCCTGTAGCATCCACAAACACTTCATTTTCCTTGTTTACTACAATTCTGAGCAAATCTTTTTTTGGATGCATTTCATTTGTCAGAATACATTTTCTGAGTGGTACTTTCCGTTTCATAAGATATCACCCCGAAATTTATTCTATGCTGCCGTCTTCAGCGGCATCAGTTTCAGTTTTAATATCAAGGCTGCCGTCGTCAGCTGCATCAGCTTCACTTTTAATATCAATCTTCCAACCTGTGAGTTTCGCAGCGAGACGTGCATTCTGTCCTTTTTTACCAATCGCAAGTGACAGCTGATTGTCGGGAACGATAACCATTGTCGACTGGTTCTCTTCATTAACAACGACATCCACTACCTGTGACGGGCTCAATGCGTTCTTAACAAAGACTTTAGGATCTTCATTCCAGAGAACGATATCGATTTTTTCTCCGCCCAGTTCATTCACAATAGCTTCGACACGCGCGCCTCTTGCCCCTACACAGGAACCTACGGCATCCACATCCGGATTTTTTGCAAATACGCTGATCTTGGAACGTTCGCCCGCTTCACGGGCCACACTCATAATCTCAACTGTACCATCATAGATCTCCGGCACTTCTTTTTCAAACAATCGCTTCAGAAGGTTGGGGTGCGTCCTGGATACGAAAATCTGGGGTCCTTTTGTCGTCTGTTCCACTTTGTTGACATATACTTTAATTCTTTCATTGGGTGTATATGTTTCATTAGGCATTCTTTCAGATTCACTGAGCACCGCATCTGTACGCCCAAGCTGGATATGGACAAAACGATTATCCACCCGGTCGATCAGACCTGTCATCACTTCATCCTCTTTATCAATGAACTCATTGTAAAGGATCCCGCGTTCAGCATCGCGAAGACGCTGCATTACAGCCTGTTTCGCAGCCTGTGCACCGACACGGTTGAAGTCTTTGGGTGTGACGTCCTCATCGTACGGATCACCGATTTCATAAGCCGGGTTCAGTGTACGGGCAGTCGCAAGGTCGATTTCAGCAGTTGTGTCCTCGACTTCTTCCACTACATCTTTTCTGGAAACAACCCGGTATGAACCGTTTTCTATGTTCAGATCGACTTTTACATTTTTATGCTGCGTATAGTTTTTCTTATATGCCGTCATCAGTGCCGCTTCTATCGTTTCCACCAGCACTTCATGGGGAATGCTTTTTTCCTTTTCAAGGTACTCAATCGCATTCAATAATTCCTGATTCACTGATTAGCGCCTCCAATCATATAATGACCGCCTTTCTAATGGTGGCGATCTTTTCTCTTTCAATAGTAATTGTCTTAGTGCGTGTTTTGACTTTGTATTCCAGAGTGACTGATTTTTCATCATACTCTTTCAGAATACCTGTCCATTCCTTCTCACCCGCAATTTGCTGGTAAGTTTTAACATAAATACCGTTATCCAATGTCATTTCAAGATCTTCATCATCTTTAATGGGACGTTCGGCTCCTGGAGAAGAAACATCAAGGTAGTATCCGCCTTTGATGAGATCCCATTCATCAAGTTTTTCACTCAACACTTCGCTTGCTTTCGCGCAGTCTTCGAGTGAGATACCGCCCTTCTTATCAAGGTAAAGTCTGAGATAGAAATCCGGACCTTCCTTAACATATTCCACTTCTATAAGCTTGTACCCCAACGTTTCAACAACCGGCTGTGCTTTGTCCATAACGTTTTGCTCAGTGCGGTTCATTGTCCATTCGCCTCCTTCAAAACTAAGAGAAGAACGGGCAAGCCCGTTCTTCTCCTTGTGACGTGAGTATTTAATATCACAATAATTATACCACACGCCTGAAATCGCCGCAACATCAAGCTACATATCAAATATAGAGAGCTGGGCCTTGTCTGGAAGATCTTCCAAACTTCCCATTTCAGTTAAATAATCGATGATTTTCTGGGAGACGCCGGCACGCTTGTTAATATCTTCTTTTGAGATGAACGGTTCTGTCTCTCTTGCTTCGACAATGCGTCTTGCCACGTTTGCTCCAAGACCCGGCACAGCGATAAACGGTGGAATCAGACTGTCCTCTTCAATTTTGAAATCCACGCTGTCAGATTTCTCAATATCCACGGGCTTCACTTTGAATCCGCGCTGTGCCATTTCGTTTGTAATTTCAAGCACGACCAGGGTATCTTTTTCCTTTTTGGTAAGCTCCTGAGACCGCTGGTTCATATCTTTCACCCTGTGTCTGATCGTCGCCTTATCTTTTACCATCGTCAGCAGATCGAAATCCGAAGCACGGACCGTAAAGTAGCTCGCATAGTAATATAGCGGATAGTGCACTTTGAAGTACGCGATTCTCACTGCCATCAGTACATATGCAGCAGCGTGCGCTTTAGGGAACATGTATTTAATCTTCTTGCAGGAATCGATGTACCAGTTCGGCACACCCTGCTCTTTCATTGCAGACTCATGCTCCTCGGAAAGTCCTTTACCTTTCCTCACCTTCTCCATGATGCCGAAGGCAAGGGACGGTTCAAGCCCCTGATACATAAGATATACCATGATGTCATCCCGGCAGCCGATTACATTCTTAAGGTCGCAAGTACCGTTCCGGATCAGGTCCTGGGCATTGCCGAGCCATACATCCGTCCCGTGTGACAGTCCTGAAATCTGGACCAGTTCACTGAATGTGGAGGGTCTTGTATCCTCGAGCATCTGCCTTACGAAGCCGGTTCCGAATTCCGGCACACCGAGCGTGCCGGTCCGGCAGACGATGTCCTCTTCAGTCACACCGAGCACTTCCGGCGAGTTGAATAAAGACATCGTCTCTTTATCATCGACAGGCAGTGTTTTCGGGTCGATGCCTGACAGGTCCTGGAGCATGCGGATCATTGTCGGATCATCGTGACCCAGTATATCCAGCTTCAGCAGGTTATTGTCTATGGAATGGAAGTCGAAGTGTGTCGTTTTCCATTCCGATTCGATATCATCCGCTGGGAATTGAATGGGCGTAAAATCATAGATGTCCATATAATCAGGCACAACGATAATACCGCCCGGGTGCTGGCCTGTGGTTCTTTTAACCCCGGTACAGCCCAGAACCAGCCGGTCAATTTCCGCACCGCGTCTCTGCAGCCCGTTATCATTCAGATAGCCTTTGACGTAACCGAACGCAGTTTTTTCGGCAACCGTTCCGATCGTCCCTGCCCTGAACACTTTATCTTCACCAAACAGGACTTTCGTATAGTTGTGCGCGATCGCCTGATAATCGCCGCTGAAGTTCAAGTCTATATCCGGAACTTTATCCCCTTTAAATCCGAGGAAAGTTTCAAATGGGATATCCTGACCTTCTTTAATCAGAGGCGCACCGCATTCACCGCAGGATTTATCTGGGAGATCGTAGCCCGAGCTCACGCTGCCGTCTGTAAAGAATTCGGACTTTTTACATGACGGGCAGGCATAGTGAGGCGGCAGTGGATTGACTTCTGTAATCTCTGTCATTGTCGCCACGAAACTGGAACCGACAGACCCCCTCGAACCGACGAGGTAGCCGTCATCCAATGATTTTTTAACAAGCTTCTGACTGATGAGATATATCACGGCAAATCCGTTGCCGATGATACTTTCAAGTTCCGTTTCCAACCGGTCGGTAACGATTTTCGGTAAGTTTTCACCATAGAGTGCCTTGGCATTGCTGTAGCTTAAATCCCTTATCTCGTCATTTGCGCCATCGATGTTCGGAGTATAGAGTTCATCCTTGATTGGAACGACATCATCGATGCTGTCCGCAATACGGTTAGGTGCGTCGATGACGATTTCCCGGCGGACGTCATCATCCAAAAATGCGAACGCATCATACATTTCAGTCGTCGTCCTGAACTGTGCATCCGGCAGCATTCCGCGACTCAGCGGATTCCCCGGGTTACTTTTTACAAGTATATCCCGGCACAGTTTTTCGGATTCTTCAAGATAATGGACGTTGCCTGTGGCGACAACCGGCTTATCCAGTTCATCCCCGAGTCTGATTATATTCTTAATGATCTCTTCGAGTGTCGATTCGTCGCGGATGATCTCCCTGTCCAAAAGACGACGGTACAAAGCTTTTGGAAATACTTCCAGATAGTCGTAGAACCGGGCCGCTTTCTTAGCTTCCTCATAAGGCTTCTGCATCATTGCCGTGAATACTTCCCCCGAATCACATGCACTGCCGATCAGCAGACCTTCCCGGTATTCTTCAAGCATCTGTTTTCTGATTCTTGGAGATTTATAAAAGTTATCCGTCAATGCGCCCGATACGATTTTGAAAAGATTCTTCAAGCCCGTCTGATTTTTCACGAGTATTGTGACATGTGTCGGCATCGAACGTTTATACGAATCCGGGTCTGCCAGCTTATTATTAATCTCTTTATGATTTTCTATACCGAGCTTTTTGATCTGCGCAAGCATCTTGATGAAGATATACGCTGTCGCCTCCGCATCGTAGATCGCCCTGTGGTGCTGGGTCAGTTCGACATTATATTTTTTGGCGAGTATATTTAAGCCGTGTTTCTTAAATTCTTTATTGATTGTACGGGATAATTCAAGTGTATCGATGACACCGTTGGTATAGGAACCGAGTCCCACCTGCTGGTAGGCCGCTTCGATGAATCCCATATCAAAGCTTGCATTATGGGCAACAAATACTGCGTCCCCCACCCATTCCTTGAAGTCTGTGATCACTTCATCGATTGGCGGTGCATCAACGAGCATGTCATCTGTGATGCCCGTAATTTCCTTGATTGTCTCAGTCAGCGGTTCGTTCGGATTGCTGAACCGTTCAAAACGGTCGATGATTTCACCGTTTCTCACCTTCGCTCCAGCAAGCTCTATGATCTGATCGTATTTGGATGACAGTCCGGTCGTCTCCACGTCGAATACGACGAAATCATGGTCTTCCAAAACGATATCCTGCGGCCTGTAGGCAATCGGGGCGCCATCATCGACAAGCAGCCCTTCCATGCCGTAGATCATCTTGATGCCGGCGGCCTGGGCTGCATGGTATGCATCCGGATAGGCCTGTACATTATTATGATCTGTTACGGCTATTGCTTTATGGCCGTAATCCTTGGCACGCTGCACGTATTCCCCGATATTCCTGAGTGCATCCATCTGACTCATCTCGGAGTGAAGATGGAGCTCAACACGCTTGTCCTCCATCGTGTCCTGTTTCGCCGGTTTATGAACAACATTCAGATGACGGATCATCAGCACCATGTCTCTTGCGAATTCATCGTACTCAACATTTCCTTCGATCACCACCCAGTCATTTTTAGACAATGCGGCAAAGACATCTTCATCATTTTTGCCGTGGCGGGAGAACATTTTAGCAGCGATGGAATCTGTATAGTCGGTAATTTTGATTTGAAGGATTTTACGGCCGGTTCTGAGTTCCCTGACTTCGGAATCAAAAATGACGCCTTCAACTTTAACGTTAAACTCTTCATCCACGACCTCCTGAAGCGGTCTGATCCCGTTCAGGTCCATGGATTTACCAATCTGTTTGACTACGTCTTCCTTACGGTTCTCTCTTTCCTCTTCCATTTCCTTGCGGTTTTCAATAAAGCCCTGTACAAGTTCCGTCTTCTCTTCTTTCAGGCGTGCTTCAAGTTTCGAACGCTTGTTATTGTCGAGCGTTGCATCCACTTTGAACTCGACTGCTGTTATCGGCATGCCGAACGTCTTGTACATCGAAGTCAGGTTACCGTTAATATGCTTATTGAAGTGAGAGACTTCAATCTCATTTTGAACCGAGAATGTAAGCACACCGTCTTTATATTCCTTATCACAATTCAAAAGCTGGAATCTGATATTATCATTCACTTTGATTTTCAGGAGTGCAGACTCCAGATAGTCGATAACATCTTTATCTTCGTAGAATCCTGCTGTGATATAAATCTTAGTCGCTGCAATGGATGAGAAAGCATCCTTGATGCTTCCCTCCATTAGATCTCTCAGGGAAGCGGGAATCATTTTATCGAAATGGATATGGAATTCCCACACTCTGTTTTCATCATCCGCTACTATCTTTTCAAGCTGACCCCCGGATAAATGCTGATTATCCTGTATGCCTGCCTGTTTGAGCAGTACCTTGAACTGTTCCTTCCCTTTCACTGACAACACTCCTGTAAAAGCGCGTAAATCATCGATTTACGCGCTGAATATTTCTATTAATAATTTGTTTTCAGATATTCCAAAACCCCGTCAACACTAATTTCGGCAGTCTCTTCACTATTTCTTGCCTTAATTTCCACTTTACCTTCTTTGATACCGCGCCCGACAACCACTCTGTAGGGCAGACCGATCAAGTCCGAATCGGCAAATTTGACTCCAGCGCGTTCTTTTCTGTCATCATAGAGTACCTTGTACTCTTTGCCGAGTGCTTCATAAAGGGATTCCGCCGCATTTTGAGCTTCTTCATCTTTAGGGTTTGCCGTAATAACGTGGATATCAAAAGGTGTTACAGATTTTGGCCAGATGATGCCGCGGTCATCATGATGGCTTTCAACAATTGCCGACAGCGTCCGGGATATACCTACACCATAACAGCCCATCAGTACCGGAACACTGCGGCCATTTTCATTGAGGACATTGAGATTCATGGATTCAGAGTATTTGGTTCCAAGCTTGAACACCTGACCCACTTCGATACCCTTCATAAACTTCACTGCCCCGCTGTCATCCTCAGCCTTTTCACCTTCGGTGATGAATCTGAAATCTCCGACGCCTGCAGCTTCAAAGTCCCTGCCGTGGTTAACGTTGATAAAATGATAACCGTCCACATTTGCACCCGTCGGATAGTTGGACATTACATTGACCTGATGATCAATGTATACGGGAATCGATGATTCTACAGGTCCCAGGCTGCCCGGTGATGCATTCAACACATCTTTGATTTCTTCATCAGTGGCAAATTCAACTTCACCGGCTCTGAAGTAATCCCTGGTTTTGATATCATTTAATTCATGGTCGCCGCGGATCAGGATCATAACAAATTCCTCATCCACTTTGAGCACCATTGTTTTCGTCGTTTCAATAAGTTCGATGTTCAGATGGTCGGCGAGTGCCAGACACGTGCCGACTCCCGGTGTCTCCACCTTTTCAAGCGGTTTCTCGTCTGCATCCTGCATTGAATCAGGTACCGGACATGCGGCTTTTTCAACATTTGCAGCATAGCCGCTCTCATCCGTATACGCGATGATGTCTTCCCCGATTTCCGAAAGGGCCATAAATTCGTGCGTATGACTGCCGCCGATTGAGCCGGAATCCGCTTCGACTGCACGGTAGTTCAGGCCGACCCGTGAAAATATATTGGAATATGCATCATACATGTCTCTGTAGGTCTCATCGAGTGAAGCCTCATCACTATGGAATGAATAGGCATCCTTCATGATGAATTCCCTGCCGCGAAGCAGTCCGAATCTCGGTCTCAATTCATCCCGGAACTTCGTCTGGATCTGGAATAAAGTGAGCGGCAGCTTCTTATAACTTTTCAGCTCATCACGAAGCAGTGCCGTAATTATTTCCTCGTGTGTCGGCCCAAGGGCAAAGTCCCTGTCGTGGCGGTCTTTCATACGCATGAGTTCAGAACCGTATGCCTGCCACCTGCCGGACTCTTCCCAAAGTTCTTTCGGATGCAGTACCGGCATCTGTATTTCCACACCGCCTATATGGTTCATCTCTTCCCGTACAATCTGTTCAATATTATTCAGCACAAGCTTTGTGATTGGAAGGTACGTGTAGATTCCGCTTGCCATCTGCTTGATCATGCCTGCTTTTAACATATAACGATGGCTCAGGCTTTCTGCGTCCTGCGGTGTTTCCCTCATCGTTGGTATAAACATTCTGGATTGCTTCATTGGACCTCACTCCTAAAGGAAAAATGTTTTTATGTCATTCCATGTTACTAATATCATCACCATCAATACGAACAGGACACCAACAAGCTGTATGTTGATTTCCACCCGTTTGTTGAGCGGTTTTCTGAATACCCCTTCATAGAGGACGAATAAAATGCGTCCGCCGTCAAGTGCCGGTATCGGCAGCAGATTCATAATTCCGAGGTTTACACTGAGTACTGCCGTAAAATTGATCAGTGTCAGCAGTCCCTGGGCTGCCACTTCTTCAGTGACTTTATAAATTCCGACTGGACCATTCAGCATATCAAATGAGAAGGACCCTTCAAATATGCTGATGAACATGTCTACGACCAGATGGAATATCATTGTGCCCATCTCATAGGTTTGTTGCATCCCCCATATCAGCGGGGATACAGCACCACGTTCCATTTCAGCACCGATACCGATAATCAGCCGATCGACAGTTTCACCATCCGGCAGTTCTGTCGTATGGATGACCGGTGTCATCTCCACAGTCCTTTCTTCTCCATCATTTTCCACAACGATATCAAGTTCGGATTCACCTTCATTCTGAATGATTTCAGACATGTGTTCCCAGCCTTTGACTTCAGTGTCGTTTATGGTTTCCAGATGATCTCCTTCAGTGAGGCCCGCCTCTTCGGCCGGTGTATCTTCCGCAACTGAACCGACGACTGCTTCCTCGGTTGGTTTGCCGTTTATATAAAAGAGCAGTGTAAACAGCGCAAATGCCAGCACAAAGTTCATCGCAGGTCCTGCAAAAAGCGTCAGAAATCTGGCTAAAACAGATTTTGATTCAAATCTTGAGGATCTAGGTGCAATGCGCTCAAGTTCCGAGTTCTGTACGAAATAGGATTCATGCGCGAGCTTATATTCAACTTCCTCATTATCATGCAGCCTCAACGCTTTAACTCTCATTTTGTCTTTAATATCCGATTCCACGACTTCAACTTCTTCGATGTGTGTGAAGTTATGTTTGTCGTCTAAAATGATATGTGTGATTTCTTCCCTGTCATTCACTTTAAGCTGGATGCGCATCCCTGAATTTAAAGGATTCACTTCCATATCATCTGCCGCCATGCGTACATATCCGCCGATTGGCAGTAATCTTAAAGTGTATTGTGTGTCATTGAATTTATAGGAAAAGAGTTTTGGCCCCATGCCGATGGCAAATTCAGGACACATGATTCCTGAACGCTTTGCCACGATAAGGTGACCCAATTCGTGTACAGTTACCAGCACACCGAAAACTACTATAAATGCTAAAATGCCGGTCATTTAATCACCTCATGTCGGACTTGTACAGCCGATCGTAATATAGAATGGTTTCCAGATCCGGGTTATTCACCGGATCATGATCATTCATACGTAATTCTACTACCTTTTCTATATCTGTAAAAGAAATTTCCCCATTCAAAAATTGCCCGACAGCATATTCATTGGCCGCATTCATCACCGCCGGCATCGTTCCACCGGTCTTCAGCGCGTCGTAGGCATACTGGAGCATTTTGAAGCGCTCGAGATCCATGGGTTTGAAGTTAAGTTGCGACAGAGCATCCAAATCCATTGGATTTTGCATCGGCAGCCTGTCGGGATGACTGAAGGCAAACTGAATTGCTGTTTTCATATCGGGGGTTCCCATCTGTGCAATAATGCTGTTGTCTGTAAATTCGACCATCGAATGGATGGTGCTCTCGCGATGCAGTATCGTGGAAATCTGATCAACATCCGCATCAAAGAGCCATTTCGCCTCTATGACTTCGAGTCCTTTATTCATCATGGTCGCGGAATCAATTGTGATTTTGCGGCCCATTGACCAATTCGGGTGGTCAAGCGCCATTTCAAGCGTTACATCCGAAAGCGCTTCTCTCGATAAATCCCTGAAGGAACCGCCGCTTGCAGTCAGAATAATGCGTTTCATCTCGCTTAACTTCTCGCCGCGCAGACATTGGAAAACGGCCGAATGCTCTGAATCCACCGGAACGATGGATACACCCTTTTCCTTCGCTCTGCCCATTACTATCTCACCGGCAGCAACAAGTGTTTCCTTATTCGCAAGCGCGATATCTTTCCCTGCATCTATCGCAGCAAGTGTGGGTTCCAGCCCAACGCTTCCCATTACGGCAGTCAGCAGCATATCTGAATCATCATTTGCGATAGCCAGCAGACCTTCTTCCCCGGATAAAAATTCAATATCCGGATGTTTGGACGCTAATGCTTTTCTGTCATCATCATCCATCACACTGACAAGATCCGGCTTAAACTGCGCGATAATCTCTTCTAATTTTCTCATGTTTTTACCTGCGGAAATACTGCGGAGCGAAAATGACTCTGAATTATTGCTGATTACTTCAAGTGCCTGGGTACCAATTGAACCTGTAGCACCGAGTATGGATATTTTCTTCATTTATCATTCACCTTATCATTCTCTTTAGTTTATGAGCGGCAGGATATTCATCAGTGGGAGCACAAAGATAAAGCTGTCGAAACGATCCAGCACACCGCCGTGGCCTGGCAGAAGTCTGCCCGAATCCTTGACGTCAAAGTGACGTTTCAATGCGGATTCGACAAGGTCCCCAAGCTGGCCGAACATGCTTAAGATCATTGTCAGAAGTACAAACAGCGGGAATGGCGCCCCCTGTATCCAGCCCGTTGTCCAAAACAATACGGCAAGGAGGAGACTGCATAAAATCCCGCCTAAAAACCCTTCAACCGTTTTGTTGGGGCTGATCTGCGGCCACAGTTTTCTTCTGCCGATTGCTCTGCCGAATAAATAAGCACCTGTATCAGTTACCCAGACAATGAGGAGCCCATAAAGTATGTAAATTAATCCTGCTTCACGCGTTTCATAGAAATACATGAAGCCTATCCCGATGTAAGCCACTGCAAGGACGCAAAAGCCCATGTCAACGAATGAAAACCTGTTTTTACTCACTACGGTAAAACTGAGCATAACAAGTGCCATGACGATAATCATATCCCCCTGAAACGCAGAAATATTAGGTGCATATTTCTCATGGGGCACCATAACGATAAATAATGCTATCATCGAAAGCATCCCGGGGATGGAAAGTATATGAATACGGTTCATCTTCAATATTTCATACAGAGCAGTATAAGCAAGAAGATAGATTAAAATAAGCATAGGCCATGAACCCATTACCACTAATGGTACAAAAAGCGACAGGGCTATAATGGCTGTAATTGTTCTTGTCTTCATGTTATACCTCCTCTTCGTCTAGTCCCCCGAACCTTCTTGATCGTTTCTGATACTGTGAAATCATCTGATCGAGTTCATCTGTTGTAAATTCCGGCCAAAAAGTATCTGTAAAAAACAGTTCGCTGTATGAGGATTGCCATAATAGAAAATTACTCAGACGATATTCACCACTCGTCCGGATCATCATTTCCGGCTCCGGCATTCCGGCGGTATACAAATATCGGTCAATTGTACCCTGACTTATATCTTCTACATCCAGTTTCCCTTTTGAAACTTCTCCGGCTATTTTTTTGATGCCTCTGACCAATTCATTACGGCCGCCGTAATTTAACGCAAATACAAGATTTAAACCCGTATTATTTTTAGTCTTTTCCACTGCTTCTGAAACAGCTTTTATCGTATGCTCCGGAAGCGCATCATCATCACCTATCGTAATTACTCTAACATTTTTTTCGATAAGTTCAGGCAGAAACGCACCTAGAAAATCACCAGGCAGTTTCATCAAATAACTGACTTCACTTTTTGGCCGACTCCAGTTTTCTGTGGAAAAAGCATAAAGTGTCAAATACTTTATACCAACATCTGATGCATGTCTTGTTATACGCTTCACGTTTTGCATGCCTTCGTAATGACCATTCACTCTCGGCCTGTTTCTTTGTTTGGCATATCTGCCGTTTCCATCCATAATAATCGCTATATGTTCAGGCAGTGCCTTCATCTCAGCTGATTGCTTCTGCTTCTTCCAACCAAACATGTTAATCCTCCAAAAGCATTATATTTAATAGTATACATTGATAGCAAATTGTCCTCAATCACTTTATTCTACCATAAACAAAGAAGCATAAAAAAACAGGCAGGAAAATCCCGCCTGTAAAGGATAGATTAAACTTCCAGAATATCCTTTTCCTTATCATCACATGCAGAGTCGATTTTGGCGATATACTCATCAGTCAGTTTCTGAACATCATCATTGTAGCCTCTGAGCTCATCTTCACTGATCTCACCATTTTTCTCCATTTTTTTGAGTTCGTCATTTGCCTCACGACGCACGTTACGGATTGCAACTTTAGCATTTTCGCCTTCTTTGCGTGCATCTTTTACGAACTCTTTACGGCGTTCTTCTGTAAGCTGTGGTACAGTAATGCGAATCATCGTTCCATCACTTGTCGGGTTCACACCTAAATCCGCCTGCTGGATTGCTTTTAGTACGTCGTCCACAGAACCTTTATCATAAGGCGTTACAGTAAGCATACGTGCTTCCGGCACTGCAATACCCGCCAATTGGTTAATCGGTGTCGGTGCACCGTAATAATCCACTGTTATGCGGTCAAGCATATTTGCATTCGCATGTCCTGTACGGATCGCTGCCAATTCCCGCTGCAGACTTTCGACGGATTTTTGCATTTTCCCTTTTGCATCTTTCAATACTGCTTCACTCATAGTCTTTCTCTCCCATTACTTTTTGATGAACGTACCGATTGTTTCTCCTGATACAGCACGTTTGATATTACCCTCTTCTGTAATCGAAAATACCACAAGCGGTATATCATTGTCCATACAAAAGGATGAAGCTGTTGCATCCATGACCTGAAGATTGTCCTGGATCATTTCCATGTAAGTCAGCGTATCGTACTTGAATGCATTGTTATCGAACTTAGGGTCTGCAGAATAAACACCATCTACATTATTTTTGCCCATGAGGATTACATCGGCTTCAACTTCTGCAGCACGAAGCGCTGCAGTCGTATCTGTAGAGAAGTAAGGATTGCCTATACCAGCTGCGAATATAACGATGCGGCCTTTTTCAAGATGTCTGATCGCCCGTCTTCTGATGTACGGCTCCGCCACTTGCTTCATCTCAATGGAAGTAAGCACGCGCGTTTCGCATCCCAACTGTTCCAGGCTGTCCTGCAGTGCAAGAGAATTCATCACTGTAGCAAGCATTCCCATATAATCTGCAGTTCCGCGGTCCATGCCGAGATCACTGCCGACCTTGCCGCGCCAAATGTTTCCGCCGCCTACAATGACTGCAATTTCCACGCCAAGGCTTTTGGCATCTACAACCTGCTCAGCTATATTCTTAATGACAACTGGATTAATGCCGAAGCCGTCATCCCCGGCTAATGCTTCTCCGCTCAATTTCAGTACGATACGATTGTATTTGGAAGTTTCAGGCATATATCTTCATCCTTATCTATTATTGTTGAATATCCATTTAGAAAAAAAGACACCGAAGTGTCTTTTCCTTATTTATTAACTTGACCTAGAACTTCATCGGCGAAGTTTTCTTCTCTTTTCTCGATACCTTCTCCGACTTCAAAGCGGATAAAGTCTTTAAGAGTACCACCTTTAGACTTCAGGAACTGCTCAACAGTCTGATCGGAGTCTTTAACAAACGGCTGGTCAACAATGCAGATCTCTTCAAGATACTTGCGCATTCTGCCTTCAACCATTTTGTCGACAATTTTTTCAGGTTTGCCTTCATTTAGCGCCTGTTGTCTTAAGATTTCTTTCTCATGTTCAAGTTCTTCCTGGGAAACATCATCTTTGGAAACATATTTAGGGTTCAATGCAGCAGCATGCATTGCTACATCTTTGGCCGCCTGCTCATCTGTTGAACCTTCAACGACTGTAAGCACACCGATTCGTCCACCCATGTGCAAGTACTCACCGAATGCATCATTATCTGTTTTCTCAGCAACAGCGAATCTTCTAAGAGTAAGTTTTTCTCCAATTTTAGATACCGCTTCAGTCATCACATCTTCAACTTTCTTACCGTTTAACTCAGATGCATTTAGATCTTCAAGGTTAGCCGGTTTAGTTTCAAGAATATGAGTCGCCATATCGCTGACCAAATTCTGGAAGCTTTCGTTTCTTGCTACGAAATCAGTTTCGGAGTTGATTTCAACGATAGCTGCCGCATTACCTTGTGATTTAACTCCTACTAAACCTTCTGCCGCAACGCGGTCTGCTTTTTTAGCAGCCTTGGAGATACCTTTTTCACGAAGATAGTCTGCCGCTTTGTCGATGTCACCGTCAGTCTCCTGGAGTGCTTTTTTGCAATCCATCATGCCAGCGCCTGTTTTTTCACGTAGTTCTTTAACCAATTTTGCTGAAATAGCCATAATTCATCCTCCTGAACTAATGTTTAAATTATGCAGACGGAAAACTATATACTTTCCTGTCTGTAAAAAAAGGTGATAAGAATAGGATACTTATCACCGTTGTTTCAATCTTTATTATCTTTCGCCTGCTTCAGCAGTCTCTTCTTTTGAGCCTTCGCTCATGTCGATGTTCTGCTCTTCAGCAATTTCTTCATCAGAAACGCCTTGTTGACCTTCTAGTACAGCATCCGCCATTTTACTTGTCATAAGTCTTACGGCACGGATTGCGTCGTCGTTTGCAGGGATAACATAGTCGATTTCATCTGGATCACAGTTAGTATCAACCATTGCAACGATAGGAATGTTAAGTTTTTTAGCTTCCATGATTGCATTGCGTTCTTTCCTAGGGTCCACAATGAATAGTGCCTTAGGCATTTCTTTCATTTCACGGATTCCACCTAGGAATTTATTCAAACGGTCATACTCTTTACGGAGTTCAGTAACTTCTTTTTTAGGAAGTACTTCAAAAGTACCGTTCTCTTCCATCTTTTCAATTTCAGAGATGCGTCTAATACGTTTTGAGATTGTTTTGTAGTTAGTAAGAATACCACCTAGCCATCTTTCGTTTACGAAAAGTTGACCCGCTCTTTCAGCTTCTTCTCTGATTGCGTCCTGAGCCTGTTTCTTAGTACCAACAAATAGCACTTTGCCGCCGTCTTCGGAAATACTTTTCACGAAGTCGTAAGCTTCCGCTACTTTTTTAACTGTTTTCTGTAAATCAATGATGTAGATGCCGTTTCTCTCAGTGAAGATGTATCTCTTCATCTTAGGATTCCAGCGACGAGTCTGGTGACCGAAATGTACACCAGCTTCAAGCAATTGTTTCATAGTAATAACTGCCATTGTATAGTTCCTCCTTAGGTTTTTCCTCCAGTACTGCTATGATAACGACCAAATCGGCACCTGTTATCAACCGACAATACTGTGTGTGATGGGCTGCAATTCAGCCGTTTAATAATATATCATATTTCATCATTTAAATCAAACACAAAAATCAGCTTTCTTTCCTGAGTTCAGGGAGGAAGTCTTCTTTTTTAACTTTAATGAATGTACCTTTCATTCCTAACGACCTTGATTCGATTACACCGGCACTTTCAAGTTTGCGGAGCGCATTGACGATGACTGAACGTGTAATTCCTACACGGTCTGCGACTTTGGATGCTACAAGCAGACCTTCATCCGCGTTAAGTTCTTCGAAAATGTGCTCGATTGCTTCTCTTTCGGAATAGGAAAGTGAACGGATTGCCATAGCAATGCTCGCCTTGTCCCGCGCTTTTTTCTCAATCTCTTCCTGTTTCTCTCTAAGCACTTCCATACCAACGACTGTTCCTGCATATTCTGCGAGAACCAGGTCATCTTCGGAGAACGCTTCAGTGACGCGGCCGAGAATCAGCGTACCCAGACGCTCTCCACCGCCGTTAATCGGAACGATGCATGTTTCTGAATCCTGGTAGGAATCCTCTGCCGGGAAGATAGTCATCGGATCTTCAAATTTGATGTTCTCATATGTTTCATCAATTTTCATTACCTTCTTTACATATTCATCAGGGAATCTGCGGTTTTCAAGCATCTCTCTGATACGCGGGTTCTTGATTTCTGAATTGACACCAAAACCAAGGACCTTGCCTTTACGTGATACGATGAACGCGTTACATACCAGTACATTGCTCACAATTTCTGAAACTTCCTTAAAATCGACTTTCAGACCTTTGTTGCCCTGAATCAGTTTGTTAATCTCTCTTGTTTTCTGTAATAGACTGCTCATTCTTTTGTCTCCTTCATGATTATAAAATAAATGCGCTTAAGTTCTTATCTGATTTTATTTTGTCTAATCTGGATGTAACGTAATGCTTGGTAATTTCAACGTGGGCCCCCTGCATACCGCTTGCTTCAAACAATAGTTCTTCAAGCAGTGTTTCCAGTATAGTGTGGAGACGTCTCGCTCCGATATCATCCGTATCCGAATTCACCTGGAATGCAATTTCTGCAAGCTCCTTCACCGCTTCGTCCGTAAATGATATTGTCACGCCTTCTGTTGAAAGCAATGCTTCATATTGTTTCAACAGAGAACTTTTCGGCTCTCTCAATATATTTTCAAAGTCTTCCGCTTTGAGCTTATCCAGCTCAACACGGATCGGGAAACGACCCTGCAGTTCCGGAATCAGATCACTCGGTTTTGCAACATGGAAAGCACCTGCACCAATGAACAGGATATGATCCGTATTGATCGGACCATACTTCGTCTGAATTGTACTGCCTTCCACAATCGGCAGGATATCTCGTTGGACGCCTTCACGGGAAACATCGCCTGAGTTTTGCCCGCCTTTGGCGATTTTATCCATTTCATCAATGAAAATAATCCCCATCGTTTCTGCAAGTTCAATCGCTTCGGAGTTTACAGTATCCGTATCAATGATTTTTTCCGCTTCTTCACGCTTCAGATATTCACGCGCCTTGCTGACTGATAAAGTGCGCTTATGCTTTTTCTTGGGCATGAACTGTTTCAGCATATCCTGCATGCCGCCCTCATCCATGCCTGGCATCGTCATGCCCATGGGATTTTGGCTCTGCTCCACTTCGATCGTTACCTTTTCATCTTCGAGAAGTCCCGCTTTCAACTTCTCACGTAAACTCATTCTCTTTTGGCGTACTTCATCAGTGACCTCTTCATATTCCTCATCACCCTGCTGGTTCATGAGCATTTCAAAAGGATTGTTCGATTGTTTCGTACGCTTCACACCGGGTGCAAGCAAACCGACAAGACGTTCCTCCGCCAGGTTTGCAGCATCGTCTTCCACCAATCTCATCTGCTCTTCTTTGACGATTCGAACCCCTGCTTCAACAAGGTCCCTCACCATGCTTTCAACGTCCCGGCCGACATAGCCCACTTCTGTGAACTTCGTCGCTTCGACCTTGGAGAAAGGAGCACCGGTCAGCTTTGCCATACGTCTTGCTATTTCTGTTTTCCCTACTCCTGTCGGTCCAATCATAAGAATGTTTTTGGGAATCACTTCATCTTTTAATGAATCATCCAGCTGCATGCGTCTGTATCTGTTTCGCATCGCTATCGCCACTTTACGTTTCGCTTCATCTTGACCAATGATGTCTTCATCAAGACGTGCTGTTATTTCTCTGGGAGAAAGATTCTGTTTCACTTATAGACGCTCCTTTAATCAATCGTTTCTACAATAATATTATCATTGGTAAACACACAAATTTCACTGGCAATCAGGAGACTGTCGCGTGCGATGGTTTCCGCATCAAGACCATCGCCGTGACGCTTCATCGCCCTCCCGGCACTTAATGCAAAATTACCACCGCTGCCGATTGCAAGTATTCCATCATCCGGCTCGATGACTTCGCCGGTACCACTTACCAGAAGCATCGTTTCCTTGTCCATTACGATGAGCATTGCCTCGAGTTGTCTGAGAATCTTATCGCCTCTCCACTCTTTGGCAAGTTCAACCGCTGCACGTGGGAGATTACCGTTATATGCATGCAGATTCGCTTCGAATTTTTCAAATAGTGTAAAGGCATCCGCCACACTGCCTGCAAAACCTGCGACGACTTTGTCATCAAACAGCCGTCTCACTTTACGTGCAGTATGTTTCATCACAACCTGATTGCCCAGCGTAACCTGCCCGTCTCCAGCCATTGCCATCTTATCCTGATGCCGTATGGCAAATATCGTTGTTCCTTTAATAGCCATTTTTTCACCTCTTATTATTTGCTGGATGGTGTTTTAAATATGTCTTCCTCAACTGTTCTTTCGAAACGTGGGTATATCTCTGTGTCGTAGATAACGACTCATGGCCGAGAAGTTCCTGGACCGCTCTTAAATCCGCACCGTTGTTCAACATATGGGTTGCGAAGCTGTGCCTTATCTTGTGGGGGTGTATGTGAAAGTCACTTGCACTTTTTTTGACCATCATATCCAGCACATACCTTAAGCCTCTTGATGTTAACGGGCCGTTTCTATGGTTGATCCAAAGTGACCCACACAAATCAATCGCATCACGATGCGCTTCGATATAATTCTGAAGTGCGTGTGATGCTCTTTCTCCAAATGGTATGACTCTTTCCTTGCCGCCTTTACCAGTCACTTTGATGATTGAATGATTGAAATCAATGTTTGAGAGCTTCAGGCTGAGCAGTTCGGAAGCCCTGATCCCTGTAGCATAAAGTAGCTCAAGCAGTGCGGAATCTCTGTTATACATACTCGAGTTCTGATTCAATCCTTCAAACAGTGCATTGATTTCATTCTCATAAAGGAAGCCGGGTAAAGACTTTTCCTGTTTTGGATTAGGCAGGCTGCTAAATGGATTGGCAGCCACTATGTTCCGATCGAGCAAATAGTTATAAAAACTTCTCAACGCTGATATTTTTCTGGATACCGTCGACTTTTTCAACTTGTTTTCATATAAGTGGTTGAGATAGTTTCTGGCATCCATGTATTTAAATCTTTCTATGGAAAGGTCTTCCGTTTCCAGGAAATTTTCAAATTCACGGATATCTCTTCTATAATTAGTGACGGTATGCTCCGAAAGATTGCGCTGAAAAGTCAGCTGATCCAGAAACTGTTCAAGGTAGCGGATACCCCCCACCTCCTTTATCAGAATCTTATCACAATTATAAAAAATCATACAAATGATATGAGAATTCATAATAAAATTACGTTTTTGAAACACTCTCTTAGTTCCCAATGATACATTGTAAACTATTTATCAAGCGAATGCACAAAATTTAATGAATATTATTAAAACATTTTTTGAAGAAGCAAAAATACCCATATATCAATATGGGTATTTCGAGTTACTCTGCTTTTTCTTCATACTCACAGTTCGTACATTTAACTTTGGCTGTTTTACCTTTTTTGGCTTCCACAAGATAGTGGTCGCACTTCGGACAATCCCTTCCGATTGGACGGTCCCATGATATAAAGTCGCATTCCGGATATTGATCACATCCGTAGAACAAACGATTCTTTTTGGATTTTCTTTCTACCACTTCACCGTCTTTACATTTTGGACACTTCACGCCAATCGTCTTGACGATGGCTTTAGTGTTCCTGCAGTCAGGGAAGTTCGAGCATGCCATGAATTTACCATAGCGTCCCATTTTATAAACCATTGGCGATCCACATTTTTCACAATCCTCGCCGGCCGGTTCATCTTTGATTTCGATCTTTTCCATCTCTGCATCGGCGCGTTCCACCTGGGGACTGAATTCCTTATAGAAATCATCGATGACTTTCACCCATGATGCTTCACCTTCTGCAACGTCATCCAGACTTTTTTCCATCGTTCTCGTAAAGTCGACATCAATGATGTCCGGGAAGTATTCAGTCATGGACTGATTGACGATTTCCCCAATTTCAGTTGGCATAAACCGTTTCTGATCCATCTTTACGTAGTTCCTCTTTTGGATCGTATCGATTGTCGGCGCATATGTGGACGGTCTGCCAATGCCGAGTTCTTCCAGCGTTTTAACCAGTCTCGCCTCTGTGAATCTCGGTGGCGGCTGTGTGAAATGCTGCTTTGGATCTACCTTTTCAGATTTGACTGTCTCACCTTCGGCAATCTCGGGAAGACGGTTATTTAAATCTTCTTCGCCATCATCATTGCCTTCAATGTAGATTTGCATAAATCCTTTAAACTTGATTGTCTGTCCATTGCTTCTGAAAATCACACCGTTATTCGATAACTCCATTTTTACAGTATCAAGAATCGCAGCTGACATGTTACTCGCAATAAAACGGTCCCATATGAGTTTATACAATCTGTACTGATCACGTGATAAGTACTGCTTCATATTGGCCGGTGTGCGGTTCGCTGACGTCGGGCGGACAGCTTCGTGGGCATCCTGACTCGATTCAGACTGCTTCACCGATTTTTTTCTGCCAACGTATTCATCGCCATATTCCTTTTGAATGAAGTCCGTTGCTTCATTTTGTGCCACAGGTGATATCCTTGTAGAGTCTGTTCTCATATAAGTGATCAGACCGACAGTGCCTTCCCGTTTAATATCAATCCCTTCGTAAAGCTGTTGTGCCACCATCATCGTCTTGCGTGCTTTGAAGTTCAATTTGCGGGCAGCTTCCTGCTGCAGTGATGAAGTTGTGAAGGGCTGTGAAGGATGTCTCTTTTTCTCTTTCTTCTCAACAGAATCTACATTAAAGTCATTTCCGCTGAGCTGGGCGAGTACTTTATCTACATCATCTTTAGTTTTTAACTTGATCTTTTCACTTTCAAGTCTGTTGAACTTGCCTTCAAAACTACTTCGACCATACTTAAACTGACCTGTAATCGTCCAATATTCTTCAGGATTGAATTTACGGATTTCATTTTCCCTGTCAATCACCAATCTCAGTGCGACAGATTGTACACGGCCGGCTGAAAGGCCTTTTTTCACTTTCTTCCATAATACAGGAGAAATATTGTAACCCACAAGACGATCTAAAATACGTCTTGCCTGCTGCGCATCCACCAGCTGCTGATTGATTTCACTCGGATGTTTGAAACTCTCTTTAACTGCTTCTTTCGTGATTTCGTTAAATACTACTCTGTAGTACTCTTTGTCATCCCCAAGTGCATGGCTCAAATGCCAGGCAATTGCTTCACCTTCGCGGTCCGGGTCACTTGCCAGGTATATTTTCTTCGCTTTTTTGGCTTCTTTCTTCAAATCTTTAAGAAGAGGACCTTTCCCGCGAATGGTAATGTATTTAGGCTCGTAATTATTTTCTGTATCTATCCCCGTTTGACTGCGAGGCAAATCTCGAACATGCCCCATCGAAGCAACGACTTTATATCGCTTACCCAAATATTTTTCGATGGTTTTGGCTTTGGCCGGTGATTCGACAATAACCAAATTATCTGCCATTTTCGACTGCCTCCTTTTTTTCTTGTCTTTTCAAATCCAAATAATACAGTGAATTAAAATTGTTTGTCAACTATAATAGATTTTAAATTTTCGTTAAAGGATGAAATTCAACAGATAAAATCTTCTAAAACATCGTCTGCTGTGAGGACAGGTTTTGCCCCTTCCTGAAGTCTTAAATTTGTTCCTTTCGATAATTTTGAAGTGATGTTTCCAGGCACACAATAGGAAAACCTGTTTTCGTTCAAAGCCATATCCAAAGTAACCAGACTGCCACTTTTCTCTTCTGCTTCCGTGACCAGAACACCTTTGGAAATCCCTGCTATGATACGGTTTCGAGCGATGAATCTCCATTTATCAATGCCGGTATGCGGCGGATATTCACTGATGACCAAATATTTATTTTCCATGATTTCCCTGATTTTCTTCGTCGTGGAAGGATAATGGAAATCAAAACCGAATGCCAGTACACCAATTGTGGTTACTCCGGAATCCATTGAAATATTATGAGCCATTTCATCAGCGCCATAGGCAAGCCCCGAGACAATTGAAATTTTATTTTTAAAACGCGGTAAAATGTCTGTTAACACCCTCCGTGAATAAGTGGTTGCTTTCCTGCTTCCGACAACACCAAGGATAGGATTTTTCAATATTTTTATGTCTCCCCTATAGTAAAGGATGTACGGCGGATCATAAATCTCTTTTAATAATTCCGGATATAAATCATCTTCAATCGTAATGAAGGAAATATTCTTTTCCTCCAGGTTCCGCCGCAGCAGCGACTCATTCAGCTGGCTGCAGTATGTCAGTTTTTCTCTCAATTTTACCCGGTCAATTTTATTGTCATTGCCTTGCAGGGCTGCATATTCATGAGGTGTAACACCTGCATAACTCATGGAAAGCATATTCATGGTCTTCCTCCTAAAATAATACTTATATATCTATATATATTATAGAAGGAAAAGAACAGATCTAAGATTACTATTCCGATATATTTAATGGTAATAAAAGTAAAAAAAGAGGAGTAATCCATGAAGGATTCTCCTCTTTTCTATTATATCCATGATTTATATGACAATTACTTTACAGTTAAGCATTTTTCATATAATCCATCTTCTTTTTTGATGCGTGAAATAAGTGTTTCACCGATTTCAGATGGAGTATCTGCAGTTTCAATGCCGCATGCATTCATAGTTTTGATTTTCTCATCTGCAGTACCTTTACCGCCTGAGATAATCGCACCAGCGTGGCCCATGCGTTTTCCTGGAGGTGCTGTTACACCGCCGATGAATCCAACGACAGGTTTAGTCATGTTTTCTTTAACCCACTCTGCAGCTTCTTCTTCTGCAGTACCGCCGATTTCACCAATCATTACGACTGCGTAAGTTTCAGGGTCTTCGTTGAAAGCTTTAAGGGAGTCGATGAAGTCTGTACCGTTCACAGGGTCTCCGCCAATACCTACAGCAGTAGTCTGTCCGATGCCTTCTTCAGTCAGCTGATGTACAGCTTCATAAGTCAGTGTACCGGAACGGCTTACTACGCCAACGTGGCCTTTTTTGTGAATGTAACCCGGCATGATGCCAATCTTACACTCATCAGCTGTGATTACACCCGGGCAGTTAGGACCTACCAGGCGTGTTTTCTTGTCTTCCAGATAACGCTTGACTTTAACCATGTCAAGAACAGGAATGTGCTCTGTAATACAGATTGCCATGTCCAGTTCTGCATCAGCAGCCTCAACGATCGCATCTGCTGCGAATGGAGCAGGAACGTAGATTACAGAAACATTTGCCCCTGTTGCTTCTTTTGCTTCTTCGACAGTGTTGTAGACGGGTACGCCTTCAACATCCTGACCGCCTTTACCAGGTGTTACGCCGGCAACAATTTTCGTGCCGTATTCAATCATCTGTTTTGTATGGAACAGTGCAGTAGCACCAGTTATACCTTGTACTAATACTTTCGTATCTTTATCGATAAATACACCCACAGTAGATTCCTCCGTTATTATTTATTTTGGTTGACCGCTTCAATGATTTTTTGAGCGCCTTCCGCCATAGTGCTTGCAGGGATGATGTCAAAGTCAGAAGAATCGAGAATCTCTTTACCTTTTTCAACATTCGTCCCTTCAAGACGTACAACAAGCGGAATTTCGAGGCCGATGTTCTTAACAGCTTCCACAACACCTTCAGCGATTACATCACATTTCATGATTCCACCGAAAATGTTTACGAAGATTCCTTCAACACCTTCATCGCCAAGGATGATTTTGAATGCTTCAGTAACCTTCTCAGTTGTTGCGCCGCCCCCTACGTCAAGGAAGTTAGCCGGTCTTCCGCCGAAGTGATTGATCGTATCCATAGTCGCCATCGCAAGACCGGCGCCGTTTACCATGCAGCCGATGTTTCCATCAAGCGCAACATATGACAGATCGTATTTGGAAGCCTGGATTTCTTTTGGATCCTCTTCATCAAGGTCGCGGAGTTCTACAACATCTTTGTTGCGGAATAGCGCGTTCTCGTCAAAGTTGACTTTCGCATCCAGTGCAAGCACTTCACCTTCGCCAGTGGATACCAGCGGGTTGATTTCCATGATTGCGCAATCTTTCTCTGTGAATACCTTATATAGAGAAAGCATGAGTTTAGCCGCTTTGTTAACGGACTCTTTAGGGATGTTGATGTTGAATGCAAGACGTTTCGCCTGGTATGGCATCAAGCCGACAACAGGATCGATAACTTCTTTGAAGATTTTTTCAGGAGTTTTTTCAGCTACTTCTTCGATTTCAGTACCGCCTTCTTCAGACCCCATCAAAACAACTCGGTCAGTTGCGCGGTCGATGACGAAACCGATGTAGTATTCATTTTGGATATCGCAGCCTTCTTCGACAAGAAGACGTTTAACTTCTTTACCTTCCGGTCCTGTTTGATGTGTAACAAGCACTTTGCCAAGTAATTCCTTAGCATACTCTCTTACCTCATCAATTGATTTAGCGATTTTTACACCGCCTGCTTTTCCACGTCCACCTGCGTGGATCTGTGCTTTTACAACATATACATCAGAATCCAGTGTTTTTGCTACATCCACTGCTTCCTCCGGTGTGTATGCCACGCTACCGTTAGGCACGGCTACGCCCATGGAGCGAAAAATTTCTTTCCCTTGATACTCATGGATATTCATGTTCATCCTCCTAAGACTTTTTTAATCCTTACCATTCAATTATAGAAAAGGATTTCATCAAAGTAAACTGAAGAAATCAAATTAATGCTTAAGAATTAAACTTTTCACGGGTTCAAAGGTTCTCCGGTGCACCGGAGATATCCCAAATTCTTCCAGACTAGTCAAATGTTCCTTAGTCCCATATCCTTTATGCTTTGAAAAATAATAGCCCGGATATTGCGTATCGTAGTCCGCCATCATCATGTCCCTTGTCGTTTTTGCAATGACACTCGCTGCTGCGATGGAGACAGAATTGGCATCCCCTTTTATAATTGAAATCTCATCGATTCCCATGCCGAGGGTCATCGCATCGACCAGCAGATGTTCGGGGGTTCCGTTTAAATTTTTCACAGCACGCTGCATAGCAAGTCTTGATGCTTCATAAATATTGAGGGAATCTATCTCTTCAACACTTGCGATGCCGATGCCGTAATCCGCTTCGCGCATAATGACTTCCCGGTACGCCGTCCGCTTTTCAAGCGAAAGCTTTTTGGAATCATCAAGTCCCGGCAATAAAAATCCTTCAGGCAGTATTACCGCAGCTGCAACAACTTCCCCGGCGATCGGTCCCCTGCCCGCTTCATCTACACCCGCAATATATCTGTATTTTTGCTTAAGGCCGTTTTCATAACGGCACATTTCTTCATATTTAAATTTGAGTTTCTGTTCTTTTTCTATCCGTCTTTTTTGTTTATCGATCGCATTCGACACGCCTTTTCGCCCATCATCCAGATAGCCGCATGCTTCAAGTTCCTGAATTGAGCGCAGCTGCGCGATTTCTTCGGCGATTTCACGTACAGATTTCAATCAATCCACCGTCCGATCAAATGTATACCTTCCGATTTTGCCATTTCTGATATCATAGATGATACGGTTTGTGACCGCCTCATAATTGATTTCATTGCCGCCTGCTTTCAGGCCGCGTGATTTGCCGATCGCTTCATAAATTTCAACAATGTCATCATCGATATCAGCATTCACGTTATAAAATTTATTGAAGGTATCCTTGTCATGTTCGAGCAGGAAATTCATGCCGTAGATCGCCACCTCATCCAACGAAACGACACGATCTGTGATCGCCCCTGTGAGCGACAGTTTCTTACCGGTCTCTTCGTCTTCAAATTTCGGCCATAGGATTCCCGGTGTGTCGAGCAGTTCCATACGGGTACCTGCTTTAATCCACTGCTGTCTTTTCGTGACACCGGGTGTATTTCCCGTCTTGGCAATCTTTTTCTTCGCGATATTGTTGATCACCGTCGATTTGCCGACGTTCGGAATACCAAGGATCAGCGCCCGGATGGCTCTGCGGTTAATGCCTTTGCGTTCCATCTTCTCGAACATTTCCCGCGTCGCCTCAATTGCCAGCGGTTCAATTTTACGGATGATCTGACTGTCACGGCCGTTGATTGCAACAGGGTGTTTCCCTTCCTTCTGCAATTGTGAGATCCAGGCTTTCGTCTCCCTTTCATCAGCCATATCCTTTTTGTTCAAAACGACGACCTTGGGCTTATCTTTGGTCACATCATCAAGCATCGGGTTATGGCTGGATACCGGGATACGTGCATCCAGTATTTCAATGACAACATCTATTTTCTTTAAATTCTCTTCTATTTCCCTACGTGCTTTGGCCATATGGCCTGGAAACCAGTTTATACTCATCATCTTCACTTCCGTTCCTTATAGTTCATTATTCCATTGTCATATTATATAATACAATCAGCATTTAATAAATCATCAGGAGGTGAAGAAATGCTTTCAATCATCATTCCGGTACTGAATGAATCGAAGAATATCCCTATTTTATATGAGGAATTTCAAACGGTAATGCAGGTTCTGGAAAGAAATTATGAAATTATCTTTATCGATGACGGTTCAACAGATGATACACTGGATCACATTAAGAACATCCGGGATGAAAACATAAAATTCATTTCTTTCTCCAGAAATTTCGGGAAGGAAGCTGCCATCATTGCCGGGCTTGAAAAAGCGCAGGGCGAAGCTGCCGTCATCATGGACGGCGATCTGCAGCACCCGCCCTCACTGATTACAGAAATGTTTTCCCAATATGAGGCAGGATTCGACCAAGTGATAGCAAAGCGGGATAAAACCGGCGAATCACTGATGAGACGGATCCCATCAAATATTTTTTATAAATTGATGAACAGTACCAGTACCGTCCGGCTGGTCGATGGAGAGGGGGATTTCCGTCTCATTTCCCGCAAAGTCATTGATGCCATATTACTGCTCAGCGAAAACAACCGCTTCTCCAAAGGCATTTTCGAATGGGTGGGATTCAATAAGAAAGTGATCGAATTCAATCACATTGACCGCTCATCGGGCAGATCCACATTCAATCCATTAAAACTCGTCGATTATGCCATCGATGGAATCAGTGCATATAATCATAGGCCGCTTCGTATCTGCTTCTATCTTGGTCTTGCAGTCCTCCTGATCTCACTGGCGTATATATTATATATGTTTGTTAATATTGTGATACATGGCGTGGAAGTACCGGGCTACTTTACAATCATCGCGAGTCTCCTTCTGCTTGGCAGTGTACAGCTGTTTTCCCTCGGCATTATCGGCGAATATATCGGTCGTATATATATCGAAACGAAAAACAGACCCAAATTCATCGTTCACGAACAATCGGATTTCACAGACGCCCAAAAGGAAAATTTCCATGAAACAAAATAGCTTAAATAATGAATTCTCACGCTTTGTCATCATCGGACTTTTAAACACACTGAATTACTATATGATCTACACTGTGCTCATCTTTATCGGGCTGCCTTATATCGCTGCGCACCTGATCGGTTTTATTCTGGCATTTATCATTTCATACTTTTTAAACTGTTACTTTGTGTACAGGGTAAAACCGACATGGTCCAAGTTTTTAAGGTTCCCGCTCACGCAGGTGATCAATATGGGAATGCAGACTTTATTGTTATATGTATTTGTAGACATTTTCAGTTGGAATGAAATTTTGGCGCCCCTGCCTGTACTCGTTGTCACAGTACCGGTAACTTATACAATCACCCGGTGGGTGCTTAAAGATAAAGAGGTTTAAAACATGCAGAAAATGAGTCATTTGCTGAAACGTTCCAGATATATACTCACCATCGCCGTGCTGGCAGTTCTGTCACACGCCTATGTGCTCTGGCGTCTGATTGCACCGGATGATAAAAAAGAAAAAATCTTCATGACGGGTGCCAACGATGGATTGGAACAAATGCTGCCGATGCAGCTT
Organism: Salinicoccus sp. HZC-1; assembly: GCF_046736035.1. Lineage (GTDB taxonomy): Bacteria > Bacillota > Bacilli > Staphylococcales > Salinicoccaceae > Salinicoccus. The sequence goes on along the minus strand of NZ_CP177130.1, from coordinate 1,070,957 downwards.
TATCTATATGAAAAATTCAAAGAAGGCACGTTGTTCTTTGATACAGACTTTGGCCTGGGCGGAGATTTTTACACAGATCTCGCCTATTATTATTCAACAAATGTCGTTTATCATATCAATATCTTTTTCGTCAGACTCGGAGAGCTGTTATTCGGCTATGATACATCAGCGATTGAATTTTGGGCTTTCAACGGCTTTTTCATATCTATCATAAAAACATTTGCAATCATTTATTTTACTTATAAATTTTTAAAATTCATCGGTGTAAAACCGGTTTATGCAGTGCTCGGCGGATTTATATTTGCCGCATCCCCCACTTATTTCAGATTTACGGTTTACTGGTCTTTCTTCAGTGATGTTTTCATCTGGCTGCCGCTGACATTTTTTGCACTCGAACTGCTGATTCGAAAAGGCAGACCGGGGTTGTTTATATTTGCCGTCGCCCTGACACTGATCAATAATTTCTACTTTGCATATTTCCAGCTGGTCATCTCAGTCGTCTACCTTGGGATCCGGCTGCTGGCGAAACGAAAAGAGGATTTACCGGGGATGGATGTTTTAAAACTGTCCATTCCTTCGGCGGTTATCGGTTTCGGCATATCCATCGTCGCTTTTTTCCATGCCGTCCGCGGATTTTTAAATAATGATTCCCGAGAATATATGGTGGATGTCCCGCTTATCAGTGAACTTGGTCCCCAGGATAATATTTTTTATGAAAATTATCTGATCGTCATTTTATTCATCGCCATCCAGGCACTGTTCACACCGGCATTATACAAAAACTATTTTTATAAGTTATTTGCATGGCTGACCATTGTGTTCATGATTTTTACACTGTCACCCTATATCGATACGTTCTTCAATGGATTCCAGCAGCCACAGAAGCGCTGGCATTATATGCTCGTATTTTTCCATGCGGTACTGATTGCACAATATCTGTCCAACTTAAAAAAAGTGCCGCTAAAAACTTATGTATTGAGCCTGATACCTGTCTATATCATTTTAGGACTGTCCATATGGATTGCTGATGAAACGGTCATCTGGCTATGGCTTGTCCCGGTGGTCCAGTTTGCCGGGGCACTCGTTGTAATTGATAAAAAGGAACGAAAAGCCGTCACTGCACTGCTGGTGGGCTTGGTTGTCCTTTTCACCCTGACAGTCAGTGCATCACATACAGATTCCGAAATCTATCATCCCGGCATTACAGACCGTAACCATCTGTTCTACCTCAACAGCAACCACTACAGAAGTGAACTGCAGCAATATAACATTGATCATATCAAGGACTTGAAGGAACCGGAACAAAAGATAGATTACAAAGTCAGAGATCAGGATAATACTCCGATGTATATGGGATTCAGCGGCACAAGCCTGTACTCGAGTATCATTGACGGTAAAATCATTGACTTTTATTACAATGACCTGAAAGTGAATTTTCCGCACGAGTCCATCAGCCGTTACGCATCATTCCAATACAGGAGCAATCTTTATTCGCTGTTTGGCGCGGATTATATGATGCGTGAAGATGAGACATTTGGAATTCCATCCAAGTTCGAACCGATACTGACAGACGGCACATATACCATCTATGAAAATAAATTCCCCCTGAACTTTATACGGTTCAGTTCGGAAATTTATGATCCCGAGGATTTAACCAGTCCGCTGCAGCGGGAACACGCCATGTTAAATGGCATCGTCACTGATGAATTCGAAGCAAACAGCGAGATGGTCCCGCCTGAAAATGTCCTGGAAGAGGTTGACGTTGAAACATTTAATGCCGATTTCGACGGCAGCAATCTGCTGGTCCATGACGACGGGGGCGGAATCAGATTAAACTTCGATGATGTGATCGATGCACCGGTGGAAGATGAAGATGTTTATATCGAAATGCACATTCAGCTCATAGAGCCGATGAAACGATTCACAGTCAATGTCGACGGCTATGAAAACGAACGGCTGTTTGCAGAAAGTAAATACAGAACATATGCCGATGACCTGCTCTACCGTGCAAAGCTGGATGAAGAGATCCCCATCCAATTCTCATCCGGTGAATATAATATCGATCTGCAGGCGATCTATATAGAGGATTACAGAACGCTTGAGAGAGCGAGCGGACAGCCGGACGTTCCTTATGACGCACATGAAAATGCAAATTCATATGAAATTGAAATCGAAGAAGGCAATTCAGGCTTTGCGACCGTCCCAATCGTGTTTAGAGAGGGCGTCAGAGTCACAGGTAATGCAAGCGGGAACCTGGAGCCTTTCAGAGCAAATCATCTCATGACGGGCTTTAAAGTCGGTTCTGAGGACACACGTATTAAAATCAGTTTTACCCCGCCGTATTATTGGCTGACATTGATTGTCTCGCTGGTTTCTCTGCTGGCCGCATTCGTTTATCTCGATTTATTTGGACTCAGGCAGTGGATTGGCAAATTGAGGAGCAGACCGGCGGGCAGGAGCACGAAACGATAGAATCGCTTTTCTTACATCGATGCTCCAACTCAATGAGGCGGCAGGTCCTGCCATATTCATAACTCTCCAAACAAAAAAGAACCTTCACAACCAAAAGGCTGTGAAGGTTCTTTTCGTGTAATTTATCGAAGTTCTCTGATACGCGCCGCTTTACCACGCAAGTTACGCAGATAGTAAAGTTTAGCACGACGTACACGGCCACGACGAGTCACTTCTAGTTTCTCGATTTTTGGCGTGTGTACAGGGAATGTACGCTCCACTCCTACACCGTAAGAGATTTTACGTACTGTGAATGTTTCAGAAATGCCTCCGCCACGGCGTTTGATTACTACACCTTCGAAGACCTGAATACGTTCACGGGATCCCTCAACGATACGTACGTGAACACGTACTGTGTCACCAGGTTTGAAATTCGGCAGGTCTGTTTTCAGCTGCTCTTTTGTCAGCTCATTGATTAGTTCTTGTGACATAATTATCTTCTCCTTCTTCCAACTATCTTGCCCATCATAGCAGCGGATTGTTGTGTATGTGTGTCGTCAAACACTCGTATAATATTACCATAATTGAGCAATGCTTTCAACGGCTTTCTGATAAAATCTGCAGATAATAATTAATCTTCCAGAAGGTCCGGCCGTCTTTCACGCGTTCGTTTCAGACTTTCTTCCCTGCGCCATTCTTCGATCAATTTATGATTACCGTTCATCAATACTTCAGGCACCTTCATCCCGCGGTATTCTCTTGGACGTGTGTAATGCGGGTGCTCGAGCATGCCGGTTGAGAACGAGTCCTCCTGATGACTTTCTTCACGGCTCAATACACCGGGAATCAGACGTACGACAGCATCCGTCATTGTCATACTGGCGAGCTCACCGCCGGTCAGCACGTAGTCTCCGATTGAAACTTCGTCTGTCACCAGAGTCCGTATGCGTTCATCATACCCCTCATAATGACCGCAGATGAAGACGATATCATCTTCTTCACTCAAGGACTCCGCCATCTTTTGATCAAATGGCCTGCCCTGCGGGCACATAAGGATGACACGCGGCTTTTTCAGATCAAGTGCGTCCATAGCGTTAAATACAGGTTCAGGCTTCAATACCATGCCTGCCCCGCCACCATAGGGATAGTCATCGACTTTATTGTGCTTGCTCTCCGAATAGTCGCGGAAGTTGATGAGATTGTAATCGACGATGCCTTTTTCTTTGGCCCGCTTCAATATGGAGGTATTCAACACTCCTTCATACATTTCCGGAAACAGAGTCAGGTAGTGGATATTCATTCGAGTAATCCCTCCAGAGGAGAAATGATAATCTGACCGCTCTCCAAGTCAATTTCTTTTACTACCTCTTCTATATACGGGATCATATATTCCTTGTCGCCTTCTACTACCCAGACATCATTCGCACCGGTCTGGAATATCTCCTTCACTTTACCGATCGTCTCCAAAGATTCTTCTAGTTTTACTTCCAGACCGATGATTTCATGATAGTGGAATTCATTCTTTTCGAGCTCTATTGAAACCGCATCATCTTCCTGTGCCAGATCAGAACCTTTTAAATGCTCCACCTGGTTTAAATTCGTCACTCCGCGGAACTTCAGTAGATGAAAGTTCTTATGGGTGCGGTAGCTGTCGATGACAAAACTTTCGCCTTTGATCTCCACTTTATTGCCGGGCGCAAAACGTTCTTCTGTAAAGTCTGAATCACTGATTACTTTAACTTCCCCGCGTACACCGTGGAAGTTTACCAATCGGCCGATATTAATCTTCATCAGCTGCCCCCTCTTTATCATTTATTCTTATTAATAAAAAAGACACACCGACCGGTGTGCCTAATCTACATCAACAAACACTTTCTTTGAACTGCCATGGTTCGCATTGGCCACGATTGTACGCACCGCTTTGATTACACGGCCACGTCTGCCAATCACACGGCCAACGTCGTCCTCATGGACTTCAATCTTATAGGAAACATTGTATTCCGTTTCCTCATTCTCGATTTTAAGCGCCTCAGGATGTTCCAGCATCGGTTCAAGAATTGTTTGCAATAATTGTTTCATATAGGGTTACTTCCCTAATTTTGCATTATGGTAACGTTCCATAACACCTTTATTGCTGAGGATGTTACGAACTGTATCACTTGGCTTCGCACCATTCTGCAGCCATTCAAGCGCTTTTTCTTCATCAAGCGTTACATTGTTTTCTTCTTTGGACACCGGGTCGTAAGAACCGATTTGTTCGATGATACGGCCATCTCTAGGGCTGCGTGAATCGGCAACTACGATACGGTAGTAAGGATTTCTTTTAGAACCCATGCGTGTCAATCTTAGTTTAACTGCCATTGTTTTTTTGACTCCTTTCTATATCTCAATTTCACTTTTACTACTATAACAGAAAATCAAAAACCTGTAAAGGCCTTTATCTTTACAGGTTTGAAAATTTTAGAATGGCAGTCCCATATTGCCGAAAGGATTCTTCTTGCGGCCTTTTTGGCTTGTCATCTGCTTCATCATTTTCTTCATTTCATTAAACTGTTTCAGCAGTCGGTTCACTTCCTGCAGTGTACGTCCGGAACCGCGTGCAATACGCTTTTTGCGGCTCGCATTGATTTTCGCAGGATTCTCACGCTCTTCCATCGTCATGGAACGGATGATCGCCTGGACGTGGTCGATTTCATTGCCGCTCATCTGCATTTTGTCGAGGCCTTTAATTTTGTTCGCTCCCGGCATCATTTTGAGAAGTTCATCAAGCGGACCCAGATTTTTGACCTGATCCATTTGCTCCAGGAAGTCATCCAGGGTGAAACTCTGGTCTTTTATCTTCTGCTGCAGGACTTTCTGCTCGTCCTCATCTACTGTCGACTGGGCTTTCTCGATGATGGACAGCACATCGCCCATGCCAAGAATCCTCTGTGCCATACGGTCAGGGTGGAATGCTTCCAGGCCATCCAATTTCTCGGACATACCCACGAATTTAATCGGTTTCTGCGTGACTGAACGGATGGAAAGCGCCGCACCACCGCGTGTATCCCCATCAAGTTTTGTGAGGGTCACGCCGGTAATATCGAGCAGATCATTGAATGAATCTGCAACGTTTACGGCATCCTGACCTGTCATAGAGTCAACGACGAGCATGATTTCATCGGGTGTTGCGATTTCTTTAATATCTTTAAGCTCATTCATCAGCGCCTCGTCAATATGCAGCCGGCCTGCTGTATCGATGATGACTGTATCCAGATGTTCTGCCTTTGCATGATCCATAGCCTCAGTAACAATCTGCTGCGGCTTCACCTGGTCACCTAAAGCAAAAACAGGGACATCGATTTGCTTCCCTACTGTCTGCAGCTGGTCAATGGCAGCCGGGCGGTAGATATCACCCGCAACAAGCAGGGGTTTCTTATTGGAATTCTTTCTTAAGTGCAATGCAAGTTTACCGGCAGTTGTCGTTTTACCGGCACCCTGCAGACCAACCATCATGATGACGGTCGGCGGTTTCTGGCTGAGATTAATCTTCTGATTATCCCCGCCCATCAAGTCGGTCAGTTCTTCCTTAACAATCTTGATGACCTGCTGTCCCGGTGTCAGTGACTGCATAACATCAGATCCAAGTGCGCGTTCTCTCACCTGATTGATGAACTGCTTGACCACCTTGAAGTTAACGTCCGCTTCAAGCAATGCCAGACGGACTTCACGCATCATTACCTTAATGTCCGCCTCGGACACTTTACCTTTGCTTTTGATGCGGTCCATCGTGGCCTGGAGACGTTCTCCCAATCCTTCAAAAGCCATATTTGTTCCTCCTAATCCAATTCTTCCAACCGGTTTATAATTTCCTCTGTTTCAGAGTCCATTGATTTACCCAGTTTATTTTTAAGACGCTTTATAAACTCTTGTCTTGATTTAAAATTCCTGTACATGCTGAGGTTTTCTTCATAATGTTCCAAAAGGTCCTTTGAGCGCTTTAAATTATCATAAACCGCCTGACGTGTCACATCAAGTTCTTCCGCTATTTCACTGAACGCGAAATCCTCCAGATAATAAAGTTCGATATACCGCCTTTGCTTATCTGTCAGTAATGAGTTATAAAAATCATAGAGATAGTTCATCCGCATTGTGCGTTCGAGTTCTTCTGTCATTATACCTCATCCTCTGCCTGGTTCTCCTTGGATTCATCTATTTCATCTGCATTAGATATCATATCAGCAAACAGTCCGTATACATAATTCTCTGCACTGAATTCCTGCAGATCATCCAATTGTTCACCGAGACCGACGAATTTAACCGGAATGCCGAGCTCATTTTTAATCGCGAGGACGATACCCCCTTTTGCGGTTCCGTCAAGTTTCGTAAGAACGATGCCGGAGACGTCCGTCACTTCCTTAAAGGCTTTCGCCTGGCTGAGGGCATTCTGGCCTGTTGTCGCATCGAGCACAAGCAGTGATTCATGCGGTGCTTCGGGCACTACTTTCTGAATGACATTTTTCATTTTGGAAAGTTCTTTCATCAGATTCCCTTTATTCTGCAGGCGGCCTGCAGTATCACAGATTAAAACATCCGCGCCGCGTTTTTTGGCCGCATTCATCGCATCGAACATAACGGCTGCCGGATCACTGCCTTCCGTCTGGCTGATGACGTCCACATCTACACGCTCGCCCCATACTTTCAGCTGGTTGATTGCGCCTGCGCGGAAAGTGTCCCCGGCTGCGAGCATGACGTTTTTGCCCTCCTGCTTATACTTATAGGCGAGTTTGCCGATGCTTGTCGTTTTGCCGACGCCGTTCACACCGACTACGAGAATGACCGTCAGCCCGTCTTCCTGAATATTGATCGTTTCGGGAAGTTCATCATTACGCTGGTAGATCTCGACCATTTTCTCAACGATTGTTTCTCTCAGATCCTCAGTTTCAGTAATGTTTTCCACTTTTGCCACATGACGCAGTTCATCCGTCAGTTCCATCACAGTATTGAAGCCGACATCGGCAGAAATAAGCACTTCTTCCAGGGCTTCAAAGAAATCTTCATCGACTGTGCGGTAACGTGCCATCAGTTCATTGATTTCATTCTGGAACTTCTCACGGCTTTTCTCAAGACCTGCTTTAAACTTGTAACCAATCTGTTCCTGTTCCCATTCTTCAAACTCATCAATACTGATGAGGCCATCGTCGAGTTTTTCATTTTGTTCCTCGACAGTTTGCTCATTGGCTTCATTTTCTTTATTTGGCTGGAATTTATTCTTTAGTCGTTTAAGAAAGCTCACACCGTCTCTTCCTCTCTCACATTTTCTTCATAGTTTTTAAGGTCAACACTGATGAGTTGGCTGACACCGCGTTCCTGCATCGTAACACCAAACAGCCGGTCACTCTCTTCCATTGTACCTTTTCTGTGGGTGATCACGATGAACTGTGTATCTTCTGCAAGCTGTTTCAAATAATGCGCATAGCGTAAAACATTGGATTCATCCAGCGCCGCTTCCACTTCATCCAGAATGATGAACGGGCTGACGCGCACTTTCAATACGCTGAATAAAAGGCTGATGGCAGTCAGTGCACGTTCTCCACCGGATAACAGTGACAGCGATGACAGCTTTTTCCCCGGCGGCTGGGCATAGATCTCTACACCGGACTCCAAATAATTATCTTCGTCTGTCAGTCTCAGCTCTGCCTGGCCGCCGCCGAACATCTCTTTGAACACAGCACCAAAATGCGTATTCACCTGCTCGAACGCTTCCTTGAACCGGACCGCAACTTCTTCATCCATTTCACTGATCACTTCAAGCAGGGTGGCGCGGGCTTCCAAAAGGTCCGCTTCCTGCGCTTTAAGGAACTCGTAGCGTTCGTTGACGCGGTCGAACTCTTCTATGGCTCCCAGATTTACAGGTCCAAGCTCTTCTATGCTTTTTTTATTCAATGAAATCTTCATGCGTTTTTGGTCGATTTCAGAGAAATCGTTATATTCTTCTTTCGCTTTTTCATAAGTCATCTTGTAATTCTCGGAAAGATATACGATCCTCTGTTCTATTTTAACATCTAATTTCTCTTTTTTCCCTGTATGGTTGCGTAATGTTTCCTGATGTTCTTCCAATTCTTTTAATGTCGCATCCCGTTTTTCAACGATTGAATTATACTCTCTTCTGATCTCATGCTGCTGAGTGGAAATCTCGTCTGTCTCTTCGTATAATTTTTCCACCCGGGAAGTCAGGTCTTTTTTCTCTTCTTCGAGTGTTGCGATATCCATGCCGCTTAAATCATGCGCCACCATTTCCTGCTGGGCCTTCGTCTCTTCAATCGCATCACCGGCATCCTGAAGTTCTGACTCGAGCCTCTCTTTTTCTGCCTGGTTATGGTTTACACGTTCTTTGACTGCTGCGAATTCACGTTCAATGGCATGGCTCTCATCAGTAAGCAAAGCGAGTTCCTGCTTTTTATCTTTGTCTGAAGCACTCATCATGCGGATGCGCTCATCCAATTTCCGAATCTTTTCCTCCGCTTCGCGGATCAGTTTGTCAAAGTCACGCACCTCATCCCGGCCGCCCAGTGATTTCAGCTCTTCTTGAAGCATAGACATGGTTTCTGCCTTTGCTTCAAGCTGATATCCCAGACGGTCTCTTCTGGACTCCAGGTCTTCATGATTTTCAGCAAGTGTCTCGCCCATCTTTTCAAGTTTTGAAAGTTTCTCCATTTGAGCGGAAACTTTTTCACCAAGAATTTTGACGTTGGATTTCATATGCTCAAGCTTGCCTTTGTACTCGGCGAGTTTTTCTTCCGTTTCCGCCATTTCCCGCTGGCTCTCGATAATGGAACTCTTCGTGTTTCTCGATCCCCCGCTCATCGCACCGCCGGGCATTATTGTTTCGCCATCCACTGTGACGATACGCGCGCGGTGGTTGATTTCACGGGCCAGTTTACCTGCTTCATCGATATTTTCGGTTACAATTGTTGTGCCGAGCAGATGATTTACGACATCTTTGATGTCGGCATCCGCCTTCGCAATATCAGCCATCACGCGGGCATCCACACCAGAGCGCTCGACCTGGGATCTTATATCTGCAGAAAGTGTCCTTGGACGGATTACATCCATAGGGAGAAATGTTGCGAATCCGCTCTTCTTCTCTTTCAGATAACGGATTGCACTTTTGGCGTCCGACTCATTTGTCATGATGATGTTCTGAGCCTGCGCGCCGAGTGCTGTATCGAGTGCAACCATGTACGCACTATCTGTCGAAATCAGTTCACCGACAGACCCCCGTACCCCACTCACCTTATCCCGGTTTTTTAAGATTGCCCGGACACCCGGATAATAACCGCGGTATTCATTCTGCATATTTTTAAGCATTTCCAGTTTTGAAGTCTGCTGTTCGATAAAACGGTTTGCCTTATGCAGTTTCTCCCGCTCTGTATCGTATTTATTATTGAGCTCCGCCAGACCCGCCTTTTCATCCCGATACTTATCCCGTGTAGTTTCCAGCTCATCTTTTGCTTTTTTTGTCTGTTCGGTCAGATTATCATGTTCCGATTTTTCATTTTCATAATCATCTTTTAGAGCAGTGAGTCTTTCTTCCTTTTGACGGACGCTGCCGTCCAGGCGGGATTTTTCAGATTCCTCGCGGCGCTGGTCATTTTCAAGCGTCGTCTTCTCAACCATGAGATCATAATAGCTGTCTTTGAGCTTTTCGATTTCATCGCCCTGGTCTTCTGTTAAATACCGTTTTTGTTCGTTCGTATCTTTCAGTGCTTTTTTCAGTCTTGATGCCGTCTCATTTAAGGATGCCGTCGTTTCATTCACTTCGCTGACCCTGGATTCCAGAGTTTCTTTTCTGGATTCCTGCTCGGATAGACGTGTCCTGAGTTCTTCGACAAGCTGACCTTTGTTGTTTTTACGTTCTTTGTAAAGTTCAATGCGTCCGCTCGTGTTCTCCAGACGTTTTGACAGTTCTACGAGCTGATTGTTCAGCGTACTGCTTTTATTGTCCTGCTTGTCCCTGGCATCACCCAGTTCGGTCATCTTCCGGTCCATCAGCTGAAGGTTTTCGCGCTGTGCTTTAACCTTCTTTGCAATATCATCATAGGCCGCTTCCTCTTCGTGCAGAATCGTGAGGAGTGCATTGATGTCATAGACCGTCACTTCAATATCACTGCGGCTGATTTCCTCTTTCAGTGCCAGATATTCCTTCGCATTTGCACTGTCACGTTCCAGCTTATTCACCCGGGATTCAAGCTCATGGATGATATCATGCACACGGCTCAGGTTTTGAGCTGTATCTTCCAGTCTTTTCTCGGATTCTTTCTTTCTGAGTTTGTATTTCATCACACCGGCAGTTTCTTCAATCAGGTTTCTGCGCTGTTCCGGACGGGCTTTTAATACTTCATCGACTTCCCCCTGGGAAATGATGTTATATGCATTTTTGCCCAGACCTGAATCCAGGAAGAGTTCATTGATCTCTTTCAGACGGCACTTATCGTCATTGATGTAATACTCGCTGTCCCCATTTCTATAGAGCTTGCGGGTAATGTTCACCTGGTCCGTGTCTATGGAGAGGGTTCTGGAATTATTATCCAGCACAAGGCGCACCCATGCGAAGTTCATCGCCTTTCTGCCGGATGAACCGTTAAAGATGACATCTTCCATCTTTACCCCGCGGATACTTCTTGCTGATTGTTCACCAAGCACCCAGCGGATTGCATCAGTAATATTACTCTTGCCGCTGCCGTTTGGACCGACTACAGCCGTCACACCTGAGTCAAATTTAATATTCACTTTATCTGCAAATGATTTGAAGCCGTGGGCCTCTATCGCTTTCAAATATACCATCAGTGGTTCTCCCCGCCGTTCGTTTCACTCAGTGCCTGCTCTGCAGCACGTTGTTCGGACTCCTTCTTGGAACGTCCCAATCCTTTGCCGATCATCTCGCCATCCATATACACGCCTGTGACAAAAGTCTTATCATGGCTTGGTCCCGTGGCCTCAACCAGTTTATATTCAATCGCTTTTCCATAATTTTTATGCATATGTTCCTGCAGTGCGGTCTTATAATCCATTACTGCATTGTATTTCGCACTTTTCACTTCCGGAAAAACAAACCTTTCCAGAAACTTCTCAGTTTCAGCTGATCCCTTATCAAGATAAAGCGCGCCCAAAAAGGCTTCGAAAGTATCAGATATGATGGAGGGCCGTTTTCTTCCACCAGTCTTCTCTTCTCCACGACCGAGCATGATGAGTGGTTCCATGCGGAGTTTGGAGGCGAATACTACAAGTGAGGGTTCACACACGATATTAGCTCTTAGCTTTGTCAGATCCCCTTCAGGCAATTCATCGAATCTGTTAAATATATAGTCTGAAACCATCAATTCTAGTACTGCATCGCCAAGAAATTCGAGTCTCTCGTTATTATAAATTTTATTGAGTTGAAGATCATTGATATACGAACTGTGCATAAATGCCTGTATATATAATGCCTCATCATTTATTGTAATGCCCGTTCTCTCCAGGAACCCAACGAGTTCCCTGCGAAATGCTGAGAGCCCTTTTCTTGCATGTGCATCTTTTTCAATTATATTTTCTATATTTTTAAATTCCATAATATCCACTCCCGTCACCTTATTCTAAATGAATATCCATTTGAATAAAAGTTTTCATACAAAAATAAAATCCACTCCGGAAAGTGGATTTTATAATTAATTTGCGTCTAGTTTATCAATGTAATTAAGAGCGTCGCCTACTGTGTTGATCTTTTCAGCTTCCTCATCAGGAATTTCCATTTCGAACTCATCTTCAAGTTCCATAACTAGTTCAGCAATATCTAAAGAGTCTGCACCAAGATCATCTTTGAAAGATGCTTCTTTAGTTACTTTCTCTTCATCGATTCCAAGTTTGTCGACAATAATGTCTTTTACTTTGTCAAAGTTTGCCATCAAAATTCACCTCCCTCCAATAATAGCATAGCTCCTAATCCATGTACATACCGCCGTTGACGTGGATAGTCTGGCCGGTAATGTATTTTGCGGCGTCGGACGCAAGGAACTTCACAGTCTCTGCGATATCGTCTACAGTACCGAAATGATTCAGTGGTATTTGAGACAACATCTGATCTTTAATATCATCAGAGAGCACCTCGGTCATATCACTTTCTATGAATCCCGGTGCCACTGCGTTGACAGTAATTCCTTTGGGTGCGAGTTCACGCGCTACAGATTTAGTGATGCCTTCAATTCCCGCTTTGGACGCTACATAGTTCGTCTGGCCTGGGTTACCCAAAGAACCGACGATGCTTGAAATATTGATGATTCTTCCGCCTTTTTGGCGGATCATCGGCCGGGAAACGCTCTGAATCACGTTAAATGCACCTTTTAGGTTTACATCGATTACCTGATTCCATTCGTCCTCTTTCATTCTCATAAGAAGGTTGTCTTTGGTCACACCGGCGTTGTTGACAACCAGGTCGATTGAGCCGTGAGTATCTGTGATGTATTTGATCATCGCCTTAACATCATCGTAGTTCTGCACGTGACACTGATATGCTTCTGCGGTCCCGCCCTGATCTGTGATTTCCTGCGCCACCTGCTCCGCTTTTTCTTTGGAACCGGAGTAGTTCACTATAACAGTATACTCTTTCCCGAGGCTTGACGCGATACTTTTTCCTATCCCGCGTGAACCGCCGGTAACTAATGCTATTTTACCCATTTTGAAACTCCTTTACCTGCTCCATAGTATCAATATTCGAAGTACTGACAGAACGGTCTATTTTTCTCATCAATCCGCTGAGGACTTTTTTAGGCCCGACTTCAATTGCTTCCGCCGCACCTTCATCCACTGCCGTCTGCACACATTCCACAAAACGCACGGGGCTTGTAATCTGCTCGATGAGTTGTGACTTGATCACTGTCGGATCCGTTTCAGCCTTGGCTGAAACATTCTGGATCACCGGGATTTGAGGCGGACTGAATTCAATGTCAGACACAAACGCCCTAAACTCCGCCTTTGCCTCATCCATAAGGTGAGAGTGGAATGCGCCGGATACGTTAAGCGGCATTACACGCCTTGCACCGTTTTCCTTTGCTTTGGCCGCAAATTCTTCAATCAATGAAGCATCACCGGAAACAACCGTCTGGTCCGGTGCATTCAGATTCGCCGGCTGCACACGGCGGGTCTCAGTGGACAGTTCATCGCAGAGCGCCTGTACCTCAGCCGCTTCCATACCGATGACAGCAGCCATACCGCCGCCGGTCGATTGTGACATGAGTGCGCCGCGTTTCGCAACGATTTTTACACCATCCTGTATACTCAGTACACCTGCATGTACGAGTGCCGGCAGTTCACCCAGGCTATGGCCTAATACCATATCCCCTTTTATACCGGTTGCAGCCAGCACCGCCAGGCTGTGTGCAAACAATGCGGGCTGTGTATATTCCGTCTGGTTCAGACGTTCATCCTCATCAAACATAATGGACTTCAAATCGAAGTCCACATTCATAAATACTTCATCGAGTGCCGTACGGCCTTCTGAGGATGATTCATAAATGTCTTTTGCCATCCCGTTGTACTGGGCGCCCTGGCCCGGGAATAGTATCAGTCGTTTCATGCATTCTCCTCGATTCTTTCCTTGATTTTTGCGATTGCGTTGGAATCCGCCATCTTTTTAGCCTGCCTCAAGGCAGAGACGATGGCAACAGAGTCACTGGAACCATGTGCTTTTAATACATTACCATTTAGGCCGAGCAGCGGTGCGCCGCCATATTGACGGTAATCCAGCAGGTCCTTTACCTCTTTGAAGTCGTTTTTAAGGACCATTGCCGCCATTTTATTCTTAGTGCTTTTCAGGAATACATCTTTGATCTCACTCATCAGTGACGATGCCGTCCCTTCGATCGTTTTCAAAACGACATTTCCGGTAAACCCATCCGTCACTGCGATGTCGGCTTCACCTGAAAGGATATCCCTCGTTTCAAAGTTGCCGATAAAGTTCATGTCACTCTCTTTAAGTAATTTAAATGTTTCTTTAGTCAGTTCACTGCCTTTGTTTTCCTCACTGCCGTTGTTGATGAGCCCTATGGCAGGATTGGAACGGCCGGCGATTTCGCGCATATAGATATCCGCCATCAAGGCAAACTGCGCGAGATGCTTCGGTTTGTTCTCGGCATTTGCCCCCATATCGAGAAGCATCATGCCGCGGCCGTCGATACTCGGCAGTAAAGTGCCAATGGCAGGGCGTTCAATCCCTTTAATACGGCCGACAACAAATAAGCCGGCGCTCATCAGTGCCCCTGTATTCCCCGCTGAAACACAGGCTGCCACTTCGCCGTCTTTGACTGCCTTGCATGCTCTGACCAGTGAACTGTCTTTCTTCCTTTTTACAGAACGGACAGGATCATCATCCGACTCTATTTTTTCAGTGACTTCAATAAATTCGATCCGGGGGTGATTTCCACTGTACGCACCTTTTGTGCCATACAGTTTCACTTCCAGCATACTGTCTTCTTCAACAGCCGCCAGAACACCTTTTTCAATTTCTGCCGGGGCATTGTCCCCGCCCATTAAATCTACTGCAACTTTAACCATTTTTTTCACCTTCATCAGTTTCATCAGTATAGTACATTTCAAACCGTCCTTTAAAAACCAATTTCTGGTCTACTCTGGACGAGACAGTTATTATCGCCCGATTTCCATCCATTTTCTCCACCACTGCTTTGGAAATCACTTTATCACCGAGTTTCGAAGGTCTTGTAAACTCGATGTCTGCCGATTTCGTGAGTGCGAGCGGTTCGTCAATCACTGCCACACACAGTGAATTTGCCTGGGCGAACAAATAATGTCCCCGTGCAATTTTATTTTTCTGAAATACATGCGCATCTTCCACTATGAACAGCGAGAGTGCATGATTGTTCAATTCTATATCAATTATTTCACCAATGACTTCCTGTAATGAGAGACTGCGGATTTTACCAGTCTCTTCCCTGGCAACGTGTTTGATGCGTTCCCTGAGTTCAGGGATGTTCAGCTCAAGCCGGTCGAGCCGAATCGTCTGTATGCTGACTTCAAATACCTCGGACAGGCGTTCATCCGTCAGGAAAGGGTCAGTAGACACTTTCTCCAAAAGAAGCTCTTGCCGTTCCTTTTTTTTATATCTTGCCATATGATGACCTCATTTAGTAGTTGGTACTAACATCAGTATATATAAGTGACTTTCTGATTTCAAACAAAATTAACATAAACCGCATAAAAAATGGCTGCTTCTTGTCAGAAGTAACCATTGTAACCTTTATTCAACTATTGTCGCTTTGACAATCATGCGTTTTTCGAACAGAAGCGTTTCGGGATTATAGTCTTCACAGGTGATGAGTGTCAGCTGCTGAGGTTCGCCTGCATGCTGGTTCATCACTTCAACCTGGGACGGATTGACATCAAATATATCAGTGATTTCGTATAGGCGCGTTTCATCTTTAGTTATAAATTCAACCGTATCCCCGACACTTGCCCGGTCCAGATAGTTGAAACGGATGCCGGCACCTTCGACGCGGTGTCCGGCAATCGGTATGTTCTGCATGTCCAGATGATCCGCGTCATTGACAAAAGAAACACCGTTGCGCAGCTTCTCTTCTGTCACCGGTCCGCTGAATACCGGTTCATTGATGCCGGCGGATTCAATTTTCAGCACACCGACCATTCCTTCACCGATATTGATTCCCGGCTGGGGGGATTCTGCAGTTTCGCTATCTGTATCCTGCTCCGATGTGTCATTGCTGCTTTCACCTGCTGTGTAATCTGCTTCATCCGGATCAATTCCGGTAATAATCGATTCAACAGGACCGATATCAACTGAAGTGTCTCCATTGTGGTATGCCTCAATAATGCGGTCATTGATCTTTTCTGTGAAATGTTCACGAATGTCCTGCCAGAAGAAGAGCACAACGGCCGACAATATCAGTATGATTCCAAGCATTCTCAAAAGTATTCTCATGTGTTCTTCCTCATTTCACCTGACAGTTCAATGGCACTCATGCGTGCATGTTCCAATATTCTATAGTCTTCTGCCAGATCGGCCACTTTGAATTCAGGCAATCCGCTCTGCCTGACACCAAAGTAGTCTCCCGGGCCGCGCATTTCCAAATCCTGTTCACTGAGATCGAACCCATCTGTCGTAGAGGTCATGATATCAATTCTCTGTTTTGCATTTTCAGTTTTGGGATCACTAATCAATGCACAGTAACTCTGCTTATCGCTTCTTCCCACCCTTCCCCTGAGCTGGTGGAGCGTGGATAAACCGAAGCGTTCAGCATTGAATATCACCATGTATGTGGCATTCGGTACGTTGATGCCGACTTCGATGACCGTCGTAGATACGAGCAGCGGTTTCTCGAGCCTTTCAAAACGTCCCATGCCTTCTGCTTTGTCGGCAGGTTTCATGCGCCCGTGCACGAGCTCGACTTTATCTTCGCCAAAATAATCGAGAAACATGTGGAAAATTTCCTGTACGTTCTTCAGATCCAGTGTTTCCGATTCTTCGATCAGCGGGGCGACGATATAAGCACTATGGCCTCGGCTGACTTCATCAGCGACGGACGCCAGTACTTCTTCCGTCTCTTCGTAGCGCCGCCAATACGTTTCAACCGGCTTGCGGCCTTTTGGCATTTCTCTGATCAGGGAAATATCCATATCACCGAACGTTGTAATCGAAAGTGTCCTTGGGATCGGGGTCGCTGTCATATACAGTACATTTTTACGATGGGCCTTATCATTCAGCCGTTTCCTCTGATTGACACCGAAACGGTGCTGTTCATCGGTGATGATCAATGAGAGTTTATCGAAAGTGACATCATCTTCAATCAGTGCATGCGTACCGACGATCAGATCAATTTCACCTGCCTGCAGCGATTGTACGATTTCCGCCTTTTCTTTTCTCTTTGTTGTACCGGTCAGTTTGGCAATCTTCAACAGGCTTCCAAATGTATCGATAAATGACTGGTAATGCTGGTTGGCCAGCACTTCTGTAGGCACCATCACCGCCGTCTGTTCACCGATTGTTTTCACCGCATAGGCGGCAATGCCTGCCACAATTGTTTTGCCGCTTCCCACATCGCCCTGGAGCAGTCTGTGCATCGACACATTTTGTTTTAAGTCACGGCATATTTCGTTCGTACATTTCTTTTGATCCCCGGTCAGATCAAAAGGCAGCGTACTAATAAATTCCTTCAATTCATTGATATCGTAATCGATGATGTAGCGTTCATTTCTGACACGTTCTTTCTGTCTCTTCTCCATCAGCCTCAATTGGAATATAAACAGTTCGTAAAACTTGATCGTCCGCCGGCCTTCGTTGACATCATGCTGGTTTTCAGGAAAATGAATCAGCCGCAATGCTTCCCTTACCGACAGCAGACGGTATTTACTCTTTACTGCTTCCGGCAGATCATAGTTGAATGGAAAAGCATTGAACACTTCGGCAACAATCTTATTGAACGTTTTTGAATGCATGACTTTTCCCATCGGATATTTTACGCGGAAACCGCCGCCGGTTTCGAATATCAATCTCTGGCCATTTATCTCCAGCTTATTTTTAAGAAACTTGCCGGATAATCTGACCGTTTCCCCGACGATTAATTTATCTTTCAGATAGGGCTGGTTGAAAAATATCACCTTTACATAGATGCCGTCGATTTCCATAAAAACTGTCAGACGGTTTTTACCGCCCCTGAAAAACGCAATTGCCGGCTCTGTTTTAACAGTGCCGGCAACAGTGACTTTATCATTATTTTCGGCTTCATTAAGGTTCATTACACTTAAATTTTCATAGTTGTTCGGGATATGGAACACAACATCGTTGACTGTTTCAATTCCTATGGATTGAAGTTTTTCTGCGACTTTCGGGCCCACGCCTTTTAAAATACCGACTGGCTTTTCAGGTGAAATGACCTGATACATCGTAGTCATTACTGGTCACCGAAAATTTCCTGCTTCAGACGTTCTCCTGTCGGTGTGGCTGCGAGTCCTCCGCGGCCTGTCTCACGAAGTGCAGACGGCATAGTGAGACCGATTTTGTACATTGCTTCTACAACTTCATCCGGCGGGATTCTGGATTCGATTCCCGCCAAAGCCATATCCGCAGCCGTTAAAGCGTTGCTCGCTCCTGCAGCATTACGTTTGACACACGGCACTTCCACCAGCCCTGCAACAGGATCGCACACCAATCCAAGCATGTTTTTGAGTGCAATCGCAAATCCATGTTCGCTCATTTCCGGCGTGCCGCCTGCCATTTCCACGAGGGCGGCTGCAGCCATCGCGCTGGCACTGCCTACTTCAGCCTGGCAGCCGCCGGCCGCGCCTGAAATGCTTGCATTGTTTGCAACCACGAAGCCGAATGCGCCTGAAGTAAACAGGAACTTGATCATATCTTCGCGGGATACATCATGTTTCTTCTCCATGGCAAATAATACACCGGGTACTACGCCTGCTGAGCCCGCTGTCGGTGTAGCACAGATTTTACCCATCGCAGCATTCACTTCATTTGTGCTGACCGCATGGGCAATCGCATATAATGTGAGATCTCCGCTCAGTCCCTGGCCGCTGTCTATATATTTCTGCATTTTGACCGCGTCCATGCCGGTAAGTCCAGTCGTACTGGTAACTCCGGCGATACCTTCTGCGACTGCGGATTCCATTACTTCAAGATTTCTCTCCATATCTTTATAAACTTCAAGATAAGAGCGGCCCGTCACTTCCATCTCCTGGCTGATCATCACATCAGCAATTGATTTTTCTTCCCTCTTTGCTGTTTCCACCAATTGATTTATACTGTTGAACATATATAAGCCCCTCCTAACTTTCTTTCATTTCAATCACTCTGTCCACGCCTTCTGCTGTACGTACTTCTTCAAGGATATGATTGCCGATCTCATCATCCAGTTCAATCGTCATCAGAGCGATGTCCCCTTTTTCTTTACGCGAGACATTCATCTGGCTGACGTTTATCTCGTTGTTTCCTAAAATTGTCGTCACCCGTGCGATTGTGCCGAAAGTATCTTTATGGAAAATAAGAAGTGTCGGGTAGTTCCCGGAAACATTAATATCATAATCATTGATGCTGACCAGCTCAATTTTACCGCCGCCGATGGAAATGCCTTCCACCGTCAGCCGCTCATCTCCTTTGATGAGATGTAAAAGCGCTGTGTTCGGATGGGAACGTTCTTCTTCCATCTCTATAAACTGCACATGCAGGTTCGCTTCTTTAGCCTGTTTCTCTGCAGTAATGATACGGTCATCATCCGTATCAAATCCGAGCAATCCTCCGATAAGTGCAACATCCGTGCCATGCCCTCTATAAGTATCCTTGAATGACCCATAAAGATAAATATCGGCATGATCCGGCTGTCCGCCGAACAAACTGCGTGCAAGCAATCCAATTCTTGCCGCTCCAGCAGTATGAGAGGATGAAGGTCCGACCATTACCGGCCCGATAATATCAAATACACTTTTATATTTCATAATAATATAATCCTCCTCGACTTTAGAAAAGACCACACCGATTGTAAAACCGATGTGGTCATTCATCCCTATTCTACAGATAGCAGGTAGCTATACACCGGCTGTTGACCATTATGAATTTCGAATTCAACTTCGTCATACTCAGCTTCAATCATTTCTACAATGCGGTCGACTTCTTCCTGGTCACCTTCGGTGCCGATCAGGATTGTAACAATCTCAGAGTCCTCATCCAGCATTGATTCAATAAGTGTTTTCAGTGTTTCTTCACGGGAATCATTTGCGGCAGTGATCTTACCGTCATTTATTCCCATATGCTGATCTTTTTTAATTTCCATGCCATCAATTTTCGTATCACGCACAGCGTAGGTAACCTGTCCGGTTTTAACATACTCCAGCGATTCTGTCATTGATTCCCTGTTATCATCCAGTTCCACGTCCGGTGAATAGGATAACAGACTCGCAAGACCTTCCGGTATGGAAGTTGTCGGAATCACAATCGCTGGTATCTCCAGCATATCACGCGCCTGCTCGGCTGCCATGATGATATTTTTATTATTAGGAAGTATGATGACGTTTTTCACATCTTCCCCTTCAATAATTTTAAGTATGTCTTCAGTGGACGGATTCATCGTCTGCCCGCCGTTGATTATATGTGTCGCACCAATGCTCTTGAACAGCTTATTGATACCCTCACCTGAAGATATGGTGATTACGGCAGTATCATATGATTTCTTCTCTTCAGATGCTTTAGATCCCTTTTTCTCCTGGATCGTGCGGAACTGTTCACGCATGTTCTCTATTTTCATCTTGATGAGTTCACCATACGTTGCGCCATACGTCATCGCCTCGCCCGGCGTCTCGGTATGCACGTGGACTTTGACGATTTCATCATCTGAAATCACAAGCAGGGAATCCCCGAATCCACTCATGTCTTCACGGAATGAATCTTCATCGAAGCTGCGCTTGTCATCTTCAAAACGCACCATGAATTCAGTACAGAAACCAAATTCAATATCTTCGACAGTCATGAAATCATCAAATTCATGATTGTCCTGGACAAGAGTATCCAAATCAGCTGTTTCAGATTTCGCTTCTATCGTCTCGCCTTTCAATGCGGAAAGAAATCCTTCATAGACGTAAACGAGACCCTGTCCGCCTGAATCGACAACGCCAACCTCTTTCAATACCGGCAATAGATCCGGTGTACGTTCAAGAGAAGCTTTTGCTTCTTTGATGACTGCTTCCATTACACTGATGATTGATCTTTCTTTTGGTGCGACTTCATCTGCTTTGGCAGAGGAATCTTTAGCCACTGTCAAAATAGTACCTTCCACAGGTTTCATAACCGCTTTATAGGCTGTTTTAACACCTGTCTCCAAAGCAGCTGCAAATTCAGAGGCATCTATCTCCGCCTTGTTTTCAATCGCTTTGGAGAAGCCTCTGAACAATTGGGAAAGAATGACACCGGAGTTTCCGCGGGCACCCATCAAAAGACCTTTTGAATAGTGCTTGCCGATTGTTCCGATGTGCGCATCTTCCTTATCCTCCACTTCATTCGCTCCCGAAGTCATGGATAAGTTCATATTCGTACCTGTATCACCGTCCGGGACAGGGAAGACGTTTAATGAATCCACATATTCAGCGTGCTGCCGGAGATTTTCGGCACCACATAAAATCATATTTTTAAACATTTTACCATCTATCTTATTCATTGCTATCGTAAATCCTCCCTGATCAATCCTCAGAATTGATGATCCTAACTCCCTGTACGTAAATATTTACAGCGTTAATATTCAGCCCAAGTGTATTTTCAAGATTATATTTTACCGTTGACTGTACGTTGCTCGCCACTTCAGATATTTTAATACCGTATCCGACGATGATGTATAGATCAACATCTAAATTTCCATCATTGTTTTCAATAATTACACCGCGTGCATAATTTTCTTTCCCCAGGAGTTCGGCAAAGCCATCACGCACCTGGTGTCTGGAAGCCATACCCACCACACCGTAGCTCTCTACTACTGCATTGCCCGCGATGTTTGCAATCACATCGATTGCAATGTCGATGCTCCCTAACTCGTTGTTAATTTCCAATGTCATATCTTTCCCCCCTGACACATCATTTAATTATAATCAGAAATAACCTATAAATACAAGTTAAATCCGCCAGTTCCCAATTTTCATTTGAATATAAAATTACTTGTCAATCTAATTCTTATCATGTATTATATTATAGTATGCAAAGAATCCAACAATCAATCATTATTGAAATCTTTACAAAAGGGAGAGAACAACATGTCTAAAGTTTGCTATTTCACAGGACGTAAAGCAGCTTCAGGAAACAATCGTTCACACGCAATGAACGCTAACAAAAGAAGCTTCGGTGCTAACCTTCAAAAAGTGAGAATTATGGTCGACGGTAAACCAAAAAGAGTATGGGTTTCAGCCCGTGCCCTCAAATCCGGTAAAGTACAACGCGTATAATTTTACTTTTCGATCCATTCGGACCTGTTCCGGATGGATTTTTTTCATGCTTTAATTATATCACTTCGCATATAAAAATCCCCGGACAACATTCATTATGATGCTGTCCGGGATTTTTATTAGAAAATATTTAAAAGATAAACCATTGCCATGGCTGTGAAAATAGCCGGAATCATGTTCCCGACTCTCATTTTGGTCACATTCAGCATGTTGAGGCCGATGGCCAGGAGGATTACACCACCCGTTGCCGATACCTGCAGAATCATCTTATCCAGAATATATTCCGGAACCACCCGGGCAATCTGCTGTGCCGATAAAATAATACCTGATTCATATAAAAATGCCGGCACCCCGGAAATGATGACACCAAGACCGTAAGTGGTCGTCATTACGACAGCGATGAAGAAGTCCATGATCGATTTTGTATACAGCACTTCATTGGAACCGCGCAGTCCGGCATCGAGACCGCCGACAATCGCCATCGCTCCGACGATGAAGACGAGGGTACCTGATACAAACCCCTGAGATAAGTTACCGGCGTGCTTATCACCAAGTTTGATCTCCAGCCAGTGGCCGAAGCGGTTCAACATCTCTTCAAGGCGGATCACTTCACCGATGACTACACCGATGATTAAACTCAGCAAAGTCACAATGATGTCTTCTGTTTCAACAACCATCTGTATTCCCAGTGTCATAATGACAAGCGCCTGGATTTTCATGATTGAATCTTTAATCGGTTCCGGTATGAAAGTGAATACGAGACCCAGAAGACCGCCAATGACAATTGCCAGACCATTGGCAACCGCACCCATAAAAATCATTCAACCACCTCTTTCATGCTAGTCTTTGGATTGTATCATAAGAATGTCATTATCTGTATGTACATTTCCAATATTTTTAGTAAATTCATTGCTGATCGTAAGTGTGGTTCCAAACTCAATCAGCTGCTCATCCAAGTCATACAGGAAACCATCCAGAGATAAAGTTGTCTCACCATTAAATGGCAGGAAGGAAATATATTTCATCCCTTCCTGCCGTCTTACTTCATGCTTACCCTGATGCAGCAGACTGATAACATTTTGACGATCAATGATTTTTATCTTCGTCTTTTTCAACTGTTCATGCATGAGCAGATGGATGTTCCCCAAAGCGTGGTCCATTCTTCCGCCAGTAGCACCATAAATATTAATTGACTGATATCCTTTTGATACCAAATCTGTCAGACACAGCGCAAGATCAGTATCATCCTTCTCCTTGGGAACAGGGTCTATATCCATGTGTTCCCTGATGTACTCCTTTTCTTCTTCTGTAATGGAATCAAAATCACCATAATTATATTCCGGTTTTATCCCTGCCTTAAGCAATAACACAACCCCGTGATCCACTCCTGCCCAGGGTTCATCCTGCCTCTCCCTGAACACTTCCT
This sequence comes from Salinicoccus sp. HZC-1, assembly GCF_046736035.1. Classification (GTDB taxonomy): domain Bacteria; phylum Bacillota; class Bacilli; order Staphylococcales; family Salinicoccaceae; genus Salinicoccus. Next base: position 1,047,103 of record NZ_CP177130.1, on the reverse strand, counting down.
GAATATGACTTGAAGCATCACGTACTATGACATTAATATGCATACTCCCTATCCTTTCAGTGCGTCTACGGCACGCTTCCAATCGTCGGATTTGAACAAGTGGGATCCGCTGACGAACAGGCTGGCGCCCGCGTTCCTGCAGATTTCAGCAGTTTCATTATTGATGCCGCCATCCACTTCAATTTCAAAAACATATCCGGACTGTTTTCTCATCTCGCTCAATTCTTCAATCTTATCCACACAGGCATTGATGAATGTCTGTCCGCCATACCCCGGATTCACTGTCATGATCAGCACAAAATCAATTTCAGACAACAGATGTTTGATGTTTGAGATTGGAGTATGCGGATTAAGCGCAATTCCCGCTTTCATCCCCTGATTATGAATCAGCTGCATTACACGATGCGGATGGGCAGTTGCTTCAACATGAAAAGACACCATCTCCACACCCATTTCTGCAAATCCGGCAATGAACTGTTCCGGCTGATGAGTCATCAGATGGACATCCAAAGGGATGGTCGTTTTTTCAGCAATCGCCTGGACCACCGGTAGCCCATATGAAATATTCGGAACAAACTGTCCATCCATAATATCCAGATGGAAAATATCGGCACCTGCTGTCTCCATTTTTTCAATTTCTTCGCCCAGGCGTGTAAAATCACTCGCAAGCAGCGACGGCAATACTTTATTCATAATCAGTACCTCTCTTTTCTATTATCTATTTCCTGATGGATGGCCAAGTAGCTGTCGTAACGGCTTTTAGCCAGCTGTCCCGATTCCACGGCACTTTTAACGCCGCATTTGGGTTCATTGATATGGGAACACTCCCTGAATTTGCAGTCGTCACTGTAGGCATTAAAATCAGGGAAGCAATACTTGATGTTGTATTTATCAATTTCACTAAATTCAATCGTACTGAATCCGGGGGTATCTGCAATGAAACCGCCGCCGACTTCGACAAGTTCAACATGGCGTGTCGTATGCTTACCGCGGTTGAGTGCATTGGAAATTTCAGCAGTGTGCAGCTCAAGTCCAGGAACGAGCGTGTTAAGCAAAGTTGATTTTCCCACACCGGACTGCCCCGATAAAACATTCAGTTTATCCTTAAAGATATCGTTAAGATTTTCATTTATATTATTCCGGTCTGTAAAATGTATGGGATAAACCCCTTCATACACATTTTTGATTTCTTCAAGCTTACCCACATCATTGCCCAGATCGGTTTTTGTCACCACAATGACAGGCTCCATATCATGGGCTTCTCCATAAGCTAAAAAACGGTCCAGTAAATAGTAGTTGAATTCCGGTGATTTCATACTCATCGTGACGAGAAGCTGATCAATATTCGCCACAGGCGGACGCATCAGTGAATTTTTCCGCGCGTGGATTTCATTAATATATCCACCTGTCTCATTTTCAATCTGGAAAGAAACGATATCTCCAACAAGCGGCGTCTCGTGTGTTTTCCTGAATTTCCCCCGCGCACGGGTCTCATATAATTTACCCTCATGCTCGACATAATAAAAACCGCTCAATGCTTTAATAATTCTCCCTTTTAACATACCTCACCCCTGCTGGAAAGATTTACTTTATTATAACAGTTTAATTCTTTATGTTAAAATATGAGACGTAGTACTATATCAGGAGGCGAATACAAATGGCAGAAACAGTTGATGTAAGCAAAGTGAACGATGTAGTCAGAGAAGAAGGAAATGTACTGATAGATGTCAGGGAAACACCTGAACTGGAAGAGACAGGCTTCATACCCGGTGCCCTGCATTATCCAATGTCAAATTTCGAGAGCACGGTTTCAAGTCTTGATAAAGACAACACATATTATGTAATCTGCAGATCGGGCAAACGCAGCGAAAATGTCCAAAACTATTTGCTCGACAGCGGCTATAATGCTGTCAACGTCACAGGCGGCATGTCCGCTTACGAAGGACCCGTCAACCATATTTAACGCTTATATGATTTAGATTTTCAGAGCCAGATCTCCTATGGGATTTGGTTTTTTTGTGGCGTTTAAAATAAGTGTCAGAAATCATAAATTCCTCTGAATTGAAAGTGTAATTATCTAAATAAAATAGATGACCAAAAACATGATGTAAGGACTTGCAACGAGTAAAACACTTAAGATTATCAATTCTTTCCTTCGTAAAATCGAAGCTAATAATAAGTCCATTACTCCACATATTGAAGTCATAACCATTGTGTAAACAATCCCGTATTCTACAGAAAAACTTATTGCAAAAGAAAGAGCCCCGACAATAAAAAGTATCCAATAAATTGTTTGTCCTATCTTCTCATTCATTGATTAATCTCCGATCTCCTAATAGGAATTGATTATGTGAACCCTATCAGTAGTTTACGTTAAATTATAGAGTTTTTAACCCCTCTCTTACTGTATGATTGATCTTATATATTTTCTTTCATACAAAAACCGCAACACCAAAAGGGTGTTACGGCCTCAATCAAAAATTTATTTACGATCTAAGTTTTCACGGACATTTTCAATGACGAACCCGCTATTTACATAACCTGGAATACTGTTCAGATCGACTGTCAGATCCTGTTCCGGTACATCATAAGTAATGCGTTCAGCGAAGTATTTCATTGTTTCTTCCATGATGATGATGGTCATCCACTCACCCGCACAACGGTGATTGGTGTAATAGTCACCGCCGCCTTGTGGGATAAGATCGAATGGACTGCCATCCCAATCTTTAAAGCGTTCAGGATAGAATTCATCCGGATTTTCAAAGACTTCATTATCATGCATTGTTCCGTAAATATCGAGCACAAGCATTGTATCCTTCTCTATCGGCTGCCCATTAAACTCGATATCTGTTTTCGCTTTTCCTGGAAGGAATGGAACGAATGGATAGTATCTTCTTACTTCCTGAGAGAACATGTAAGCATAATCATCATCTGATTTGATTTTTTCTTTAGAAATTGGGTGCTCATGCATAGCAAGCAGACCGAATGCGACGAAACGGTTGATTGCAATAAGCGGACGGAATGTGTTCATCAGATCGATGGCACAAAGTCTGGAATCCATCGGGTTGCCTTTGTAGTCTTCCCAATGCGCGAACTCATAAAGTGCCGTCCCTTCAGGTGGGAAGATTTTGCCTTTGCGTGCCTGGATGATCTGATCTTCCAGCCAGTCTTCAACACGTTTACGGGCGTTAACGGATTCTTTGTAGCCTTTATAAGCGCCTCCGAGACCTTTGAATGAGTCAATCATGATGTCCATATCTGTTGCGATATCTTCGATTTTATCTTCCGGTGCCTGGACACCCGCCCATTTAGTTCCGATTTTAGTCAATTGGACAATGGATTCCCTGTAGATATTAATCTGATCCATCTGTTCCATTTTATGAGTGTTCATATACCAATGGTTGCGCGTCAGCTCTCTGAGATGTTTCAGGTTGCTTTCTGTCATGAGAGACATGAAGAGCGCTTTTCTGTCGATATGCTTTTTACCGGTAGTTGTATGAATCGCACCTTTACCGAACAATGTATTTACCAGGCGTTTAGGCAGTGTGCCGGAACGTTCTGTCTTATCATTGTCGTAGAAAAGCTCAGCAGCTTCTTTACCACTGATTACTATAGCGCGTTTTCCACCAAGTACCCGAGTTTCAAACATGTTTTCAGCACCAAGGCGTTGTCTTTGGTTGGTAGTATATAAATACCCCTGCTTCATTACTTTCAGAGTGTTATCAAGACCTTTGTCTTTTTTAATAGTGCCCATAAGTTCTCCTCCAATTTCAGTTTCCTCATCATTATATATAATCCATTGACCTAATGCCAACAATTACTAATATGAAACTTCTTCTTCCATTTCGGTCTTTCCATCAATCACAATTTTATAGGAGGCTGTTTCACCTTCCTCGATTGTAAGATTGATCGTGTACTCTTTTTCTTCAGTCATTTCAAAAGAATCGGATACTTCACTGATATCATTATCCTTGTCTTCGATGAAAATTTCAACATTTTGGGGTTCGGGCTCGGAATTCTCTTTTTCTGAAGAGTCATTTTCCCCGGAATTCTCTTCGCTTTCTTCTTCCGAATATGATTCCCCGGCTGCTTCTTCTGAAGTGGACTCCTCCGTTGATTCTTCTGAAGCAGAGTCATCCGTATTTTCTTCCTCTTTTAAATAAGGGATAGTGACGTTTTGGACATATTGCTTCTCTCCGGGTTCCTTGCCGAGAGATACGACCATCTCGATTGTAGACCCGGGCAGGAAATCCCCATAGTTCGGACTCTGGCTGATGATGCTGCCTTCCGGCACATCACTGTTGTGCAGTTCATCGGAAACTTTTACGTTGAACCCTTGACTTGTCAATTCATCATATGCAGTTTCATAGGATTCTCCTGTATAATCGACGATTTCAATCGGTTCCAGTCCCCGTGATACGGTAAGTTTCAAAGTTTCTTCTCCGGGATGCACGTCAGTGCCCGGTTCTATGGACTGTGAAAGGATCGTGCCCGGCTCACTGTCATCATACTGTTCTTCCATATCGAGCGAAAAACCAAGCGAATTAATGGTGCTGCTGACGTCCTCATAGGAATCGCCTGTGAAATCCTCCATCGTATACGGTTCTTCACCAAGGCTGACGACAAAGTCCACAGTCGAGCCTTTTTCAATCTCTTTACCTGAAACCGGTGCGGTTTCAATGATATGGTTCTCTTCAAATGAATCATTGTATTCTTCAGTGGTTTCACCTTTGGCCAGATCATTTTCATTAAGTATCTGCTCTGCCTCTTCCACCGTAGTGTCCTGTAAATCAGGCATAGCGACCGTTGTTTCCATAATCGGCCAGAAAGCTGAAGCGAGTACTCCGCCAGCAGATAAAAGCAGGATTAATGGTATGATCCACAACAGGAACAGCCGTCTCTTTTTTGACTTTTTCTTTTTGCCGGATTCTTCCTGTCCAGCCGGTTCAGCTGGATTGATGACAGGTGTGACCTTTGTCTTTTCATCATTTTTTTTAACCGGTGCTGCATAAGGTCTGTCGTTATCTTTATAAACGCCGATGGCATGTATGACATCGTCTGCATGTCTGTATCTGTCATATGGATCTTTTTCAGTACACTTCAATATGATATTTACAAGTCCCTGCGGCACATCCCGGAGTTTCGATACATCCGGCATCGGTTCCGAAATATGTTTTAACGCGACAGAAACCGGCGTTTCACCGTCAAATGGCAGCTCACCAGTCAATAGCTCGTATAAGACAATCCCGAACGAATAAATATCCGTGCGTTCGTCTGTCTGCCGTCCTTTAGCCTGTTCCGGCGATATATATTGCACAGAGCCCATCACCTGGTTCGTTTCCGTCATCCTCGTTTCACTGAGTGCTTTCGCAATACCAAAATCAGTAATTTTCACCCGCTGATTGTCATCCAGCAAAATATTCTGCGGCTTGATATCTCTGTGTATAATCCCCGCATGATGTGCATGCCTGATTCCCTGCAGTATCATTACTGAGATTCTCACAGCCTCATCCAGTGGAACCGGGTGGGTATCACGGATATACTCCTTCAGCGTCGGACCGTGTACCACTTCAGTGACGAGGAGATGATACTCTTCTGATTCATCGACATCCAGAACACTCACTATGTTTGGATGGGACAGTTGGATTGTGCTCTCTACCTCTCGTTGAAACCGTGCTTTAGACTTATCACGATTATGATGATCCACCTTAATCAGTTTGACAACCACTTCACGATCCAGGATGATATCATGCGCTAAATAGACGGAGCTCATACCACCGCCCAAATATTTTAAAATTTTGTAGCGTTCTGATACCACTCTTCCTATCACTCTGATTCACTCGCTTTCAGATCGGCCAGTACAAGGCTGATGTTATCAGTGGAACCATTCACTTCCGCGCGTTTAATCAGGCCCTCTGCTTTATCTGACAGAGTTTCCCCCTGTTTATATGTGAGGGTATGGATTTCGTCTGTCCCCAACTCATCTGTCAGACCATCTGATGCCAGAATTAAGTAATCGTACTGCTTGTTTCTTAATCTGAAGACATCCGCCTGTATCAGACGGTCCGTTCCCATCGCTTTGGTGATAATGTTTTTCTGGGGATGACTTTTTGCCTCATCGGCTGTAATTTCACCTGCATCAACAAGCATATTGACGAAAGAATGATCTTTCGTCACCTGCTCTATGGATCTTGCATTCATTACATAGGCTCTGGAATCCCCAACATTCAGGATAATGATCGTTTCATCTATAAACGCTGCAAGAACAAGGGTCGTCCCCATTCCCTGGTATTCCGGATGGTCTTTTTGATAGTCATATAGATTCCGATTCACTTTTATTACAAGATTGCGGAGATACTGCTCTCCGGTCTCCACATCAAATAAATTTTCGGCCTTCCAGTCTTCGCCAATTTCTTCCAGTACGAATTTACTTGCCACATCACCGTACTGATGACCACCCATCCCATCGGATACCATAATCAGAAGTTGTTCGGTACCATTTAGAAAGATACCTGTGGCATCCTCGTTTGTTTCTCTAAAGTTTCCGCAAATACTCTTTTCAACAACGTTCAAGGATTATTCCTCCGTCTCTTCTTTTGATTCCTTTGCTCTAAGTTGTCCGCAGGCCGCGTCAATATCAGTTCCCTGCTCACGTCTTACGGTTGCATTTACGCCACACTCATTCAATGTTTCAAGAAATTCAAAAATATCATCACGGGTCGTACGCACATAATTACGTTCAGGCACATGGTTCACCGGGATGAGGTTGACGTGACATTTCAGATCCTTAATCAGCTCGCTGAGTTCACGTGCATGCTCAGGCTGGTCATTCACGCCGCCGAACAGTCCATATTCGAAAGAGATTCTCCGGTTTGTCTTCTGCTGGTAATACTTGAGGGAGTCCATGAGTTTATCAATATCATATGCCTTGTTGATCGGCATCAGATTCGTCCGGATATCATTGTCAGCTGCGTGCAGACTGACAGCAAAGTTGATCTGGATGTCCTCTTCTGCAAAGTCATAGATTCTCGGCACGATACCGCTGGTAGATACAGTGATATGTCTCGCACCAATGTTCAAGCCATCGTCATGATTCACCACTCTGATAAATTTCATCATCTGATTGTAGTTCTCGAATGGCTCGCCGATGCCCATGATGACTATACTGCTGACACGCTCATCTGTTTCATCCAGTGCTTTTTGGATCTGCACAATCTGGGAAACGATCTCTCCCGCTTCCAGATTACGTTTTAATCCACCTAATGTAGAGGCGCAGAAACTGCACCCAATACGGCAGCCGACCTGCGTTGTCACACAGACGGAATTACCATAGTCATGTCTCATTAAAACTGTTTCGATCGTATAGCCGTCTCTCAGACGGAACAGGAACTTCATCGTCCCGTCTTTGCTTTCCTGCCTGACAACTGTTTCCAGACTGTCCATATTGTATGATCCGGCAAGCTTTTCACGGAATGATTTAGGCAGGTTGAGCATCTCATCAAATTGATTCACGCGATGAACGTACAGCCATTCGAAAATCTGGTCTCCTCTGTATTCCGCTTCTCCCCACTCCACTGCGAGGGCTCTTAGCTCCTCCTGTGACAGTGAGTAGATCGACGGCTGGTCAAACTCGGGGAGTTTAAAGTTTTTTATTTCTTTTTTAGGGGGTCTTTCTATCATCATTACTTTTCCTTCTTCCTGAACCTGGCGATAAAGAATCCATCAGTGCCTGCCTCCTGCGGCAGTATCTGCTTAAACGGCCCTTCAAAATCAAGTGCATCAATACTGAATGGATCAAACTCCATATCATCATTCTGCTTGTTGAAAGTATAGGCGACATTTTCATTTTCCATCTGATGGATGGTGCATGTGGAATAAATGAGGATTCCACCAGGTTTTAAATAATTTTTAACGTGATTGAGTATATCGAGCTGAAGCTCGACCAGCGGCTCAATATCATTGCTTGTGCGTTCGTATCTGATTTCGGGTTTCCTCCGGATTACACCGAGGCCTGAGCATGGTGCATCCACAATGATGCGGTCGTAGGTCCGGGAATAATCATGGGTCGTTGCGTCTCCCTGGAATACATTGAAGTTTTCGAGGTCAAGCCTGTCGGCCTGCGCTTTTATCAACGGTATCTTATGCGCATGGATATCGGACAGATCCACATGGCCTGTCGAGATCTTTTCCAATGCATGAAGGCCCTTGCCTCCGGGGGCACTGCAGGCATCCAGGATGACATCACCATACGCAGGCTCAAGCGCGGTATTTACCAGCATCGAACTGATGTCCTGTATGCTGAAATATCCCTGCCTGTAAAATGGCGAGCGGAGAATCTCCCCGCCGCGCACTTTTATCGCGTCCGGATGCAGGTCGCTTTCCTCTACATCATGCCCGTCAATTTGTAATTTTTCAAGAAGTTCCTCTCTGGAAATCACTGAAGTGTTTGTACGGATATACATTTCGGGATGCGCGTTTAAGGCACGGGCGATTTCTCCTGCCCCTTCAATCCCATGGTGCGTCTGCCATTGCTTCAGGATCCATAGCGGAATGCTTGTTTCGATTGATAGTCTCGAGAGGTCTTTTTTAACTTTCTGTATGTCACGGAGCGGATTTCTTTCAAAGTTTCTGAGTACACCGTTGACTACATTCGCATGCCCGGGTCCGCCGATATTTTTGGCGATGTCCACCGCTTCATTGATGACGGCATAATTCGGCACGCGTTCCAGCCAGACGATCTGATATACGGAAATGTAAATCAGGCTCTTCTGCCAGCGTTTTAACTTCGTCTTGATGTAGGGGGTGATATAAAATTCAATCGTAAGTCGCTTTGAAATTGTACCATAAACAATCTCGGTTAATAATCCCCTGTCTGCAGATTCCATCTCATTATTTTTAATGATGTCATTCATGACGATATTGCTGTATCCGCCCCCGTCTGTAATCTGTGTGTATGCTTCCAATGCAAGCTCTCTGACATTCATCTAATCCACCTGCCCTAAATGTGCGCCGATCAGATCCTGCCTGCCGGCAGTGAAATGATGCGCGTTTGTTTTCTTCTTGCCCGAAAGCTGAACTTCAGTCACTTCTATCGTATATCCATCTCCACAGGCAACTGTAAATCCTGAGTCGGTCACCGCTGTAATGGCGCCCGGGTTTTTATCCGACCTGTCCGCCGGTTTGTTCGCCCCGTAGATTTTCAGCCGTTTATCATTGAATATCGTGTAGGCACCCGGCCATGGAGAAAGGCCGCGTATATGATTGAACACATCACGGGCATCCCTGTTCCAGTCCAGAAGTTCATCCGCTTTGGAAATATTCGGGCTGACTGTGACCTCACCCGCGTCCTGGGGTGTACGATCATTCGTCTCGTCCAATATGGAAGGGAGTGTGTCAAGCAGCAGATCCGCTCCGATTTCGCTCAGGCGGTCATGCAGGGTCCCTGTGTTGTCATCATCACTGATCGGTGTCGCACTTTGACTGATGACGTCACCGCTGTCCAGTCCTTCTTCCATGTACATGATGGATACACCTGTCTGCGTATCTCCTTCCAATACAGAACGATGGATGGGAGCGCCGCCCCTGTGGCGCGGCAGGAGGGAGGCATGGACATTCACAGCACCCAGCCGCGGTATGTCCAGCAGTGCTTTCGGCAATATCTGCCCGTAGGCTGCCGTAATCATCAGATCCGGGTTCACTTCACGGATTCTTTCGACCGCTTCTTCTTCCTTTATCCGCTCCGGCTGATATAAGGGGATGTCCAGTGCTTTCGCTGCAGCCGCAACCGGCGGCGGCGTCAGAGTGCGTTTGCGCCCGACGGGTTTATCCGGCTGGCTGATCACCATGGATACCGGGTGCCGCTCGTGCAGTGCTTTGAGCACTGGAACAGAAAAATCCGGTGTACCCATGAATATAATGGTTTCGTTCATAAATGGTGCCTCCTACATAATCACAAGCGGATTGACATCGATTCTCAGGGAGATGCCTTCCTTCTTGTATTTCTCATGGTATTCTTCATCTAAATCATTGAGCAGTTCCAGCAGTGCCGGCTCTCTTTTATATTTCAACAGTATTTGAAAGCGATGCTGCCGGTTTATCCGTTCTATGGGACTCGGTGACGGACCGACGATAATCGACTGCTCGCTCATTGCACCCGCCAGCGTTTCATGGATATGGCTGGTTGCGCCGAGACATTTCCTCACATCTTCACTGGATACCGTAAATAAGACATGGAAGTAGAACGGTGAATACCTTGCCATGCGGCGGAATGCCATTTCCTTATCATAGAAGCTGCGGTAATCGTTATGTGTCGCAAGTTCAATGGCGTAGTGCGTCGGATTATACGTCTGGAAAATCACTTCCCCATGTAATTCATGGCGCCCTGCTCGGCCTGAGACCTGGGTGAGCAGCTGGAACGTCTTTTCATTTGCACGGAAGTCGGGCAGGTTCAGCATCGTATCTGCATTCAATACGCCAACCAGTGTGACTTTCGGATAGTCCAGGCCTTTCGCAATCATCTGTGTGCCCAGAAGTATCGGGATTTCATCTTTTTCAAAATGATCAAGCAGCTTTTCATGCATGCCCTTCCGTCTCGTCGTATCATTATCCATCCGGACAACGTCAGTATCAAACATATCCCTTAATATTTCTTCTACCTTTTCTGTACCCGTTCCTCTGAATGTTACATCCTCGCTCGAACAGTTATCACATTGGCGTGTCACTCTCGACTCATAACCGCAGTAATGGCACAGGAGCGAACTGTTGGATTTATGGTAAGTCAATGAAATATCACAGTTCGGGCACATTGGAACATGTCCGCAGCTCTGACAGATCTGGAAGTTCGAATATCCCCTTCTGTTTAAGAGGAGTACAATTTGCTCATCCTTTTCAATGCGGTCCACAATGGCTTCATGAAGGGGTTTCGAAATAATGGAGGTATGCCCCTCGCGGTGCTGTTCCGACATATCGACGATGTGTATTTCCGGCAGTACTTTTGTCCCTGCGCGTTCTGTCAGTTCAAGCCGCTTATATACCCCTTTTTCACTTCTCGCATATGTTTCCAGGCTCGGTGTCGCCGTACCCAGAATGAGCGGACATTTATGATGCCTGCTTCTGAATTTCGCAACTTCCGCTGCATGGTACATCGGGCGGTCGCTCTGCTTGTATGTCGCTTCATGCTCTTCATCTATGATGATGGCACCGACATTTTCAAATGGCGCAAACACACTGCTTCTCGCCCCTACCGAAACTCTCGCCCGGTTTTCTTTGATCTTGCGCCATTCATCATACTTTTCACCCGGTGAGAGCCCGGAATGCAGCACCGCCACATCATCGCCGAAACGCATTTTAAAACGGTTCACCATCTGAGGCGTCAGCGCAATTTCCGGCACCAGCATAATCGCAGACTGGCCATCATCCAGGGCTTTTTGGATCACCTGCAGGTAGACTTCCGTCTTCCCGCTTCCTGTGATTCCATGAAGCAGAAAAGTTTCTGCGGCCCTCTCATCCATGGATTTTGTAATTTCTTCGTAGGCGGTCTGCTGCTCATCATTCAGGATTTTCGGTTTATCATACTCAAACACCCGGCCTGAGTAGGGATCCCGTTCGATTTCCACATCCACCTTATCGATGAGGCCTTTTTTGTATAGAGTATTCACCATTCCGTTTGAATAGCCTTCCTCCTGCAGGTCCCTGACCAGTAAAGGCTCCGAAGACAGATTGATCCGCTCCAGCAGTTCGATCTGCTTTTTGGCACGTCCCAGGTTCGGTTCGGGATGTTTCAATGAATAAACACCCAAAGCTGTTTTTTTACGTGTATGCTGGGAAATGAGCGTTTCTTCAACCAATGCCCCCGATTTGAAATAGGGACGCAGGACGCTTAGCTGCTCCGCTGTCAGACGGCTTGTCTCCACTTCGCCCAGAAGGCCGAGGCTGTTAAGTACGCGTGCCGCTTCATCATCGTCTCCGGCAAGCTTAATGATCTTTTTATAATTCGCTTTTAAGGCAGCCGGGAGAATCGTCTCGATGACGCTGATATACTGGTCCACGTAGTATTCGGCCAGATATTTAGCGATGACGATCATCTCTTCGGTCAGAACGGGTTCTATATCCAGCGTGCGTGCGATCGGTTTGATTTTTGAAGGATCGAAATCTGCAGTATCTTTTATATTCATCACGTATCCCTGGATCGTCCTTCTGCCGAACGGTACAAGGACCCTGTGCCCCACTTTGATGATATCCTGCATGCCCTCGGGTATCCTGTAGTCAAACACCTGATTGACACTTTTACTCGGCACATCCACTATGACTGAAGCAAACATTAAGCGTTCCACCTCTTAACGAGCGTCTCGATGATCTGTATCCCGAGCGTCTGTTTATCCATTTTAGGGAATTGCTGTTCGTGACCATCCTTAAACAGCATGGTGACTTCATTATCATCACTGTTCATCCCGATTTCCTTGTTGGATACATCATTCATCACAATGCAGTCCGCATTTTTCTTTTCCAGTTTGCCGGCGGCATATTCACGTACATTATCCGTTTCGGCTGCGAAGCCGACAACGAACATGCCGTCTGTATGACTCCCTGCATATTTGAGGATGTCCGGCGTCTTTTTAAGTTCGATCGTCAATTCATCATTATCCTGCGTCTTTTTCATCTTGGAGCCATGGACGGTGGCCGGGGTGAAATCACTGACTGCCGCTGTAAATATTCCAATGTCTGCATCCAGATGCCCCTTCACCGCTTCAAACATATCCTGGGTGGACTCGACACTGATGCGTTCCACATTGCCGGGTGACGTCAGATTGACCGGACCGCTGACCAGCACGACCTCGGCGCCTCTCGATGCGGCCGCTTCTGCAATTGCGTATCCCATCTTGCCGCTCGAATGATTGGTCAGATAGCGGATCGGATCTATGGATTCGCGTGTCGGCCCTGCAGTAACCAGAACTTTTTTGCCGGCGAGACTCCGGTCGGTGGAGAGCAGATCCTCGATATAGGCTTTTATTTCCGGTACATTGGCCATCCTGCCTTTTGCATTATAGCCGCATGCCAAAAACCCGGACTCCGCGTCGATGAAATGGTATCCTTCACCCATCAATGTCTGTATATTGCGGCTGACTGCCGGCTGGTTATACATATGGACATTCATCGCTGGCGCCATGATTACCGGTTTTGTATTCGCAGCAAGCACATTCAATAACATATTGTCATAAATCCCATTCGCCAGCTTGCCGATGGTGTTGGCCGTGACCGGGGTGACAACGATGATATCGGCCCATTCCCCGATATTGATATGGGAGATGACGGAAGGGTCTTCCTCTTTGAAAGTGTCTGTGTAAACATGATTGCGGCTGATTGCCTGAAAAGCGAGCGGTGTTACGAATTCGAGTGCATTGCCGGTAAGCACAACACGGACTGCGTGTCCCGCCTGAATCAATTTACTCGTAAGATCGATTGCTTTATAGGCGGCGATGCCGCCTGTAACACCTATTACAATATTTGCCATGTCCTCACCTCTTTAAAAAAAGCTGACAATGAATTGTCAGCTAGCGTTTTTTTACTGTTACTTTTTTTTCTGCGATTTCTTCTAAAGCACGGCTTACAGTCTTAAGCGTTTTATACTCATCCAATATGAGATCGTCCGGCTCATCCTGCAGGTGACGGGCACGTTTGGCCGCCATCGTTACAACAAGATATTTGGAATTGACATTTTTCTTCAGTTCATGGATTGATGGGTACAGCATTAATTATTAACCTCCAGCAACATTCTTAATTTAGATTCGACACGTTCACGCCTCATGTGGGATGCTTCTACAATGCATTGAACACGCTGGCGGGCAGCATCGACATCGTCATTCACAACTACATAATCATACAAATTCATCAACTTGAGCTCACGCTTGGCTTCTTCTATGCGGTGTCTGATAATCTCCGGTGAATCCGTGCCGCGGTTGACGAGCCTCGCCTCCAATTGAGTGAGGTTTGGCGGAGCTAAGAAAATGAAGAGTGCATCCGGGAATTTTTCCCTGACCTGCTTTGCACCTTCGACTTCTATTTCCAGGAATACGTCATGTCCATCCGCCATTGTTTGTTCTACATATTCTACAGGTGTCCCATAGTAATTACCGACATATTCGGCGTACTCGATAAATTTATCCTGCTCGATGAGGGTTTCGAATTCTTCCTTAGTCTTAAAGAAATAATCGACGCCGTCCACTTCCCCTTCACGCATTTGTCTTGTTGTCATTGAAATCGAGTATTTAAAATCCGTGTCCGGGTGGTCGAAGATTGCTTTTCTGACAGTCCCTTTACCAACACCGGATGGTCCGGAGAGAACAATTAGAAGTCCCTTTTCTGAAGTCATAACACGTAACCTTTCTATTTGTGATTATCTCTTAATGTACCATATATAAGCTGAAAATTCATCATAAAATCACTGTATGCTTCAAACTGCCCTGTTTCATGTTAAAATATAGAATAGCAAATTACAGGAGGCACCAACCATGGCATTCGACGGTAACTTCGTCCACGCACTCATCGATGAACTTTCTACACTGGAAAAAGGCAAGATTAATAAAATACAGCAGATGGATGATACTTCACTGGTATTTAAGATCCGCTCGCAGCGGGCCAATCATAATTTACTGATCAGTGCACATCCGATGTATGCACGGTTTCATCTGACGGAACAGAAATACGAATTTCCGTTCAATCCGCCGATGTTCCTGCGCGTTGCCAGAAAACATATCGAAGGCGGCATCATCAGGGACATCAGACAGATCGGCAACGACCGCCGTGTGGAATTCCATATACAGTCCCGCAATGAAATCGGCGATGATGTTGAACGCATCCTTATCCTGGAGATTATGGGACGCCATTCGAATATCATCATCACGGATGAAAAATATAACATCCTGGATGGCATAAAGCATCTGACGCCGAATAATAACGCACGGACAATCATGCCGGGGTTTGAATATGAAGCCCCGCCGACCGCAGAAAAACTCAATCCGAGAACAGAGGATATAGAAAAACTGCCGGCAAGAATAGATTTCAACAGCGGCAAGATCAATAAACAGATACTCGGTGCCGTTGAAGGCTTCAGTCCTTTATTCGTCAAAGAAACCGAACACAGAGCGGGCCATTTTACGATCAGGAATATTGTATCAGCAGTAAAAGAGACAATGGCGGAAGCGGAAAACGTTGTTCCGTCCATGTACGAACAAAACGGCAAAGAATTATTCTATTATACACCACTTGCGCATCTGGGGGAACCGGTTGAAACATTTGATACATTATCCCGCCTCGTGGATGACTACTATCATAACCGCTATCAGACTGCGCTCATCAAACAGAAGGCAAATGACTATCTTAATGTCATTGGGCGGGAATATGAACGGACCGAACGGAAGATCGAGAAGCTGAAAGATGATCTTAAGGAAGCGGAAGAGAAAGACAAGTATCAGAAATACGGGGAACTGCTGACCGCCTTCATGCACCAGGTGAAACCCTACGCGGAATCCGTCCGTGTGATGGATTACTATACAAATGAAGAAATCAGCATTCCGTTAGATCCGAATATTTCCCCAAGTGACAACGCACAGAAATACTACAGCAGGTATAGCAAGTTGAAAAAGCGCGAAAATGCAGCGACAGAGCAGCTCGACCATGCGCGGGTCGACATGGAATACTTCTCCAGCCTCCTCCATCAGATGGAAGAGATTACAACCGCGGAAGAAGTCGATGAGATCCGGGAAGAGCTGCATGAGCAGGGCATCATCAGAATCAAGCGGAATCAGGGGGCGAAGAAAAAGAAGGCCCGCAAGATTCAGCTGCATGAATACAGGACGACAAACGGTCTGACAGTGCTGGTCGGTAAAAACAATAAGCAAAATGACTATCTGACAGCGAGAAAAGCACAGAACAACCATCTGTGGTTCCACACAAAAGACATCCCGGGATCACACGTTGTCATCACACATCCGGCAGACCAGATTGAAGAACAGGATATAATGGAAGCGGCGATGCTTGCATCATTCTTCTCCAAAGCGAAAGAATCCGATTCCGTACCGGTTGATTTCACAGAAATTAAACACGTGCATAAAATCAGCGGTGCAAAACCAGGGTTTGTCACGTATACAGACCAGCAGACGGTATTTGTGACCCCTGAAAAGAAAAAAGTGCAGAATATGGAAGTTAAGTAAAAACGATAGAGTGAGGCGGACCTTTATGGTTCGTCTTTTTTGATTCATGAGATAAATAATCAGTATCACAGCTGATGATGGATTATGGCAAGAATATTCCGCATCCAAAAAAACCCCCTCTGTCAAAGAGGAGGCGCATACCGAATTTAATTAACTTCACTGCTTTTCATACAGCTCCACATACTGCTTTGCGGAATTCGCCCAGCTGTAATCGGAGGCAAGCATGTTTGCACACAATGCATCCATATGTTCCGGTTCTTGATACAATCTCAAACTGTATTCCAGCTTGCCCAGCAGTTCGTGTGCATTATAATTCTCAAACGACAGACCGTTTCCGGTATGATCGAATTCATTATATGGAATGACTGTATCTTTCAACCCGCCGGTTTCACGCACGATGGGCGCGTTTAGATACCGAATGGCAATCAGCTGTCCCAAACCGCATGGTTCGAACAGGCTTGGCATAATGAAGAAATCGCATGATGCGTATATCCGTCTGGCATAGGGCTCGCTGAATCCTAAAGTGACGTGCACTTTCCCCGGAAAGTTAACTTCCAGCGACTTGAAGTATTCTTCATACTCATATTCGCCGGAACCCAGCACAACGAGCTGTACATCGGATTCAAGAAAATCATGTAAAATATGCCTGATTAGATCCAGTCCTTTTTGAGCGACCAGGCGTGTGACAATCCCGTACATTGGTATATCTTTATTCACTTCAAACCCGAGCGCTTCCTGCAGCACGAGTTTATTTTTTAACTTGGTTTTCCGCGAAGACTTGAATCTGTAGTCCAGTGCCTTATCCCGCAATGGGTTATAGTCCACGACATCGAGACCGTTCACGATGCCGTATAGGTCCTCCGCCCGGCTCTCGAGTACTGATTCCAGTCCTTCACCGAAGAATGGCGTCAGGATTTCTTTTGCATAAGTATCGGAAACGGTTGTGACAATGTCTGCATGATGAATGGCCGCTTTCATTATGTTCATCATGCCATGCCACTCAAACCCCGCAAAATGTTCCATTTCTAAATTCAATAACTCGCCGAAACCTGAATGATGGAACCAGCCCTGGTATTTTATATTGTGAATCGTATACACTGTTTTCATTCCCGGGTGCGGCCGTTTTATACTGCCGATTGCAACTGCTGCCCCCGTCTGCCAGTCATGGCAATGAAGCACATCGAATATTTCATCTGTGCGGTACATGAATTCTATAATGGCATTCGAGAAATATATGAACCGCTCACCGTCGTCGATATATCCGTATAACCCGTCACGGTTGAAATAATATTCATTATCCACAAAGTAATAGACGACACCGCGATCTTTCAACTTCAAAATACGGGTGTACTGGTTCCGCCAACCGACCGGTGTACTGAATACAGTCACTTCTTCCATTTTTGATCGGTAGTCCGAATTTATAATTTCTTTGTATAGAGGCAGGATAACAGAAACATTCATCCCTTCTTTGGCCAATGCCTGGGGCAGACTCCCAATCACATCAGCCAAACCGCCTGATTTTACGAATGGCGTACATTCACTCGCCGCAAAAAGTACATGTTTCACGCTATTCCTCCTTCTTTCTTTCAGCATCTTAGATTGTTGAACGCTTTGCAACGACATATGGTTTATCTTCTGACCCAATGAGTCTGCGGTCTTCTGTAATCGTTACATCTTTATCTAAAATGACATTTTCAATATATGCGCCAGGTTCAATCATACAGTTTGCAAAGATCACTGAATTTTTAACCGTGGCGCCTTTTTTAACCGTCACGTTTCTTGAAATGACAGAACGATCGACCGTGCCTTCCACTTTTACGCCATTCGCTAGAATGGATGATTTTACAGCGCTGTCTTTTTTATATAGTGTCGGCGGGTTAGTACTGATCTTGGTCCTTACCAGATTTTCACCATGGAAGAAATCACGGTATTTGTCCTTTTCAAGCAATGCCATACTGTTTTTGAAATATGAATGGATGGAATTGAAATAATAGGTTGTTGCATCAATGTCATAAAAACCAGTTCGGAAATGATCCATTTTCTCCCTGATTCCATTGTGGAACAGATCCGGTTTGTAATTATCGATGCACTCGCGGACAATGTCGCGAAGCACCTCTTTTTTAATAATGTACACGCCCGTATAAATATGATTATTATTCTCGTCATGTGTGAATCCCGTCATACTGTCGTCTTCTGTAACCAGCTTTAATATTGATGCACTCGGAATGTCGTCCTCGGGCCGCCTTTCACTGATAAACGTAATATCATTATCCTGATCCTTATGATATTGAATGGCTTCGCTGTAATTCGTGTTCGTAATAAACTGTGAACCCGAAATCAGTATATGATTCCCCTTAAAGCGACTAAAAAAGTCAGAGTGATTATGGAAATGCTTCAAATCCCCCTGGGAAATATCTGATGGATCATTCCAGTCCGGCGGCAGCACGAAAATTCTCGAGTTCCTGCCTTCAAATCCAAAATCTTCCTTACGGCTTAAATGGTCGAGTAAAGACCTGAATTTATTGCCGGCGAACACGCCCACTGTTTTTACACCTGAATTGGCGATGTTCGTCAGCGTAAAGTCTATCAGACGGTAACGGCCCATAAATGGCACGGATCCACCGCTTCTGAAGTATGTCAAATCTTCCAAATAATCATGTTCGGGCTGTAAATTGATCAATCCCAGAACGTCTTTATTCATTTTGGCTGCCTCCTTCTCCAATATATTCTTTTAAATTCTCCTCTATAAGAACGATCGGTTCCTCCTCTGTTGACCGAATGACTGTATTGCCCGGGATTTCCAATCCTGATGTTACGATCACACGGTCGAGTACGACATTCTCTCCAATTACTGCATCCGGCAGGATAATGGATGAATTAACGTCTGCACCATCTTTGGTTTCCACACCGATGAACAGTATTGAGTTTTCAATTTTGCCTTCTATGAATGAACCTGAAGAAATAAGGGAATTGGTAACCTCTGCAGTTTCCCCTATGTACTCAGGTGGTCTGTTTTCTTCATTTGGATAAGTCGGCCATGTTTTTGACATCAGCAGCGTCTGGAAATCTTCTTTCAGCAGATCCATGTTGGCTTCCCAGTAACTTGTGATTGTACCGACATCTTTCCAATATCCTTCGAATTTATATGCGAACAAACGCTTGTCATCCGCAAGCAGTTTGGGAATGATATCCTTGCCGAAGTCATGGTCGCTCATCTCATCTTTTTCATCTTCCAGCAAATATGGCTTGATTGTTTTCCAGTCGAATACATAGATGCCCATTGAAGCCAGGTTATTTTTCGGATGCTCGGGCTTTTCATCAAATTCATAAATGCTCAAGTCTTCATTCGTATTCAAAATGCCAAAACGGCTTGCCTCATCCATAGGCACTTCAATAACAGAAATTGTTGCATCGGCGTTTTGTTCCTTGTGGAAATCCAACATTTTCGTATAGTCCATCTGATACACATGATCGCCGCTTAAGACCACTAATTCATCCGGCTCATATTGTTCGACAAAATGCAGATTCTTGACGATTGCGTCCGCTGTACCCGAGAACCAGGATCCGCCCTCTCTGTTGGAGAAAGGCGCAAGGACACTGACTCCGCCTTGCTGTCTGTCGAGTCCCCAAGGCTTCCCGATACCGATGTGTTTACTCAGCATGAGTGGTGAATACTGCACCACAATACCTACAGTTGAAATGTCTGAATTGGCTATGTTACTCATCGTAAAATCGATAATTCTATATTTACCGCCAAAGGGAACTGCCGGTTTTGCCAAATCTTTTGTAAGCTCTCCCAGTCTGGTTCCCTTACCCCCTGCTAAAAGCATCGCTACAACTTTAGATGTCATTTTTACTACCTCCATCGGAATTGGTTTCAATTTCAAATACCTGAAATGCCAAAGGTGCCACAGTCACTTTTATATGCTGCTCTTCCCTGATGTGTCTTTCATCAAAACTGAAATGCTGGCCATCATTGATTACGTCGGACCCGGAATATTTTGCGCTGTCACTGTTGAAGACTTCCCGGTAGGTGCCCGGCTCAGGTACAGGTATTTTGAAATCATGATATACATCCGGCCTGTAATTCAATATGCAGATTTTAAGTTTTTCATCCGTCTGTCTCGCGTAGCTGAATATTGAATGTTCAGTGTCATCGACTACCAGCCAGCGGAATCCATCCGGGTCGTAATCTGATTTATAAAACTCAGGATGACTCTTATAAAAATGATTGAGGTCCTGGACATATTTCTTTAGGTTTTGATGATAGGAATAGTCCAACAGATGCCAATCCACCTGCTCTTTATCTTTCCATTCATGGTACATTCCAATTTCCTGTCCCATGAATAAAAGCTGTTTTCCCGGTTCTGACATCTGGTTGCCGTACAACAGTCTCGCCTGGGCAAATTGCTGCCACTGATCACCATACATTTTTCCGACTATGGATTTTTTTCCATGGACCACTTCGTCATGGGACAACGGCAATACAAAGTTTTCATTGTATTTATATGCGAGAGAGAATGTCATGCGGTTATGGAAGTAGTCCCGGTGACTGAAGTCTTTGTCCATATAGCTCAGCCGGTCATGCATCCATCCAAGATCCCATTTAAAGTTGAACCCAAGGCCGCCTTCACTTACAGGTGATGTCACCATAGGAACATCAGAGGAATCTTCGGCCATCATCAATAATGATGAGTCGTAGTCAAATACGACCGTGTTTAACTTCTTCAGGAATTCAACACCTGCCGTATTGGTTTCTGTCCCTTCACTGTTATATATCTTTTCATGAGGTTCATGATTTTCAAAGTTCAAATCGATCATGCTGTGTACAGCATCTATCCTCAGCCCATCGATATGGAACTCCCTGAACCAGTACATTGCCGCGGATACAAGGAACGATTGGACTTCCGGTCTGCCATAGTCAAAAGTCAGAGTGCCCCACTGCCTTTTATCCGCAATTCTTTCGTCCGGATGTTCATATGTCGGCGTGCCATCAAACATTCTCAAGCCATGGTCATCCTTGCAGAAATGAGCAGGGACATAATCCATGATTACGCCGATATCCGCTTTGTGCAATTCATTGATTAGAAATTTCAGATCTTCCGGATGGCCGTAACGGCTCGTGGCTGAAAAATACCCGGTCACCTGGTAACCCCACGATAAATCAAAAGGATACTCAGTGAGCGGAAGGAATTCTACATGGGTATAGTTCATTTCTTTTAAATAAGGAATGAGTGCTTTTGCTGCTTCCCTGTAGGAATAATGTGCTAAATCAGTCACCTCATCATCTGACATGCCTTCAGTATCAGTAACCGGATGCTTCATCCATGTGCCCAGATGCATTTCATAGATACTGATCGGAGATTTATAAATATTGGATTTTTGACGTCTTTTCAACCAGTTTTCATCTGTGAATTCAAAATCATCCACATGAATGATGCTCGCTGTATCTGGACGCTTTTCATGATAAAATCCATAGGGATCCGCCTTTAGGTGGGAAGTGCCGTTAAAGTGGATCCGATACTTATATGTTTCTCCTACAGATAACTGATTTGTTCTGTAGATCCACAAACCATCCCCACCCAGCGGTTCAAAATCCATATCAGAACCGGAAAATCCATTCAGATTACATGCAAGCTGAACATGATCGGCTTTTGGAGCCCATGTTATGAAACGGACACTGCCGTCTGATTCACGATGGGCCCCGAGAAATTCATATGCTTTAAAATGCGTCCCCTGATGAAACAAATATTTATCAAGGTTGAAATTATCTTTACTCAAAAAATCTACCCCTTTCGGGTATACTATAGTTGTACCCTTATTCCCAGTATACAACTTATGCATGCAAAATTATTAACTTTTATTTATTTTCTCAAAATTAATATTAATCTATATTTTTAAAATATATCATTCCAAACATGAAAATGGAGGAAATTATGCTTAAAGCTTATCTTGATTCCCCGAATGAAATCACAGTGACACCATTTGATAACCATGAGCTGGTACATGAAGAAATCAGAGTGGTTCAAAACAACAGTCCATTGGAACGTAAAAATCTCGTCATTTCCAATAATTGCATCCGGTTGAGATTTTTAAAGGATATTGATTTGGATGCCTATACATTTATCGAATATAACGGAATGACATACCCCCTGCTCATGGGCAGGTATGTGCATTCAATCGAGTTTGATTTGAAATATTCGACCAGTGTCCAAATGGGACCGATTTACAGTAAAGAAAAAACAGTATTCAGGGCATTTGCACCAACAGCAATTGAGTGCCATCTTGTACTGGAGGATGAATATTTCAAAATGAAGAAGATTAACGGCTATTTTGAAATCTCCATAAATGAAGATTGTCACGACAAATATTATCATTATGAAGTCAGTCACAACGATGTAACACATGCCGTAATCGACCCTTATGTAAAAGGGATCTCTGCAAACTCCAAAGAAGCAATGGTAATCGATTTTGATCGAATTAACCCGGGATTCAGAGAACATCCTGTCCCCGAGATTCCTAACGATGAAGCGATTATCTATGAAACACATATCCGGGATATGACCATCCATCCAAACAGTGGCGTAAAAAAGGAATGGCGCGGCAAATATTTAGGCATGACGAAGCAAGCATTCACGAAGCATGGTTTATCCAGCGGTCTCAACTATTTGGCAGAACTCGGTATCACACATGTCGAATTGATGCCTGTAAATGATTTCCTGACCGTCGATGAACTTAACATCAGCAAGAGTTATAACTGGGGATACGATCCCAAGTTCTTCATGGTGCCGGAAGGCAGTTATTCTACAGATCCCAAAAATCCAATCACCCGTATCCTTGAACTGCAGCAACTGATAGAAACACTGCATAAAAATGGAATGAAAGTCATCCTTGATGTCGTGCTCAATCATGTATACGAAATAGAAAATTCAAGTTTTGAGAAACTCGTGCCGGGGTACTATTTCAGACATAACGATGATTTATCCCTGTCCAACGGCACAGGCGTCGGAAATGACTTCGCTTCCGAAAAATTAATGGCACGGCGGTTTATTATCGATACAATCTCTTTCTGGCTGGACTACTACAGAGTAGATGGATACCGGTTCGATCTTATGGGTGCGATCGATATAGAAACGATGCAGGGGATTGAAAAGCTGGTGAAAGAGATTGATCGGGAAATTCTGCTGCTCGGTGAGGGCTGGGACCTTCCAACCGCCCTGGATTACTCTAAGAAAACACTGCCTGAGTTCAAAAGCCGCATCCCGACGGTCCACTTCTTTAATGACCATTTCAGAGATGCAATTAAAGGAAGTAATTTTGAGCTGATGGCAAAAGGGTATGTAAATAGTGAGGGTACCGGTATTGACAGCATCCGTAAAATGTTCACTGGATTCTTTGATGAATACTCGGCCGCCATGAGTGTAAACTATGTAGAGGTTCACGATAACCATACATTGTATGACCGGCTGAGATATTCTTCGGGAAAACGCCAGTATGTACTGGAAAGCCAGCACCAGCTGGCAACCGCTCTCGTTCTGCTGTCCTTCGGCACCCCGTTTTTACATGCAGGACAGGAGTTTTTTAGAACTAAATTCGGTCATGGTAATACGTATAACTTAAGCGACATGTTAAACAGAATGGATTGGAACCGCCGTGCCAAGTATCAGGATAATATTGAATTTGTGAAATCACTCATAAATTTCCGCAAGAGTGAACCTGTCTTTAAATTAAAAGATAAAAATTCTATAGAAAAAGCGATAACTCTCTTAACTTTTGATCATCTTTCCAATGTTTTTGGTGTTAGAATTAACCATGAGGACAGTGATTTCATCATCATGATCAATCCTACAGAGACATCAGCGGAACTTTCATTCGGAAATGAAGGATCGTATAAAATCAAGATTTCCAATCAAAGAAATGTGGACGAGGCAGTATATCGAAACAGCTTCTATATCAAGGGTTATGAAGTTGCGATACTGACAAAAACCGGCAGTGAATTTACTAATATCGAGGAGCGTGGACTCAATGGATAGAAAACAGTGGGAAGCACATATTGAAAACAGCTTTATAGATTCAGGGGATTATGATTCATTAAGTGAAACTGAGAAAGAAGATGCATTCGCATCAACACTCTCTTTTGGAACAGCTGGAATCAGAGGAAAAATCGGTCTCGGACCCAACAGGCTGAACCGTTATACTGTTGAAAAAGTTGCACTTGGCCTTGCACATTCATTAAAAGAGGAAGAAAATCCGCTTGTTGTAATCGGGTTTGATACCAGGCATTTCTCTCCGGAATTTTCACAGACAATGGCATCCGTACTCGCGCAAAATGGCGTCTCCGTAAAAGTTACAAAGCAATATACTTCAACGCCGGAGCTATCATTTTTTGTCCGGGAATACGATGCCTCACTTGGTGTGATGATTACAGCGAGTCATAATCCGCCTGAGTACAACGGCATTAAAGTGTATGGTGCGGACGGAGCGCAACTGATCGATGAACCGGCTGCCCATCTCAGTGAAAAAATTAATGCAATCGAGGATATCTTCACCATTGAAAGTAAAGATTTTGATGAAGGTGTCGAGGATAGCATCATTCAATATGTCACTGAAGAGATGGAACAAAGCTATAGAGATCATGTCACTGAATTTATTGGTGACATCCCTGAATCAGATCTATCCATCGTTTTCTCAAGTCTTCATGGAACAAGTGTACCGATTGTTCCGGAACTCCTTGATACGCTCGGATTCAAAAATTATTCGCTTGTGGAAGACCAATGTGTTCCTGATGGAGACTTCCCTACCACAGCATCACCGAACCCTGAAAGTCCGGAAGCTTTCGATAAAGCGAAAACACTTGGACAAAAAATCGGTGCAGATCTGCTGATTGCCACAGATCCCGATGCAGACAGAATGGGTATCGTCGTAAAACATGAAAAAGAATATGTACACTTAAATGGGAACCAGATTGGTATATTACTATTAAATCATAGGATTCAAAAAGGAAAAGACAAAAAACCTGTAATCATCAAATCCATCGTAACGAGTGATCTGGGCCGCAAAATCACTGAAGCCAATGGCGGGGAAATGATTGAAGTGCTGACAGGATTCAAATATATCGGTGAACAGATAAAAGCGATGGAAAACGATGATAAAAAGAAATTCGTATTGGGATATGAAGAAAGTTACGGTTATCTGCTTGAACCGTTCGTAAGGGATAAAGATGCCATCCAGGTTGTGCCGTATGTTGTCGCAATGGCTTCAGAACTTAAAAATAACGGCCGGACACTCGTAGATGCGCTTGAAGAGATTTACAGTGAATACGGCCGCATAATGGAAGTATTGTACAGTCATACATTTGAAGGGACAAGCGGCAAAGAAAATATTGATGAGATAATGAGCCAGTTCAGAAAGAATACACCACAGGAAATCGGCAGAAGAGAGGTCATTCTCGTAGAGGATTTCTTGGAACAAAAGAGAAGAGATAAAGGCGGTAAGACAGAAAATATTGATCTCCCTAAAGCAAATGTGATCAAACTACACTTCAAAGATGGATGGATTGCCCTGAGACCTTCAGGTACAGAGCCGAAAATCAAACTTTATGTATCATTGGAAAGTACACAGATTGAACAGGAAGCAAAAATCATCAACGATATGATCTTCGGTGTGTAAATTAATTCACTCGAATAAAAAAGCGACTCATTTTGAGTCGCTTTTTTGTCTATAAATTGTTTTTGAATTCAATGATGGTTTCTCTTTGTCCGTCTGTCAGTGTCCCTTTTTTTGTACTTACATCAAGCAATGCATCCAAATCACTCAACGTATGAAAAGATAATTTTGCTCCCTCAAAAGCCTGATCCGCTTTTTTAATGCCGTAAGTGAAAATCGCAATGACATTTAACACGTCACCACCATTTTCCTTCAATGCTTCGGCCGCTTCCAGGCTGGAACCGCCTGTTGAAATAAGGTCTTCGATCACAACCACCTTTTTACCGGCAACGTCCGCACCTTCGATCTGATTCCCTTTGCCATGCTTTTTCTTCGATCCACGGACGTAGCACATTGGCAGATTCATCCGTTCGCTGATATATGCCGCATGGGGAATACCCGCAGTGGATGTTCCTGCTATGATTTCTGTGTCCGGTGCATGCTTTTTAATCAGCTCTGTAAATGCATCCGCTATTTCTTCACGTGCTTTAACATCCCCGATGACTTTCCTGTTATCACAGTATATCGGTGAAATGATTCCGCTTGACCATGTAAATGGATCCTCCGGTCTTAATTCCACTGCGTTTATATCAAGAAGTATTTCTGCAATTCTTTCTTTCATGCCAATTCGTCCCCGCTTTCCCACATTACTTGCACCATTCTGTATTTTTCTACAGGATCAGCCGCTTTCGTTATTGAGCGGCCCACCACGATATAATCTGTGCCGAGCTGATTCGCAATTGCCGGTGTGACAACACGGATCTGATCATCTTTGGAATCTTCCTGCAATCTGATTCCCGGTGTAATCGTTAAAAAGTCATCTCCACAATATTCATGAATCATTTCTGATTCAAGCGGCGAGGATACGACACCGTCAAGTCCGGCATGTTTAGCCAGCAGAGCATAATGTTTCACGCTGTCCTCCAAAGTGAGATTGGATTTCTGTTCTTCTTTTACATTCGAGTCATTCATTGAAGTGAGCTGTGTGACTGCGATTAAAGTACCATCCGGATTGCCGTCCTTAAATGATTCCAAAGCCCGCTTCATCATCGCACTTCCGCCCTGGGCATGAACATTCGTCATTTGAACATCAAGTTTTCCGAGCCCCTCCATCGCTTTACCTACTGTGTTTGGAATATCATACAGCTTCAAATCCAGGAAGATATCGTGCCCCATCTCACGGATTTCTCTTATAATGTCCGGCCCATTCTGCAAATAAAGTTCCATGCCCACTTTGACGAACAATGGTTCATTGAATTGGCTCAGAAACTGCTTTACTTCTTTCATCGTGCCAAAATCAAGTGCAATAATCGGTCTCTTCATTAGAAGCCACTCCCCTATATTGTTTTATATGCGCGGCCTTTCAGGTCATGCAAATGATCCAGGCCCATCTCTGCCACTTTTTCATCGAGGTCCCGGATCAGTTCCGGACAGATATATGGATTCGTAAAGTTCAGTGTTCCCACCGCCACCGCATCCGCACCGACAGAAATATAATCTAAGATATCATCGGCACTGGCAATGCCGCCCATACCGATGATTGGGATATCCGGCAGATGCTGGCGCACCTGATAGATCATGTTCAGACTGACCGGCTTGATCGCCGGGCCGCTGAGTCCGCCTGTAATATTGGAAATGAGCGGCTTGCCATCATTCCCCAATCTCATCCCGACAAGCGTGTTGATCATCGTCAATCCATCTGCAACATCCGCGACACTTTTAGCCATTTCTGTTATATTCGTTACATTTGGTGATAATTTAACGTAGACGGGCACATCTGAAACTTCTTTCACTGCTGCGGTCAGGCGTCTCGCAGTATCAGGGTCGGTACCAAACTGGATGCCGCCTTCTTTGACGTTCGGGCATGAAATATTCAGTTCAATCGCTTTTACATTTTTCGCTTTGGAAATTTTATCCGCTACAATTCTATAGTCTTCGATTGCTGTGCCGGCAACATTCGCAATGATCGGCACATCATAATTTTCAAGAAACTTCAGCTCATGTTCAATAATATGATCGACACCCGGGTTTTGCAGCCCGATTGCATTGAGCATCCCGCTCGCAGTTTCTGCTACACGCGGTGTAGGATTGCCGATGCGCGCTTCATGTGTTGCCGCTTTGATCATGATGGCGCCGAGACCGGAGAGATCATAAAGCTTCGAAAACTCCTCGCCAAAGCTGAAGCAGCCCGATGCCGGCATGACCGGGTTCTTCAATTCGAGACCGGGCAGCTTTATTTTGAGTCTTTCGCTGTTCACAGAACAATCTCCCCTTTTCTGAATACTGGTCCTTCTGTACACAGTTTGATGTAATCCCCGCGGGCTGTTTCGCATACGCAGGCATAACACACGCCAAAACCGCATCCCATTCGTTCTTCGAGTGAGATATAGCCGTCCAGATTCATTGTTTCACTTAAGACTTTCAACATCACTTTAGGCCCACAGGCATAAAAGATATCATGCTCATCTTTTAAATTTCTGATCACATCAGTGACAAATCCTTCAGTGCCGTATGATCCATCCGCCGTTGCGACATGTGTCTCTCCTAGTGCTTTAAATTTATCTTCATAAAAGACATCTTTTTTTGAGTTGAAGCCAAGTACGTGTGTCGTTTTGACACCCATCTGATTTAAACGTTTAGAAAGCTCGTAAAGAGGCGGAACACCGATCCCCCCGCCTACAATCAGTACATGGTCATTTTGTTCCAGCGGATAACCATTGCCAAGCGGCGAAAGAATATCAAGCGTATCCCCTGCTGTGAGTGTGGATATCTTTTTCGTGCCCGCTCCTTCAGCACGGTAAACAATTGTAAATTGTGAGCGATCGTAGTCGATATCTGCAATGGAAATCGGCCTTCTCAATACATGTTCCGTTGAATCTGCGATTCTGACATGCACAAACTGCCCCGGTGTTTTCATGCTGGAAGTGATATCTCCTTCCAGCACCATTTCATAGATGCGATCCGCAATCTGCTTTTGACTCTTAATGTTCATCAGATTTTTCATTCTCTCACCTACATTTTTTCCATATTGAATGTCATGCTTTCGATCACTTCCACAAGTGTACGTGCAGTATCGAGTGATGTCAGACATGGAATGCCGTTCTCAACAGACTCTCTTCTGATGCGGAAGCCATCTCTTTCCACTTGTTTCCCTTTAGTCATTGTGTTGAAAACAAGCTGCACACTGCCGCTCTGAATCGCGCGCAACAGACTTGTTTCTCCAGCACCCACTTTATCCACTGTAACAAACGGTATGCCATGCGCTTTTAAAACCTCTCCGGTCCCCTCTGTTGCCATCAGACGATAGCCGCACTGGGATAACCTGGATGCGAGATCGACCGCTTCTTCTTTGTCTTTGTCCGCAACTGTAATGAGTACGGTGCCATGGTCTTTCACTTCCAGGCCGCTTGCAACAAGTGCTTTATACAGCGCTTTGTTGAGACTCATATCTTTCCCCATGACTTCGCCTGTTGATTTCATTTCAGGGCCAAGCGTGATATCAACATTTTTCAGTTTACTGAAACTGAATACCGGTGCTTTTACATGGTAGCCTTCTTTGAATGGTGCAAGTCCGAGCGGATACCCAGTGTCTTCCAGTTTCACTCCTAAAATGGCTTTCATCGCCAGGTTCGCCATTGGAATTTCAGTGATTTTGCTCATGAACGGCACCGTACGGCTTGCCCTCGGGTTCACTTCAAGCACATAGATATTCCCTTTGGACAATACATACTGGATATTGATCAGACCGACCGTATTGAGTCCGAGTGCCAGTCTCTCCGTATATTCCCTCAGCGTATCGATCTCCTCATCTGTCAGAGTGACAGGCGGATACACCGCGATCGAGTCACCGGAGTGAACCCCTGCACGTTCGATATGTTCCATTATTCCGGGGATGATCACTTTCTCCCCGTCACTGATTGCATCGACTTCTATTTCCTTACCTACCAGGTAACGGTCGATCAATACCGGATGTTCCGGAGATGCTTTCACTGCGTCCCTCATGTAGTTTTTAAGTTCAGTTTCGTTATATACGATCTCCATCGCACGGCCGCCGAGCACATAGCTGGGACGGACGAGTACCGGATAACCGATGTATTCTGCATTTGCGATTGCCTCTTCTTCGTTGGTTGCCGTTTTACCGAGCGGCTGCGGTACATCGATGTCACGCAGGAGCTGTTCAAAACGCTTTCTGTTTTCAGCCCTGTCCAGATCATCGAGTGTCGTACCCAAAATCTTCACACCATCATTCTCAAGTTTATCCGCCAGGTTGATCGCTGTCTGTCCGCCGAACTGTACAACCACACCCTTTGGCTGTTCGTGCTCTATGATGTTCATCACATCTTCATGCGTCAATGGTTCGAAATAAAGTTTATCGGAAATCGAGAAGTCTGTAGATACTGTTTCCGGGTTGTTGTTGACGATGATCGCTTCATACCCCGCTTCCTGGATTGCCCATACTGCGTGGACGGTCGCATAGTCGAACTCAACCCCCTGTCCGATACGGATCGGTCCGCTGCCGAGCACGATGATTTTTTCTCTGTCACTTCTGACCGATTCATTTTCAAATTCATAAGTTCCGTAGAAATAAGGTGTCGCGGATTCAAATTCCGCAGCACAGGTATCCACCATTTTATAAACCGGCATGATGCCATTGTCTTTACGGATTTGGAACACTTCCGATGTTTCCATATTCCAGCGATGGCTGATGACCCTGTCACTGAAACCATAAGTTTTCGCCCATTTCAGATGGTCAATGGATTCGGCATTTGCTTTCAATTCATGTTCGATATCGATGATGTGCTTGAATTTTCTCAGGAAGAACATGTCGATCATTGTCCATTCATGTATTTCTTCCATGGAAACATCGCGTCTCAATGCCTCACCGATGTAGAATAATCTTTCATCACTTTGTTCTTTGATCATTTGAACGATGAAATCAAGATTGAAGTCATCGCCGTTGGGAAGTCCCAGATGGTGAACACCATACTCCAATGAACGGATCGCTTTCAACAGTGATTCTTCATAAGTGCGTCCGATGGCCATGACTTCTCCTGTCGCTTTCATCTGTGTACCGAGTTTGCGTTCTCCTTTTTCAAACTTATCGAACGGAAAGCGCGGTATTTTTGAAACAACATAGTCGATTGTCGGTTCAAATGCCGCATAGCTCGTTTCAGTGACAGGATTGATCATCTCATCCAACGTCAAGCCAACCGCAATCTTCGCTGCGAGTTTGGCGATCGGATAGCCTGTCGCCTTGGATGCAAGCGCAGAAGAACGGGATACCCTCGGATTCACTTCAATGATGTAGTAGTCAAAGGAATCCGGATCGAGTGCAAGCTGTACGTTGCATCCACCCTCGATGCCGAGTTCGCGGATGACGTTAAGCGACACATCACGGAGCATCTGGTTTTCCTTATCGGTTAAAGTCTGTGTCGGCGCCACAACAATCGAGTCACCGGTATGGATACCCACCGGATCGATGTTTTCCATGTTACATACCACGATGGCATTGTCGTTTGAATCACGCATCACTTCGTATTCGATCTCTTTGAATCCGGCGATGGATTTCTCCACCAGACATTGGTTGACCGGCGAGTATTTCAGGCCGTTTGCGACGATCTCCTTCAGATCGGCATCGTTGTAGCATATGCCGCCGCCGGTGCCGCCCATCGTAAATGCCGGACGCACTATGAACGGATAGCCGACTCTCTCTTTAAAGTCATACGCCTGATCGACAGTAGTGATAATGTCGGATTCCGGTACCGGTACTTCCATCTGGTTCATGAGTTGTCTGAACAGATCACGGTCTTCAGCCTGTTTGATGGAATCGAGTTTTGTTCCCAGCAATTCGACATTATTCTCCTCAAGGACGCCCAGTCCATCGAGTTCAACCGCCATGTTCAGCCCCACCTGGCCGCCGAGAGTCGGCAGGAGTGCATCCGGCTGTTCTTTGCGGATGATTCTGGACAGGAAATCCGGTGTCAGCGGTTCTATGTAGACCACATCCGCAATTTCTTTATCTGTCATGATCGTTGCCGGATTTGAGTTTACCAAAATGACGCGGTACCCTTCTTCTCTGAGTGCGAGACACGCCTGCGTACCTGCATAGTCGAATTCTGCTGCCTGGCCGATGATGATCGGCCCGCTGCCTATTACCATGATTGTTTTGATATCTGTGCGTTTAGGCATTGTTAGCCTCCTTTTCAATTTCCATCATATTTACAAATTCACCGAAAAGATACTCTGAATCGTGAGGGCCGGCAGACGCTTCCGGATGATACTGTACGGAAAATACCGGATGCTTTATGTGTCTGATGCCTTCCACCGTCTTGTCATTAAGCGCTGTATGCGTGATCTCGAGTCCGGTGCTGTTAAGCGTTTCCCCGTCAATCGCAAAACCGTGGTTCTGTGCCGTGATTTCAACCTTTCCTGTTGCCAGGTTGATAACCGGCTGGTTGCTTCCCCTATGGCCGAACTTCATCTTGAATGTCTTCGCACCACATGCAAGGCCGATGAGCTGATGTCCGAGGCATATGCCGAATAAAGGCACTTTGCCGATCAGATTTTTCACCGTACGGATGCCGGCTTCCACATCTTCAGGGTTGCCTGGCCCGTTGGACAGCATCACGCCGTCCGGACGCATTCTTAAAATTTCTTCTGCAGTTGTGTTATGAGGGACGACCGTTACATCACAGTCCAGTGCATTGAGTGATCTCACGATGTTTTCTTTCTTACCATAGTCGATTAGTACAACGCGATGCCCAGGCCCCGTTGAAATATAAGGGGATTTTGTGGATACGCGTTTTACCTGATCTGTCCTGAAGCTGGCTGTCTGCAGCAGCTCAATCAATTCATCGTGGTTTTCATCATCGGTCATGACCGCTTTCAAAACCCCTTTATCACGGATTTTTCTTGTGATGCTTCTCGTGTCCACACCGCTGATACCCGGTATATCATGTCTCTTCAGAAAAGAATCCAACGATTCTGCTGCTCGGAAGTTGGAAGGTTCATTGCACGCTTCCCTTACAACGACTCCTCGTGCCGAAGGCAGCAGTGTTTCATTATCTTCGGTGTTCACACCGGTGTTGCCGATCAGGGGATAGCTGAATGTAATAATCTGATCGGTATAGGAAAGATCCGTGATGATTTCCTGGGCGCCTGTCATTGCAGTGTTGAATACAAGTTCCCCTTCTGCAGTGCGGTCACCGCCGAATTTGTATCCTTCATAAACCGTTCCGTCTTCCAGTACTAGATATCTTTTCTCTGTAAGCATTATTTTTCCTCCTTGTATGCAACTTCGCCGTTCACAATTGTCATGTAAATATCAGCTTCAAACTGTTCCCCGTCAAATGGAGTGTTTCTTGCTTTGCTGTAAAACTCATTTTTATCGAGTGTATATTGTTTATCAAGGTCGATCACAGTGACGTCTGCATCAAGCCCTTCGGCGAGTACGCCCATATTGAGCCCGAACACTTCGGAAGGCTTGATTGTTATCCAGTCGATCAGCTGCTGCAGTGTGAATACACCCGTTTTAACAAGTTTCGTGTAAAGCAGCTGGAATGCATTTTCACTGCCCGTAATACCAAATGGTGCCGTCTCCATGCCTACCGCCTTCTCTTCTTCAGCGTGCGGGGCATGGTCTGTTGCGATGCAGTCAATTGTACCATCAACCAGTCCTTCAATGAGTGCCTCACGGTCTTCCGGCGCTCTCAGCGGCGGGTTCATTTTGAAATTCGGATTGCGTTCTGTAATGTCCTCTTCATCAAGAACCAGGTGGTGGGGCGTGACTTCTGCAGTTACACGGATACCGGCGCGCTTTGCATCCCGGATGACGCGGACACTCTCTTTCGTACTTACGTGGCAGACATGGTAGTGGCAGCCTGCCGCTTCTGCAAGGAGGATATCCCGTGCAATATGAACCGATTCCGTCACTGCAGGAATACCGGGAATACCAAGTTTTTCACTCGTTTTCCCTTCATGGATGGCACCGCCGTGTATCAGTGTATTTTCTTCTGTGTGCGCCACGATCGGCATGCCGGTTTTCGCCCCTTCATACATTGCCCGGAGCATCATATCAGCACTTTGTACACCGACACCGTCGTCAGTAAATGCAAATGCGCCGGCACGCTTCAATCCTTCAAAGTCGACCAATTCACGTCCGAGCTGGCGTGTTGTAATGGAAGCATAGGGCAGCACTTTTACATGTGCCGTTTCTTTTATACGTGCCTGGACGGTGTTCATCGTTTCCACATTATCAGGAACGGGGCGTGTATTCGGCATTGGACACACTGCAGTAAATCCGCCTCTTGCCGCTGCAAGCGTGCCGGTTTCGATTGTTTCCTTATGCTCGCCACCCGGCTCTCTCAGATGGACGTGGACATCCACGAACCCCGGGGTAACGAGTTTTCCGCCAAGATCAATCGTTTCATCTGCATGCGTCTCAATATTCGGTGCTATACCGGCAATCCTGCCGTCTTTGATGAGTACATCTTTTTGTACTTGTTCATTGTTTTCCAAAACCATTCCATTTTTCAAAAGCAAACTCATTCATTCCACACTCCCTAGTATTTCTTGCAGTACACTCATGCGTGCAAAGACACCATTGCTCATCTGTTCAAAAATCACTGATTTCTCGCTCTCGACCAATTCTTCGGATATTTCCACTCCCCGGTTTACCGGCGCGGGATGCATGATGATCGCTCCCGCTTTCATCCGGCTGTAGCGTTCAGGGTTCATGCCGTAATCTTTGTTGTAGGCTTCCTTAGTAAATCTTGCAGCGACATCATGCCGTTCATGCTGCACTCTCAGCAGCATGATGACATCCGCTTCTCCCAGCGCTTCGTCCAGGTCCACATATGGGACTCCCATCGAGTGGTCGACCCATTCTTTTGGTGCTGAGAACCGGACGTTCGCACCGAGTCTTGCGAGCGCCTGCTGGTTGCTGTGTGCCACTCTGCTGTGGACGATATCGCCTGCGATGACAATATTCAAATTTTTAAAAGTGCCGAACTTATCGTATATGGTCATCAGGTCCAGCAGGGATTGCGTTGGATGCGATCCGCTGCCGTCGCCTGCATTGATCACCGGAATGCCGAGACCGACCAGCTGTCCGTAATACTCTGTTTCCGAATGCCGGATGACCAGCGCATCACATCCCAGAGCTTCTATCGTCTTGCACGTGTCATACAGCGTTTCCCCTTTGGAAACAGAACTGTAATTCACATCGAATGGCACCGAGGTGATTCCCAATCTGGATTCGGCCATTTCAAAACTTGTTTTCGTTCTTGTCGAATTCTCGAAAAAAAGGTTGGCGATGTACTTCCTGTTTTCAAAAGGCTTAAAGTTTCCCGCTTTCATTTCCAATGCTCTTTTGATGATGCGCATGATCTCTTCCTCAGATAAGAAATCCATTGACAGTAAATCATCCATTTTCTACCGGCTCCTCCTTATCATCAGGCAAAATTGCGTTCAATATGATTCCTGCGAGTGCCGCGAGTGCCATCCCTTCCAGATTGAAAGGTATTTTCCCAATCGTAAAGTCCAGATGGGCTTTGCCGATTCCGATGACCAGAATGACGGAAGCGATGCTTAGATTTCTTTTCGAATCCAGGTTGATCTGCGCGTCGATCAGCATCCGGAGGCCGCTGGCTGCAATGATACCGAACAGCAGTATGGAAACTCCGCCCATGACCGGGGAAGGAATACTCTGCACCACTGCTGTGAACTTGCCGACGAAACCGAGTATGATTGCAAGTACTGCCGCGCCACCGATGACCCATACGCTGAAGATTCTTGTGATTGCAAGTACGCCGATATTTTCACCGTAGGTCGTTGTCGGCGGTCCGCCGATCATGCTGGCAAACATCGTTGCCACCCCGTCCCCGATCAGCGAACGGTGAAGCCCGGGATTTTTGAAAAAGTTGCGCCCTACAACTTTGTTGATGACCACCTGGTGACCGATATGTTCACTGACTGTGACAAAAACAATCGGCAGCATTACGATCAGCAATCCAAGATTGATTGAAGGGTCATAGGAAAGGAGCGGCATATGTATATCCGGCGAGTGGAACCACCCTGTCTCCCTGATTTGTGTAAAGTCAACGATGCCCATAATCACCGCTGTGATATATCCGCCGATGATACCGATCAGGATGGGAATCAATCCCAACACCCCGCGCAGGAAAACAGAGGCGAGTATTGTAATTGTCAATGTAATGAAGGCGACAAATATATAAGTCATACTGTAGCCTTCCTGATTGCCCGAATCCGTGTACATCGCCATATCCACCGCCACCGGTGCAAGACCGAGACCGATCACCATGATGACCGGGCCAACAACAACTGGAGGCAGGAGATGCATCAGCCATCTGGTGCCGAATATCCTGATGACCAGACCGATGAGCACATAGAGGACACCGCTGAAGAACAGTGCGGTCAGCACTTCCCCCAGACTATTTGCACCCAGTGCAATTGTAATCGGCAGAATGAATGCAAAACTCGAACCGAGATATGCCGGAATCTGTCCCTTTGTAATAAGGATATAAAGCAGTGTCCCAACCCCGCTTGCAATGAGCGCTGCCGAAACCGGCAATCCTGTCAGGAAAGGAACTAGTACCGTCGCCCCGAACATGGCAAATAAGTGCTGCGAACTCAGGAGGAGCCACTGGCTTGCTTTCGGTTTTTCATTTACATCAAGAACCGGCTCCACCGATCTTTTATAAACCTCTTCATTGGCATGATTGTCTTCCATGATTAAATCCTCCTGTTATTCGCTGATGACTACTTCATTGATATCGTCGTGCTCTGCCAGATAAACGTTGATTTTCTCGTCCTGTGCTGTGGGAATGTTTTTCCCGACGTAATCCGCACGGATTGGAAGTTCTCTGTGCCCCCGGTCAATCAGAACAGCGAGTGAAATTTTGGATGGCCGTACCTGGTTCAATATTGCATCCATCGCCGCCCGGATTGTGCGGCCGGTGTACAGAACGTCATCGACGATGATGACATGCCGGTCATTCAGGGGGATATCAATATTTATCGCTTCTTCCAGAGATTCCGTTTCGGATGATTTATCATCACGGTAAGCGGTAATATCGAGCGTGCCCGTCGGAATTTTCACGCCATCTATTTCTTCCACTTTCTGCTGGAGGCGATCCGCTAAAAATTCCCCCCTTGTTTTAACGCCTAAAAATACGAGCCCCTCCGTCCCTTTGTTGCGTTCAAGGATTTCATGTGACATGCGGGTCAGTGATCTGGAAATATGTGCATCATCCAGAATCGTTCTTCTTTTCATTTTAAAAACACCTCTGATTAAATTTTTGTATAAAAAAATACTCATGTCCAAAGACATGAGTATACACGTATCCAAAAAACTGTGCAGTCCGGCCCCAAGGCCTGCTGCATCCCGTCCATATCATGTCTTTGGAGCCTCACGGGACTCCTTTTAAAGACATTTAATATTCACTTTTCTATAACAGTCTATGCTTTATATATTATAAAGTCAAGCACTTATGAATTTATTGGTTTAAGTTCAGCCAGTACATCCTCAAATGCGTCCGGCAGCATGGAGTCAAACTCCATATATTCCTCTGTTGCCGGATGGATGAAGCCGATCGTCCCTGCATGCAGCATCTGTCCGTCTGTATCCAGCGTCTTCCTCTGGCCATACTTGGGGTCCCCCGCCAACGGATAACCGATGTATTTCATATGGACACGGATCTGGTGGGTACGGCCCGTCTCCAGAATACATTCGACGAGCGTGAACCCTTCATAGCGGTCAAGAACGTTAAAGTGTGTCACAGCTTCTTTTCCTTTATCCACCACAGCCATCGCCTGACGTTCTTTCGGATTTCTTCCGATCGGTGCTTCGATCGTCCCTTTATCGTGCGGAATCTCACCATGCACCAAAGCGGTATATTTCCGGGTCACCGACTTATCAACGAGCTGGTCGACAAGTCCTCTGTGCGTTACATCATCTTTGGCGACCATGAGCAGGCCGCTCGTGTCTTTATCGATCCGGTGCACGATTCCCGGGCGGAGCTCACCGTTTATACCGGACAAGTTATCCAGCTGGTGCATCAGTCCGTTGACCAGTGTGCCGGATGTATGTCCCGCCGCCGGGTGGACTACCATCCCCTTCGGCTTCTCAACGACTGCCACATGCGCATCTTCATAAATAATATTAAGGTTAAGGTCCTCCGGAACAATATCGCTTTCGACAAGTTCCCTTTCCTGAACCTCGACCAGGTCATCTGTTTTCACTTTATAATTGGGTTTCACTTCAATACCGTTTACAAGGACTATGCCTGCTTTAATCCGTCCCTGCATATCGCTGCGTGACGTATTCGGTATAATTTCTGCAAGAAAACGGTCGATTCTGAGACCGTTCTCTTCTGCAGATACTTTAATTTCCTGCATCTTTCTCACCTTTTCCCATAAAGAAGAATTCCACGAGCATCAATATCACACCAACAGTGAGCGCACTATCAGCAATATTGAAGATTGGAAAATCATAGAAGATTAAGAGTACATCAACAAAATCCACAACTTCTTGAAATAGTATGCGATCGATGAAGTTGCCGATAGAACCGGCAATCAGCATCACAATCGCAATCTGTAATAATAGATTATTCTTTGCTTCTTTAAAATATACGTAGACTAAAATGGCAAGGACGATCACGGTAACGATGTAGAAGAAAATCATCTGTCCCTGGAGCATGCCCCATGCCGCTCCGCTGTTCCGGTGGGAAGTGATTGCCAAATACTTCCCTAAAACCGGAATGGACTCCCCTTCTTCCATATTCTGAACAACTAGATATTTGGTTAACTGATCGAGTCCGAGCAGGAATATGGCAAGGACCGCCATAGGAATGAGTCTGTAGGATTTCATAAGTGCCTCCTACAGTGCATCGACAACTTCACGACATCTTGGACAGATATCATCGTCGCCCTCGTGGATCGATTCGGCTGTAGAGTAATTCCAGCAGCGTTCACAGCGTGTCCCTTCAGCATGTTCCACGTTGACAGTGGCAGTGTCATATTCAGTACCATCCTCAAGCGCGTCCACCACTTCCACCTGGGAGACGATAAAGAGCTGTTCCAGCTTGCCGTTGATGTCTTCGAAGCTTAGTCCCTCAGGCTGCGTCACATAAACTTTTGCTTCAAGGGATTTGCCGATCACTTTTTCATTTCTGGCCACTTCAAGTGCTTTGAATACATCGTCACGGACAGCCATGAACTGTTTCCATTTGTTCACAAGTGCAGTATCCACTTCCGCTTCTTCAGGCAGGTATTCCAAATGGACACTTTCCTGTTCAACGTATGGTGTATGCTGATGAATCTCTTCTGCCGTGTGCACAAGCACAGGAGCGAGGAGTCTGTTCAGTTCGGTTACAATCTTGTACAGCACTGTCTGCATGCTGCGTCTGATATGTGCATTTTCCTTCTCGATATAAAGAATATCTTTGCCGTAGTCGAGGTAGAAGTTCGACAGGTCTACGTTGATGAAGTTCTGTAATGACTGGTACATGGAAACATAGTCATATCTGTCATAGCAGTCGCGCATCAGATTGACCATCTCATTAAAGCGCTGAACCATGAACTGGTCCACTTCCATCATATCTTCATAGGCAATCGCATCTTCTGAAGGATTGAAATCTGCAACGTTGCCAAGAAGGAATCTGAATGTGTTTCTAACTTTGCGGTACACTTCGGAAACCTGCTTGAGGATGTCATCGGAAATCCTTACATCCTCTTCAAAGTCTGAAGACATGACCCATAGACGGATGATGTCTGCACCCATCTGTTTCATCACTTTTTCAGGCAGAATGACGTTGCCGACAGATTTGGACATCTTCTTGCCCTGTCCGTCCATGACGAACCCATGGCTGAGCAGCTCTTTATACGGAGCAATGCCGCGCGTCGCCACGCTCGTGATGATGGAAGAGTTGAACCAGCCGCGGTATTGGTCGGAACCTTCAAAATAAAGATCCGCCGGATATGTCAGATAATCCCGTGTTCCGAGCACACCGCGATGTGTTGAACCGGAGTCGAACCAGACATCCATGATATCCGTTTCCTTAGTGAATTCTCCGTTTGGTGAACCTTCGTGTGTATAGCCCTCAGGCAGCAGATCTTCTGCGTCCCATTCGAACCATATGTTTGAACCATGTTCTTCAAATAACTGTGCAACACGTTCAATCACTTCGACATCAATGATTTCTTCGCCGTTTTCAGCATAGAAGAATGGAAGCGGCACACCCCAGACACGCTGACGGGAAATTACCCAGTCGCCGCGATTCTGGATCATATTGGACATACGCCTACGGTTCCATTCCACCTGGAATTTAGTGTCATCCAGTGCATCGATAATATCCTGACGAACGTTTTTAATTGACGCAAACCATTGTGGCGTCGCACGGAAAATAACGGGTGTCTTGGATCTCCAGTCATGCGGATAGGAGTGTGTGATGAAACTCATGTTGATGAGTGCGCCATTCGCATCCAAGTCTTCAGTGATTACTTTATTGGCTTTATCATAGAACAGACCTTCATACTTGCCGGCCTCTTCAGTAAACACACCTTTGTCATCCACCGGACTCAGAACGCCCAAATCATATTTTTGACCGACAATGAAGTCATCATCACCATGGCCGGGTGCTGTATGGACACAGCCTGTGCCGCCGTCCAACGTTACATGATCACCAAGAATAACCAGGCTTGTGCGGTCAAACAATGGATGTTTTGTCGTAATATATTCGAGTTCAGACCCTTTAAATTCTTTAGTGCGTGTTATTTTCTCTTTATCCAGATCAACGTCTTCACAGTAGGAATCAAGCAACCCTTCTGCAACGATATATTCTTTACCCTCGTAGTTGAACTGCACGTAGTTGAGTTCAGGATGAACCGCAACAGCAAGGTTCGAAGGAATTGTCCACGGTGTTGTTGTCCAGATGACGATTTGAACTCCAGGTTCGACGATACCTTTGCCGTCATCTACATCAAAGCCGACATAAATGGACGGTGAACGCTTATCTTTATATTCAAGTTCTGCTTCAGCCAATGAAGATTCGCTTACAGGGGACCAGTAAATTGGTTTTTTCCCTTTATAGATCAATCCTTTTTCAACCATATCTTTTAAGACACGAATCTGCGCCGCTTCAAATTCCGGTTTATAAGTCAAATAAGGGTTATCCCATTCACCATCAATCCCCATGCGCTTGAAACCTTCACGCTGCTGGTCGATCTGTGTGTTGGCAAATTCGATACATTTATTTCTGAATTCTTCGATAGACATACTCTTACGGTCTATGCCTTTATTAGTCAGAGCCTGCTCGATCGGCAGACCATGGGTATCCCAGCCGGGCACATAAGGTGCGTAGTAGCCGCGCATCTGTTTGTTTCTGATGATGATATCCTTGATGATTTTATTCAAAGCATGCCCCATGTGAAGCGAACCATTGGCGTACGGCGGTCCATCATGCAGTACATAGGGTGTGTTACCTTCATTTAATTTAAGTTTCTTTTCATACAGATTATTATTGCGCCATTCTTCTTGCATCTGTGGTTCCTTGTTAACAAGTCCACCGCGCATTTTAAATTTCGTTTTGGGCATCAATAGCGTTTCTTTGTAGTCCATTTTCCTTAACTCCTTTTATTAATTGATGATAATAAAAAAGACTCAGACCCGAGGTCAACAGGGGCGAATCAACATCCGCGGTACCACCCTAATTGACTCAGGTTTTGAGTCCACTCAGCTAATATATTTAAAATACATCATTAGTGATATCAGCACCGTCATTAAAAGCCGGAGCTTTCACCATCCCCCGGTCGCTTTTATCACTAAATGACATCTGCATTTCTAACAATACTATTATTATGCTAAATATCTGTCCATCCGTCAATATGTCATTCTTCAGGTTTTGATTCCTGGTCCACTATATCATCCACGCGGTGTTCCTGATTTTTATCGAAATCAAGTAAATAATCCCAATCATCCGACTTTAGAAGATCAAGCTGTGCTTCAACCAGCATCTTGAATCTGGCCCTGAATATTTTGGACTGCCGTTTCATATCTTCGGTCTGGGAGGCTATATGGCGGGCCCGTGTGAGTCCGTCTTCGATGATGCGTTCCCTTTCCGCTGTTGCGCCTGATATGATTTCATCTGCCCTGTCTTTGGCCACACGCTTTGTTTCATCGCCTGCACGCTGTGCGGTCAGTATTGCTTCATTGATACTTGTTTCCACATTTCTGAAACTGTTCAGGTTTTCTTCACGGTCATCCAGCATGCCCTCGAGCTGCGCGATTTTCTCATCACGGGCTTCCACTTCACCCTGAAGCCGGCGTAAATGCGCACGCACTTCTTTTTCATCCAGACCGCGGTATACTGTTGCGAACTTTTTGTTCACCGCTTCTTCTCTGTCCATAACCTTCACCTCAACTTTTGTTTACCCGTCTCTGTAGAGTCTAACCTCTAAGCGGTATTTCCCTTTTCTGGTTTCTGCAATCAGTGAATTTATGCGAAACCTTCCAAAATGCCTGACCGACACGATATCACCGGTCTCCATTATAAAGGATGGATCGGTAACAATCGAATGATTTACTTTCACTTTGCTTTTTTCAACACGGGATTTGGATTTGGCTCTGCCTTCATTAATGACTTCCGATACGATTGTGTCCAGTCTGAAGGAGGAGGATAAAATGACCATCGGCCTCCCGTCATCTTCTGCGTCCACGAATGCTTCGTGTGGAATTTCCCTTAAAGTGACGGGGGCATTTTTTATTCTGGTGAGTGACTGTTCAAACATTGGTGCATACGGCCTGGCAATCGCAATCTGAATTGTATCCAAAGCTACGATATCCCCAATCAGTGAACGATCCAAACCGAGATTCATTACCGCGCCGAGTACATTCCGGTGGTTCAATGTGACAAACTTATCCGGGTAGTCTATCTCATATACCAGCACATCAAAATCATCCTTGCTCACTTCAAGCATCTCAGGAATGATCATCCCCCTCTGCCTTTCACGGTTTTTACCGCCGCCGCCGTAAAATTCCACACGGACTTCAGGATAAGACCCCGAAAGACTTTCAACAATTTTACGCTCTCTCGGATCGAGGAAATCCAGGAGCACCGGATAGTAATCCCTCTCGGCGATTTCAAATCGGCCATTAAACATTGTGATCTTTTCCTGTTCCTCTTTTCTGAAATGCTGATAAATATCCTTCATCATCCATCCTCCGTGTTTAACACTATATCTTTATATTACCATACAAAAAACGATAGACGCCTACCGAAACGACACAATTAAAAAAGTTGTCATTCCGGCAGACGTCCAATATGGGTGAAACCTTCATTTTATACCAGCGCTGTAATGATCGCAGCGAAAATAGCATTTAATCCTTGTCGGAATAGGTTCAAACCAATAATTAAAATAATTGGTGAAAGATCGAGCACTCCGCCAAGTGGTGGAATCAGTTTTCTGACCGGCTCTAAAATAGGCTCGTAAATTTTACCAAGTATTTGACCAAATTTAGATTCTCTAAGTGCGGGCAGCCATGAACTCAAAATATATATAATTAATCCCCATGTGAAAATAGGGAAAACTGTATTAATGAACTGTCTTATAAATAACAGTATTTCTATGATTAATTGATTATCCAAACTAATTCTCCTTAAAATTCATCTGTCTGATCTTTTTCTCCGCTGATTTCTCCTTCGACGCCGACACTATTGGGAGTACACAAAAAGATATCACTTCCGACTTTTTGTATGTCACCATCCAGTGCATAAACCGTTCCGCTCAGAAAATCTACAATACGCTTTTTCGGACCATGATCCACCTTGGATAAATTAACCAGTGTTGCACGTTCATGCTTTAACTCATCAGCGATATCCTGTGTTTCCGAAAATACTCTTGGTTCAAAAAGACAAACTTTTGTATTGTTCGCTTCTGCACTCATCAACGTCGTCTCCTTCTCGTTCCTGATTGTCTTTTTCTCTTTCTCCTGGCGCTTGGCACCTGATTTTCTTCTTTCAGGACCACGAATGCCACCCGCCACATTTGTCTGAGCTTTCTTTTCGTCCTTCGGCTGCTTACTCTCTTCAGGTTTATTTGTTTTCAACGGTTCTGGACGTCTTTTGGCAGACTGTTCCAGACTTGTTACTTTTGAATTTTGCTGCGGCTGTTTTGCTTGGGTTTCCGCAGTTTCAGAAGGCGCTTCTTCTTCATATTCCACTACAAAAATATCTTTGAAAAATTTTTTGATGGCCATGGCATTCACCTGCTTCCCATAATTTTACTCCCGACTCGGACGAAAGTGGCACCGTACTCCAGTGCTACATCGTAATCATTGCTCATTCCCATGCTGAGCTCTTTAATTTGTATGTTATCATGATTGTTTTCTGCGAGCTCATCTTTCAGCTC
Organism: Salinicoccus sp. HZC-1; assembly: GCF_046736035.1. Lineage (GTDB taxonomy): Bacteria > Bacillota > Bacilli > Staphylococcales > Salinicoccaceae > Salinicoccus. Next base: position 1,002,764 of record NZ_CP177130.1, on the reverse strand, counting down.
GGATAATTTTCTGAACACATCAGAAATAAGTGATCTGTCATCAGTATTGGGAGCCATGGTCATCAGACCGATAACCTCAACCTTCTTATACTTTGACAGGCGTTCCAGAAATTCAGGGACTTCTTCGGGTGTGAGTCCGTGCTTCGAGTCCTCACCGGATACATTGACTTGTATAAAGCATTTTACAGTATGTTCACTGTATTGTTCAATTTTTTTGGCAACTGATTCACGATCCAGTGAATGCAGATAATGCATGTCATCTATGATCTGTTTCACCTTACGGGACTGCAGCGTCCCTATGAAATGTACAATTGCATCTTCAGGCAGCGCTTTTTTCTTTTCTAAGAAACCTTCCGGCCGGTTTTCACCAAAATGCCGGACACCCGCTTCATAAGCCTCCACTGCCTGTTCTGCAGTATGGTATTTTGTTACGGCTATGAGTGTTGCGGCATCTCCGATCTTTTCTTTAATACGTGTGTAATTATCTTTGATCATTTTCTGATTTCCTCCCGATGAATGCAAGGGCACGGCCCGTTTCACCTGCTTCCAGACGGAACGAGAAGAACCTATCCAAGTCCTCGGTGCCGATTTCAGTGACATGGACTGAATCCGGACTTACACCGGCCATGATCGCTTGATGTCTATTAACAGCTTTAAGATCCAGATCGTAACCTTCATCATGTTCGTTGACAGCATCAGCCGGCAGACCGGCTGCACGCAGTGCGTTGATCACTTTATCATCAACGGTATAACAGGAGCCGTTGATGCTCACACCAACGACAACTTCCAAATCCCTGAGGTCACCATCATACTTTTTAGCCAGACTGCCGGTAATATTGTGGGATGTGCCCCGCCAGCCTGCATGTGCAAGTGCAGTAAAGCTGTTTTTCCTGCTCCACATATATACGGGGACACAGTCAGCAAAATTCATTGTAAGAAGCAGATCACGGTCATATGTATAAATCCCGTCCACATTATGAAGTGAATCTGTCAGTCCACGTATGTTTGTACCTGCATCCTGTTTTGATACTGCGCGGATATTTCCGCCATGTTTCTGGACAGGCAACACCCAATTATCCGGATCAATACCAATCTCCATCGCTAAAGCGTTTTGATGCGCATGGACATTTTTAATGTCATCTCCGATATAGAGTGCCATATTAAAACTGTCTTCGGGATAATCGCTCCCGCCGTCCGTTCTTTTAGTATATCCAAGTAATACATCGCGTGTTTCTAAACCGACGTAATGATGATGGTCTTCCATATACATAGCTGCACCTCAAAAAATAAGTCAGAAAGGCGTGCCTTTCTGACTTAAGTCCTATTCTATCGTCTGCGTCTTGAACGGTTTCTAAGGAATGTCGGCACTTCGTAATCGTCATCCTTATCGTCAGAAGTATTTCTTTCCACTTCGCGCGCTGGACGTGACGCCGGTGTGTCTTCGACTCTTTGTGAAGTCGGGTAGGAGACAGAGTCTCTCTTCTCTTCTCTTTCCGGAGTTCTGTTGACTGATTTTTCATTGAAACCAGTAGCGATTACAGTAACCACGATTTCATCTTCAAGTTCAGGATTGATTACTGTACCGAAGATCATGTTTACATCTTCGTCTGCAGCGTCCTGTACAATGTCTGCTGATTCCTGTGCTTCGAACAGTGATAGTGATTCCCCGCCGGTAATGTTCATCAGCACCCCTTGCGCCCCTACGATTGACGTTTCAAGCAACGGACTTGAAATGGCTTTTTTAGCCGCTTCTATCGCACGGTTTTCACCGCTGGATACACCGATGCCCATCAGCGCAGAACCTTGGTTTGTCATGATTGTCTTAATGTCTGCAAAGTCAAGATTGACTTCACCGCTTACAGCGATAAGGTCGGAAATACCTTGTACACCTTGGCGAAGTACGTTATCCGCTTCTTTGAACGCTTCCATCATCGGTGTGGATTTATCCACGATATCAAGAAGTCTGTCGTTCGGAATGACAATAAGTGTATCCACAGCAGCCTTCATGGCATCTACACCGGCTGCCGCCTGAGTCTGGCGCTTTCTGCCTTCAAATGAGAATGGTCTCGTAACGACACCTACTGTCAGTGCGCCCATCTCTTTGGCGATTTTAGCAACTACCGGAGCCGCTCCGGTACCTGTGCCGCCGCCCATACCAGCAGTAACGAACACCATGTCGGCACCCTGGATCGCATCTTCGATCTGTTCGCGGGATTCTTCAGCTGCTTTTTTACCGATATCAGGATTCGCTCCTGCACCAAGTCCGCGAGTCAGCTTTTCACCGATCTGGATTTTAGCTTCAGCTTTTGAAAGATTCAATGCCTGTCCATCCGTGTTGATTGCAATGAACTCAACATTTTGTATTCCGTCATCAATCATACGGTTTACGGCGTTGTTACCGCCGCCACCTACACCGATGACTTTCAATGAAGCCATATGGTTGAAACCTTGTTCAAATTCTAACATTTTATTTTTCCTCCCAGTCATTCATCTTACTCAAATAGATTTTTAAATAGCTTCTTCATATATCCACGGTAGTCCTTCGGTTCGTTCGGGCGTTTTGTTTCTTCATCCTTTTTCGTAACAGGTTCGTCCGAACGGTCTTCATCATAAGCATAGTCGGAGTATTCTTCATCGTTTGAAGATGCATCTGTATTCTCACCTTCATACGAATACTGAGTGGTCTCCTCTTCCATCTGACGAGCATTGTTCTCTTTACGCTTATTGAAAAGTCCCGTAAAGAAGCTTCCGGAGTCCTCAGCAGGTGCTTCTTCCACAGCTTCTTCAGGCTCCGTCTCATAATTATCAATTGTAACATATTCAAGAAGCTCATCAAACATAATTCCACTGGATATAGTAGAAATAACACTGGAGTATTCAGGTTTTCTTGCGCCCATCTGTTTCGGTATATGGATCCTTATTTTTTCAGATACCAAGTCCTGCATCAATTCTTTTACTCCAAGCAGATTGACAGTACCGCCTGTAACGACAAATCCGCCGCTCACTTTGGTGATCCGCGCGTCCTGCAGCGCCGTGAATACATCAAGCAGCATCTCTTCGAGTCTGAGCTCAATGATATCTGCAAGGTCTTTCGGTGTCACTTCAATATCCGGTTCTCCGTCCCTTTGAGGCAGTCTGACAATATCTTCATCGGAAGCAAGGTCGAAAAACGCATGTCCGTATTGCTGCTTCACTTTCTCTGCGGTATCAAATGGTGTATTGAATGCTTCTGAGAGGTCGTTTGTAATATGGTTGCCGCCCACAGGCAGACTTCCCGCAAATTCCAACGAACCGCGTTCGTAGTAGCCGAACTGTGTCAGGTCGGCACCGATATCGATGACAACACCGCCAAGTTCGACTTCCGATTCACTGAGGATATGCTGATAGTTTACAGCGTCGGAATATACATCCAGCACAGTGAGTCCTGAATCTTCGACACATTTAACCGCATTCATTAATAAAGTGCGGTTTATAAGAATAATGCCCGCATTCACAGAAAGTGACTGTGTTGCCATCATCTCTTTAGGATCGGCCACTTCATGCAGGTCATCTACTTTAAAGTAATTTGGATACACAGTGATGACCTCTTTATCACTGTGCATTTCTTTCTCTCTGAGTGTTTCGAGCAGTTCTTCGATGTGCTCTCCGTTAATTTCTGTGGAGTTGCCTCCAAAACGAAGCTCTTCTTCTCCGTTCTTGAACTCCGTATCAGTTATCGGCATTTTAAGAAAGACTTCATCTATTTCAACTCCAGATGAAATCTTGGCCTTTTTAATAGTATCTTTAATAGCATTTCTTGCCAGTTCAAAATCTTTGATCATCCCTTTTGATATCCCATCAGTGAAGGTCTGACCGGTACCGATGACGTTTACACCATCATGGAACTTTTCGCCGACCACTGCTTTGACACTGGTAGAACCGATATCAAGGGCAACATAGTAATGTTCCTTCAACTCGTCTGCCTCCTAGCAAGCTTTTTCAGTTTTCTATACATATAGTTTACATTATACCTTCCATATTGTGAACTATTTACTCGGAATAGTCCAGTAAAAAAATGGACGGGGAGTCACTCTTCCCCGTCCCCGAAATCAGATAACACACTCTTAACATCCCCGAGCGAGCCACTGACGTCCTCTATATATTGGGCCTGTACAGGTGTTTCGTAAATCCCCTGTTTGATATCCTGGGCCTCTGCGCTTTCATATGGCAGGAAGCTGCTGCCGATTTCCAGGTCGATCACGCCGGCTGTACTGTCTCCGATTTCATTGCGCATTCCGATGTAATGATTCATCTTATCATCGATTGTACGGTAATCCGCCACAATCTCCTGACCATCATTCATGAACATATGGATCCTGGTTGAAGATTGCTCAGATGGGCGGTAGTAGATTTCGGATATTCCATCCAGTATTGAGGGTTCGATTTCGCTCAGGCTGGAAACAATTGCGTCAAATTCCTCTCCTTCAAAGTAATGGAGGATTGGCGCCGCTTTAGGTGCCGCAGGATATCCGCGGAGCACTCTCGCATTCTCGAGCACCGGATAATAGCTGCTTTCATTGGTGACATACCCCAGCGCACGGTATTCGGATATATTCACATCCACACCGTTCCACCAGGACCTTTTCACTTCAACGTCCTCTACTGCCGGCAGCAAGGAGATGTTTTCTTCAGCACGGCTTATGTCGATGCTGAACATCTTATCCCCATCTGCAAACTGCAGACGGTCGGCAATCTCTTCATCGCTGATCAGACTGTTGCCTGCAATGCTGATTTCTTTAACAGAGCTGGCACTTGAGAAGACATACCACACCAGAACTCCAAGAAACAGAAGAGATAGAAGGATAAGGTTGGTACACACTTGAACACGTTTAGGTTTTTTTAAGTGTGTCTTGAAAGGTTCCCTTTTCTTTTTGGGTTTCGGCCTCCCGGCTTTCTTTTTAAATGGGTTTCCAGCCCCCTTATCTCTATGTGCCTGTTTAACACCTGCAGTTTCGGCAGAGCTGTTGCTTTGGGAAGCAGTATCGACAGAAATAGTTTTGCCGTCTCTGGTAAACGTTTCTATGCCCTCGTCGTCATTGCCGGTTTCTTCACCAATTTCCTGTTCCTCCGGTTCAGATGGCAACTCTTCCAAAATTTCTTCAGCTGGTTTCGCATATGATCCTTCAGGTGTTTGCCGGCCCGGTCCGTCTATATTATCCGGGGCTTCATTTTTAACTTCATCCCCGTGATCGGACTCCGGACTGCCTTTAAGTCGCGCCCGAAGCATATCATCACTTTCCTGCGCATTATTTTCGCTTTGGTTTTCACCTTTTAACTTCTTTTTCAGATCATCAATATCCGGACGCTCTTTCATCAGCTCACCACCTGACTTTAATTTTCTAAAATGCTGAATCCTTCTTTAAAGTGATCTCCGCGTGCTTCGTAATCTTTATACTGATCCCAGCTTGCACATGCGGGTGAGAATAATACCGTATCCCCCAGCTCACTTATTTCCGCCGCCACCTGAATCGCATCAAAAGGGTTTTCTGCACTAACTACTTCCTTACGTGTTTCTTTTGCCAATTCAATGAATTTTTCTTTTGTCTCGCCAAAAGTAATGATCATCCTTACTCTGGTCATCTGAGGAATCAAATTATCCAGTGATTGTCCCCTGTCCAATCCGCCTGCAACCCAGATCACCGGCGTTTTAAAGCTTCTCAAAGCAAATGATGTCGCTAAATTATTCGTCGCTTTTGAATCATTATAGTAGGCTGCTCCTTTATGCGTGCCCAGGTACTCCATACGATGCGGAATACCCCCGAATTCACTCAGCGTTTTTATAATTGCTTCGTCTGTGGCACCATGCGCTTTTGCTGCAAGTATGGCAGCAAGCATATTCTCATGGTTATGGCCGCCCATTAATTTCACATCATCCACAGGAATAAGCGGAGTATCCTTATATGTGATCATGCCTTCTTTTATACAGGCGCTTGCTTCACTTTCAATCGAGAAATATTCCGTGTTAATGGCATGATCCAGTTTTTCAAGTTTTTCCTTTTGCATACCATTGAAGATCAATTTATCCGTTTCATCCATATTCCTGAGCAGATTGAGCTTTGCAGCCTCATACGCTTCAACGGAACCATGATAGTCAATATGCGCTTCGTAAATATTTGTAATGACTGCCGTATCAGGTTTGAATTCATAAACTCCCATAAGTTGAAATGACGAAAGCTCCATTACGAGAATACTGTCTCCCCCCGCCTCTTTGGCGGCACTTGTTGCAGGGTAACCGATGTTACCGCAAAGTATGGGATTCAGCCCGGATCGTTCCAGCATTTCCCCGATCAGATGCGTGACTGTCGTTTTACCGTTCGTTCCTGTGATCCCGATGATCGGTGCTTCTGAAATATGATAGGCTATCTCCACTTCGGTCATGATTGGAATGCCCCTTTTTGATGCTTCCTGTAAAAAATCGATTTCGTATGGAATTCCCGGATTTTTAACGATGAGTTCCGCGTCATTCAAAAGGCTTGCCGGATGGTGTCCGTCTACGATCTCAACGCCCCACCCTTTCATCGTCTGCCTTACGCGCTCATCCGAAATCACTTCATTTGTCGTTAAAACCACATGAGCGCCAAGAGCCACCAATGCAGAAACCGCACTTCTGCCGCTTCTGCCATAGCCTAAAACAATGACACGTTTATTTTTAAAACCATCATACGTTTCCATTTACATTGCCCCCAACATAACACCGAGTGCACCAGCTGCTGCTCCGGTCAGCCAGAAGACGACTACAATTTTCCATTCACTCCAGCCAACAAGCTCAAAGTGGTGGTGGATCGGCGTCATTTTGAAAATACGTTTCCCAGTCATTTTAAATGAAGCAACCTGCAGCATAACTGACGCTGTTTCAATGACAAAAACAATACCGATGAGCAGGAGCAGCAGACTGTCATTCAGCATGATTGAAACCGTCGCAATAATCCCGCCGAGTGCAAGCGAACCTGTATCTCCCATGAAGAGTTTTGCAGGGTATTTATTATAAATCAGGAATCCTGCCAGCGCACCCACCATGATGACAAGGAAAAGCGCAATCTCCATTTCCCCGCGCATCAATGCGATGGCTAAAAAGCTTCCGAATGCAATGATTGAAAGACCGGTCGCAAGACCATCCAATCCATCCGTCAGGTTCACAGCATTGGAAAAGCCAACCTGCCAGAAGACAATCCACAGGATAAATAAAACACCGAGTGGAATATAAAAATCCGTCCCCGGAATGTGTACACTGGATGCGATGTCGGGAATTGCGAATGCCATGATGAAATATACGATGACAGATACCAGGATCTGAGCTAAAAACTTCTGTTTTGAAGTCAGACCCCTATTGTCTTTCTTAACGACAATAATATAATCATCGATAAATCCAATCAGTCCAAAACCGACTGTCACTATTATCAGCACGAGCATCTTATATGAATCATCAACAAAAAACAGTGATATAAGTGCAAGTACGAGTACCGGAAGCAGGTAAGTCAGACCGCCCATTGTCGGCGTGCCTGTCTTTACCTGATGACTCTCGGGTCCTTCTTTTCTGATAGACTGGCCAAATTTCATGCGTTTTAAAATCGGGATACAAACCGGCACGAGCACTGCGGTGAGTATAAACGCAGCCAGTCCTAAAATTGATAATGGTAATATATTAAACATGATGTCCTCCTCTAATCGTTGGGGTCATTAGACGACAGTGTGATTTCTAAAGCCGTCTCGTCAGTGATGGCTGTACCCGGATCTATAGATTGTTTCTGAACAAATCCCTCGCCTTTTACAGAAACGTCGATGCCCATGAATTCACCGAACATCAGCACTTCCCGTTTCGACAGTCCTTTGAGTCCCGGCATTAACTGCTCACCATCCGTTTTCACAAAAAATGTATCATATGGCAACAGTGTATCATTTTTCGGATAATGGTCTACAATCTTTTCTCCATCACCAATAATGATCGTCTGTATCGTCTCTTTGGCTGCAGGTTCTGCTTCTGAAATTTCCTGGCCGGTATAGTCTCCGACTTCAACCGCTTCTCCGCCGGTACCGTCACCTGCCTCTTCCACTTCCAGGTATTTCAACGTCCGTTCCATCAGTGGATTAAATCCATGCATGACGCCATAATCCCATGTGTCGGATTTATTTTTACTTGCAAGCTTGATGCCGTAGTAGATGATGACTTCAGGATCATCTTCCGGGGCGTATCCGAGAAATGAGGTCAGAAATTCATAATCGCCGTCCATATAGCCGCCGCCCTCGGGATCGATGATCTGTGCAGTACCGGATTTGCCGGCTACTTCATAATCGTCCAGCAGATACTGGGAGTTATGGTCTTCTGAACCGCCGACCAGAGTGTTGATTTCTTCCTGCGTCTTATCTGCCGCTTCTTCTGAAATGACCTGGCGTACGACGGTCTCTTTGCCGTCATGGATCACTTCTCCTGTCTCCGGATCGGAAATTTCATCGACAACATATGGTTTTTTCATCTTGCCGCCGTTAAGTATGGCAGTCATACCCTGGATTACCTGTATCGGTGTAACGGTGGAAGTCTGACCGAATGATGTTGTTTTCCGCTGCAGTTCATTATCCCATGCCATGATGCCTGAGGGCTCATTCGGGAATTCTGAGCCAGTCGGTTCACCGAACCCGAATTTTTTGTAATACTCGAGCATCTTGTCCTCCCCGACTTTATCCTGCAGAAGCATCATCAGTGCATTGGATGAATACTGCATACCCTGGTTGTAGGTGATTTCACCCCACCCTTCTTTCTCCCAGTCGTAGATCGTATGTCCGTTGACATCATAGGAACCTGATTCGTATGTTGCATCCGGCTCATAGACCCCTTCTGCGATTGCGGCAGCCAGACCGAACACCTTGAATGTAGAGCCTGGTTCAAATGAATACTGATAGAGCATATTCAGCCAGCTGTTGCCAAACCCTTCCCGTGTCCTCGGGTTGAATGAAGGTCTCTGGCCACTGGCCAATATCTCTCCGGTTTCCGCATCTGCCACAACAGCAAAAAGTTCCTCCGGTTCGAAATGCTCCTGCATCGTATCAAGTGACTCCTCCAGATAGAGCTGGATGGTGGAATCAATCGTCAGTTTCATATTCGTTCCGTCCTTCGGCGGTTTTACAGTATCGGTATTCGGAACGATATATCCCCAAAGGTCCTGTGTATAGTTTACAGAGCCGTCCTGACCACTTAGAACATCATTATATGCGCGCTCAAGCCCCATCTGTCCTTTCAGCTGCTCACTTCCTTCGGTTTCTTCAGCATAGCCTATAAGGTGTGAGGCAAAGTCTCCATTTGGATAGAAACGTTTCGTTTCCGCAATAAAGATAAGACCCGAAATTCCCGAATCCTCCAAAGTTTTCTTCTGGTTATATGAGAGATCTCTGCCTTCCTGGCCGAACTCCACTTGGAACTGCTCTTTTTCTACACCTTCTTTTATGCGTGATTCTATATCTTTCTGTTCCATATCAATCACGCCGGCAAGGGTTTCCGCCGCTTTTTTAGGGTCCGTGACATGATTCGGATAAGCAGAGTCGGTAATCACTGCCAGCCGATAGGATTCCATATCACTTGCCAGGACATTGCCGTCCCTGTCTGTAATTTCGCCACGTTCCGCTTCAGTTACTGCGGATCGTGTAAATTTATCATGGCCATGTGCTACCAGGTCTTCATCATCCAAAGTTTTGACAATCATTAAATAGCTGAATTGCCAAAATATGCAAACAAAAAGCACTCCTATACCAAGATAAATTAGGAGCGCACCGACAGATAGTCTTTTTGTTTTATCGCCAAGTTTAAATCTAATTCTTGCCATACTTCTCAGCAACCTTTACATTTGCATTATTCAGATCGAGTCCGAGTTCGTTTGCCTTTTCATATATTCTGTCATAGGAAGCAAGATGCGTCACTTCTGTGTTAAGCTCGCTGATCTCGCCCTCTTTGATTTCAATTTCACTCTCAAGCTGCGTTTTTTGCGTCTGAAGTTCATAAGCATCCATTTTTAAAGACAGCACATAGATTGCAGCCGCCGCAATTAAAACCATCAATGCCAAATACACCAGGGTTTCTGCTCTTTTCAGACTTACAACACGGGTTCTGGTTCTCGTTGTTGATTTCTTTTTTACCTTCGGCTCAACCTTCGTTTCAGGTAGAACATTTTGCCTATAACTTTCTACGGCCATAATAACACTCCCTACTTCTGTTTCTCTGCAATTCGTAATTTAGCACTGCGTGCACGTGGGTTGTTTTCCAGTGCCTCTTCATCTGCAATGATTGGTTTTCGGTTCACACGTTTTAGTATCGGCTGATATGCTTCGGGAATCACCGGCATATTCCTGGGTAAATCCGGACCTTTTTCATATTCCATGAACATCTGCTTACAAATGCGGTCTTCCAGTGAATGGAAAGTGATGACAGAGACTCTGCCTTCTTTATCCAGAAGGTCGATGGCCTGCTCCAGGGACCGTTCAAAAACACCCAGTTCATCGTTTACTGCGATGCGCAATGCCTGGAAAACACGCTTGGCCGGATGGCCGCCTGTCCTTCTGTATTTATGCGGAATTTGGGATTTGATAATCTCTGTCAGTTCTGTAGTTGTTTCAATTGGAGCATCAGCCCTGAGCTTTTCGATCGCCCTGGCAATTCTTTTGGAAAATTTTTCTTCTCCGTATCTAAAAAAAATGCCGACTAGCTGCTCATATGAATAATTATTTACTATCTCATAAGCATCGAGTTCACGGCTCTGGTCCATTCGCATGTCCAGCCTTGCTTCCTTGGAGTGACTGAAACCGCGTTCTGTTACGTCAAGCTGCGGACTCGACACGCCCAAGTCATACAAAATACCGTCAATCTTATGTATGTTTATATTTTCAAGTTCTTCTTGTAAGTTTTCAAAGTTGGAACGGATTAATGTAAGGTTCTCCCGCCCTTTAAATCTCTCTTCAGCATTTTTGATGGCGACTTCATCCTGGTCAAAAGCGATGAGTCTTCCCGTCGTAAGCTGATCGAGGAGATACGCGGCATGTCCGCCGCCGCCGAGTGTGGCATCCACATAAATACCTTCCGGATGTACATTGAGTCCATCCACTGTTTCTTCCAATAGAACGGTTTCGTGTCTGAACATTTCTTCACACCCTATAAGTCAAAGTCAATTAAATCTTCTGCAATATCTTCAAAGTTCTCTTCGGATTCCGAATAGAAAGTATTCCATTCATCCGTGTCCCAGATTTCGATTCGGCCGGAAACACCAATGATAGTACATTCTTTGGCCAATCCTGCATAATCACGCAAATTTTGAGGGATGTTGATTCTCCCCTGTTTGTCCAGCTCTACAGCTGTTGCGCCTGAAAAGAACAACCTCATAAATTTTCTTGCGTCTTTTTTAGTCAGCGGCAATGATTTCATTTTCTCTTCAATCTTCGCCCATTCATCCAATGTATATCCGAACAGACATTTATCGAGACCTCGAGTGATGATGAACTGCTCATTCAATTCTTCACGAAACTTACTCGGTACAATCATTCTTCCTTTTGTATCGAGCTGATGTTTGAATTCTCCCATGAACATATTCATCACCTCCGCCTCTATAAATAATTTACCACAACTCCCCACTTCATACCACAATTTCAATGTGATTCAGCCCATTTTAATTTCAGACAATAAAAAAGACAGTTTACACATTGGAGTAAACTGTCCGCAAACGTTGCTGTTACAGGCTTTTTATAATTGTCAGTTCTGTCGTATAACTCAGTGGGGGATGCGCGGGGGTATTTTCCATGAACATCCAAGGGTGATAGATGCGCTCCTGAAGGGAACCATTCGGCATCAACTTCTCAACCACTTCATCCAAGTCATTCAGTTGTCGCCTCAGGCTGCGTTTAACTTCCAGCTGGTACCTTCTCTTCAGGTAGTCCAGCTGCTTTTGGTGCATCTTCATATTGGCTTCCATCAGCTGCTTATACTGTGCTCTCCCATCACCGCTTTTCAGAGTTTCATACTCCATCTCGAGTTTTTCACCGATTTCATCCACCTGGGTAATCAGTGATTCATCCGTATGGGATTGCAGGAGTTGATTTTTAGTTTCATCTGCTTTATCCAGCATATCATGGGATATTCCCAAGCCGTGTTCGTCCATCAGCTTGGTGAGTCTAGTGTCTTCGTGAATGATTTCCATACGTTTCAAAATGATCGGCATCGGTATATCGATTGTTTCAAACACCCTATTGAGCTCACCCCAGTATTTGACTTCAGCGCCTCCGCCTGCGAATATCAATGTGTTGAACAGCATTTCCTGCATAAGCGGTCTCGTCACAACGTTATTGCTGAACGTTTCCGGGGTTGTTTTCAGACGATCCAGCAGGGCCTGTTTATCCATCGGCGCTTCGTCGGATATAAACTTGCCGTCCTCGAATGTCAGTAAAGTGCGGGTGTACTCCGATCCTGCAAACAGATGGACATTCGTATCCGTTTCGATCATTCTGTCGATCCCCGCTTCTTTATCGAAAGCTTCCTGCCCCTCCCTGAAGCTGCTGTCTATTTCGCTGTGACGTTCAATCATTTCCTCGAACATCGGAATCTCTAGCTCGCGTACCGCCTTTGAATGGGCATTGAATATGATCAGCCCTTCCTCTTTGAATGCATCATGCACCAGGGCATGGAAAAGTTCCGTCCAATATTCATTTGATTCTATCATTCCGGCAACCTTGTCCTTTTTCTCATGAAGGAAACCCGAATCCCCGCATCCGGCAATAATCTGGTCCAACACCTTTTTCATCTCTTCTTTATCATATTTATAAAATCCAAGACTCATCGGCACTTTTAAATTGGGTTTATAGGCGATTTTACGTCTTCTTCTATGATTCTGGTCATAGATATGAGTATGGTTCACTTCATCAAAATCATGGTCTTCCCCCGCTACCCAGAAGACAGGTACAGCATCATAACCATGCTCCTTTTTAACTTCATCCGTCAAAACAAAAAGCGTTATGATCTTATGCATAATGTATGCCGGACTCATAAAAAGCCCAGCCTGCTGTCCGCCAATGATTACGCGGTGCCCTTTCCGCAATTTTTCTATATTATTTAACTGGGCCTCACTCAAACCATAGTTCGACATTTCATCTTCTATAATGCCGGCAAGCTTTTCAGTATGACTATGTACCGGTCTCTCAATTACCTTTTCAATACTTTCTTTATCGTAGGATAGATTTTGGTAAAATTTAATAAGCGCTTTCTCCTTCTGTGCAAAACGCTTTGTAAAGCGATCCTGCTGGAAGTCTATACATTCGATTTCCATAACTTATCTCCTTCAAAAAATATGCTAACCTAATTATAAATATTATATGCTTATAAAACAATTGAATGATTTCAAAGATCTATACTATAATGATATCAAAGGAGAGAATGAAAATGGTAGAAGTAAAACACTTGGCAATTAACTACAAGACAGTAGATGACTTTAAGAAATTCAGAGAATATGGTGCGCAGGAACTTCAAATGACCAAAGAACTTGAAGGGAATATGATGGATGCGGATATCGATTCGCCATTCTATGGTATTTATGTAGGCGACAACCTGGCTGCCCGCATGTGTCTTTATAAAAAAGAAGATACACATCAGCCGATTTTCGATCCACCACAGGACTACATGGTCATTTGGAAACTTGAAGTACTTGAGAAATACCGCGGCAAAGGGTTCGGAAGTGAGCTGATTGATTACGCCAAACAGTTCAATATGCCGATCAAGGCCATCAGCCGTCAGAATGCCAGGCCGTTTTTTGAAAGACACGGGTTCGAAACACTTAAATATGATATAGAACGCGATATGGCGGATGATCCACTTGTGTGGTATCCAAAAGGCTATGTACTGAACGAATAATCGCTTGATATACAGAAAAGAGCCGTTGATGAGTTTTCATCAACGGCTCTTTTACGTCGCCTGCCAATTAGTTGGCTACGACATCTTCACCTTTATAGCTGCCACATTCTTTGCATACGCGGTGAGAAAGTTTCATCTCTCCGCAGTTAGGGCATTCCACCATACCAGGCACTGAAAGTTTCAAGTGCGTACGGCGTTTTCTTTTGCGTGTAATTGAGGTTCTTCTCTTAGGTACTGCCATGTCTTAATCCTCCTTATTCTCATTGTCACTTTCTGTTAGCAGTGACTGTAGCTTTGATAGTCTCGGATCCACTTTTCGTTCTTCCTCATCATCCAGTTCATCCTCTGTCATAACGGACCAGTTTTTGCCACCGGCAGGTACTGCATCACTTTTTGTTATAACGTTCGGAAGATTGACCACGATAAGTTCACGAACTACAGGTTCCAAATCCAAAGTGTGGGTCACTGGATGAACATTCTCATCCAATTCGTCGGTTTCCTCCGCCTCTTCATCAAATTCTTCATAGGATTCAATGTGTAGCGGAACCTCGATATTTTCTGATGTTCGGCTATCGAGCATATTAACCACCGTATCGATAGTGAGGTTTATGCCGATGCGCCTTGACCCGACATGCATTTCACCTTCGACAGATGTCTCATTGATGCTGAGCACATCTTTTCGATCTGTTATCTCTTTGAACTGGATTTTTTCATTTACAGCGATACTTTCATTACTGAATTTTTTCAGCTGTGTCAATGACCATCTCATATAGTTTCACCTCTTATGAGCACAAAAAACATTGTACAGTTAACAAGGTCTTCTGTCAAGTTATTTTCTTAACACAACACATTATAATTGCAGCGTTTTCTGTTACAATTATACTGCGCAGGAAAGGAGTTTCTTAAATGATTATCACATCTTTAATCACCGAATACAACCCGTTTCATAATGGGCATATCCACCACATCGAGGCATCTCGCAGAATGACGGGCGCAGATGTCGTTATTGCAGTAATGTCCGGTAACTTTACCCAGCGAGGGGAAATTGCTGTTACGGATAAATTTACCCGTGCAGAGGCTGCAGTCAAACATGTCGACTTAGTTGTAGAGCTTCCCGTTTTTAATGCTGTGAGCTTTGCTGATGACTTTGCTTTAGGCGGCATTCACATTGCAGAGCTGCTCGGCAGCACTAATATTGTGTTTGGCAGCGAATCCGGCGATATCCAGGACTTGGAACGCGTCTATACTCAACTGAAGGATACCGACATACAACATGAGATGAATGAGTTGATGAAAGAAGGGTACAGCTATCCCAGAGCGGTGAATAAAGCTATCGGAGGCGAGGTATTTAAAGGTTCCAATAATACGCTGGGACTCTCCTATATCAAAGCCATCGATAGTTTGAACTCGCAAATAAAACCGTTGACCATCCAGAGGCTCGGCAATCAATACAGTGATGAACATCTGTCCGAATCCAGATTTTCAAGTGCCACAAGTTTAAGAAAAGCACTGGTTGAAAACCGTCTGGAGGAAGCCGTCCGCTATATGCCCGAACTACTTGCCCGGAACATACTGGCAAACACTCCTTTATCAAATGAAAAAATATTCGATACTTTAAAAGTGATCATCGACCGCAGCGATCATGCAGAACTGCGTGAAATTTATATGATGACAGAAGGTCTCGAGTACAGGATCAAATCCAAAATAAGATATCATAATTCCTATGAGACATTCATCAACGATGTGAAAACAAAACGGTATACAAGGACGCGCCTCAACCGCCTGATGATTTCTATACTACTCAATATTAAAGCAGAAAAAATGAAGAACTATACACCGACTGATGCAGTGCGTGTACTGGCGATGAACAAAACCGGACAAAAATATTTGAAAAGTCTGCCTGACAGCTTAGAAATCATAACAAACGTGAACAGTAAGAACCGCAATTTCATTCAACGGGAGATTGCGGCGACAGACATCTATAACGTATTCGCAAAATCAGATAGAAATGATTTTAATACACCGGTTTTTATTTCAGATTAAATTTTGCTTTAAGTGCTTCTTCAACCAGCGGCGGTACGACATCCTCTGTCTTCCCGCCGTATTTTGCCACTTCCTTTACAATTGAAGAGGATATAAATGAGTAGTTGTTGTTTGTCATCATATAAATTGTTTCAATGTCACTATCGAGTTTGCGGTTCATGGAAGTCAGCTGCATTTCATATTCGAAGTCACTGACTGCGCGAAGCCCTCTGACTATTGATTTTGCACCGATTTCACGACAGAAATCGATAAGCAGACCATTGAATTCCCTGACTTCGACATTCGGCAGGTCTTTTGTCACCTGTTGGATTAGTTCCACGCGTTCCTGTGGGGTGAACAACCCTTTTTTGGACGAATTTTTCAGGACTGAAACATACACCGTATCAAATATTTTGCTGGTTCTTTCAATAATATCCAAGTGTCCATATGTAATCGGATCAAAACTCCCGGGGCACACTGCTATTCTTCCCATTTTTACCCTTCCTTTACAAGTACATTTACTTTAATCGTTCCGTAGACTGCTTCTTTGATACTTTCATAAGGAACAGATTGGTAGACTTCATCCTTATGTGTTTCTGCAACTATGCGGCCATTTTCTTTCAGTATACCGAGTTCATCAATTATCACAAGAGCAGCCGGTACGATATCTTTATGGTACGGCGGATCCAGAAAGATCAGATCAAAACTCTTTTCCCGTTTTGCCAGTGCTTTCAATGCACGGCGATAATCATTTTTAAATATTTCCACACGTTCTTCCACGCCTTTGGTATTTTTCCTTATAATACCTGTCGCGTCTCTGGCACCGTCTATAAACATTGCGGAATCCGCCCCACGGCTGAGTGCTTCCAAACCAAGCGCACCGCTGCCGGCAAATAAATCCAGTACATCCCCTTCAATCATTCCCAGTATATTAAAGATATTTTCTCTGACTTTATCGGTTGTCGGGCGTGTATCATTTGAATTTAATGTTTCAATTTTTCTTGATTTATATTTTCCACTGATGATTCTCACTGTTAAATCCTCTTTCTTTCCGCTATCGGTTGGTTTAAAATGATGAATGGGAGTTGATAAGAATGCAAAAATTCATCACGCTTGGTGAAGGATATGGAGATGTTTTCGAACTGGAAGCAATCATCAGCCATAACCACACGCGAATTGATAAAGCGATTTTTTTACATACAGATGCAAGCCAGTCCACTTTCCTGCTTGTAATGCGGCCTGTTCGCGGCAATTTTCAAGCGATTTACAGCATCTATATGGGTATCCCCTACAAAGATGGCCAGGGGAGAAAGTACACGCTTATTCATGAATGGTGTAAAGAAAAGGATATACCCATCGTTGAATTTTCTACAATAGACCCTGAAGATTTTTATGCACGTGAACAATTTTATCAATATATCACTGGCGTATTAAGACTGAATCACTTAATTCCGCCGATGCATTAAAATTATATCACACGGTAATCTTTCGCCTCATAGTTTTCAGTACTGTACTCCCGTCTGATGTTAGGATACTCGGAAACGATGACTTCTCTGACATATTTAAGCTGTTCCAGCGTATTAATTGTTTGAGAAAGCTCGGATTCGTATATATATAATAGTAAGTACTTCTTATCTTTATTAACATAAATGAGGTGGCCGTGCCGTTTCAATTGTCGTATAAACTTATTTTGTTTAAAATATATATATATGCCAATGCGCTTTTCAAGCATTATACCCCGCCTTATAAAATTATATAAAGATATGATACCATGTTAATGAACAGTTTTAAAATGAATCTATTACTGGAGGCAATGAATTATGAACAAGTGTTTCAAAGGACTTTTAACAGCCGTAGGTGTTGCCGGCGGAGTTATCGGGGGTCTATGGGTCGGCACAAAGCTGATGTCGGAAACTCATATCCGTGATATCAAGCCATACTTCAGACATCGTTCTCCCTATATTTTCGCACACCGTGGGGGAATGGGGCTTGCACCTGAACACACTGTCGCTGCATTCGACAAAGCTTCAGAATTTAATGTAGATGGCTTTGAAATTGATGTGCGCATGACCAAGGATGAAGAGATTGTCGTCTTCCATGATGCGTATGTGGACCGTACATCCAATGGCGCGGGCCGCATCAGCAATATGACACTGGATGAATTAAGAGATCTCGACTTCGGCTATCACTTCAGAGACGTTGAAGGCAACCATCCGTTCAGACGAGCGGAAGATGCCAAGATTGTCACTTTGAAAGAACTCATCCAAAAATATCCGGACAAACTCATCAACATCGATATCAAAGATACTCCGGAATCCTATGAAGGCAGCTTGATGCCAAGCCTGCTTTATAGATTGATAGATGAGCTTGAAGTTCATGACCGTGTACTCATTACAAGTTTCCATGATGAGCAGATTGATCGTTTTGCTCTCTATTCAGGTGATTCCATTGCACTCGGCGCAGGTGAAGATCAGGTAAGAAATGCTTATCTTGCATATTCATCCTGTTTCAAGCACCTGTATACGCCAAAAGCGGATACTTTCCAGATTCCGCCGCGATACAATAATATTCCGCTTGATCGCGAAGGCTTCATAGATTATCTACAAAGCCTGAACATCGCAGCAGGATACTGGGTAATCAATGAAATGGACGAAATGGATGCACTGATTCAAAAAGGCGCGCACACAATCGTTACAGATTTTCCCGATATCAGTCATCATCTTCTCAACGAAAGATACTAAGCCCTCTGATAATCATCTCCCCTTCCTTCTGGAATGGGAGATTTTTTCAATTCCAAAAAAAAGACAGCCTTTAGCAGGCTGTCTTAAAAATGAGTTAGATTGCAGTTTGACATCCGCAGCTTCCTCCGGTTGAACATCCCGATTCTCCCCCGACAGAGAAGAACGGATTGCTGCTGACTACATTGACATGTTTACTGACGCCGATGCTTACATGGTAAAGAATTTCATCGAGGAGTGACTGCAGCTGATATTCAGCCTTTCTATACTCCATGATAATGGGATTCATATCCAATTCTTTTTTAAACTGGTTGATTTCCCTTCTTTTTGTACTGAAGTCAGGATGATATTTACCAAACCTCTGCACTTCTTCAAACTCTTCTTTCATTTTGTTGAATCGATTTATTAAACCGGCTACTTCTTTCTCACTGTCCAGAAGGTTCCTATATTTGCAGTAGTGCTTGTATTCCGTAGTCTCCATAACCTTTTCGTTCAAGGCATCGAGCTGATCCATGATTTCTAATTCTTTTTCAGTTATCATTTACATCACCTCTACACTAATAGTATCATATCCGGAGAGATACCTTCTACATCAGTTTTCACAAAATGCATAAATTCCATTTGCAAGTATCATGGATATAGATTAAAATTAAAGTAATGCAAAATGCTTAGGGAGGAAATTTCATGGTATTTGAAAACTCTGGTCTTGAGACAATGATTGTTTCTCAAGATATACTGCAAGACACAATGAACAAAAATGGACTCGTACTTGGTGGATCCTGGGACTACGAACGCATGACTTTCGACTATAAATATGAAGTGCCGGAAGGAATCTATTATTTACGCGTACCAGGATATGCTGTAGAAGGAGATGTAGGCGCGAAAAATGCAGTCCTCCAGCTGATGGATCCTTACTTGGGTAAACACTATTATCCAACAGGTATCGAATACGGCAGCGACGAGCATTTCCCTGACAGGATCGTCGATAATGCAGTAGATAAAATCAGATCTGTAGCAAAAGATCTAAAAGCACTCGTCTAATACTTAAATATACAGCCAGGACACAATGTGTTCTGGCTGTTTTACGTTTAAAGCCAAATAGAAGAGCCAGATCACAATGACCTGGCTCTTCTATATATTAACCTTGAATGATTGCTCTGATTAACGACGTTGTCTCTCCGCCTGGGTAGAGTATATACAGCAATACATAAACCATAACACCTGTGATTGCTGTACCAAACCAGATTACAGAGGCCCACGGCGCAAGCTTTCTATGTTTGGATAGTTTCCTCTTGGTTCCAAAATAAATCTGTGTTCCGCCCAAGAAAGCACCTGTAGTTGCAAGTATGATATGGAATATCAGGAATACTGTATAGAAAGGCACCAGATAATCCGGTCCGCCGAATGCAGTGTTACCGATGAAAATTGTCCTGGATACATAAATTATAAAGAAAAGCACTGCACTGACTGCAGCATAGGTCATCATTTTCTGGTGGCCTTCAATATTCCTGTGCTTTTTGATTTTATGAATTCCTATTCCCATGAAGACGGCACTGAGCACGATAAAAATTGTACTGATTGTTGGTAATAAATGCACGGTGTTTTTCTCCTCACTTATTTATCTGTATTGGCTGTAAAATTCTTTTTGAATACGCGCATCTTCCAATGAACGCCTAGTCATTTCATCCTCATCCTTGCGTTCATCTCTGAACCAGCTGAAGAATATGAAACCGAGCATGAAACCAAAGAACACTTCCTGGAGTACCTTCATTATGATACCGCCTGTCTGCTGGTCCATAACCGGCGTTGTGTTGGTGAAGTATTCCGGTCCTGAAATCAGTCCTTGGCCTTTCAACCCGTCAAGCACACCTGACGGCACACATAATTCCATTGCTGACAGCCATGCATCTCCATCCGTATACGTTTCATACAACGGCGTTCCTGCAAATATGATCAGACCGCATGCGGGAGTCAGAAGTGCACCGATACCGAAGACATAAAGCATTTTGAACAATCCGCCCATATGGTTCTCTTTCGGCTCCACTTTATTGAATACTGGATAAAACATCAATATTGCAAGCAGGAACAGCAAACCATTGAATGTAGTATGCAATGGGCCATTCTGTTTTAGGAAATCCAATACGACGGGCAGGTGATAAACTGAAAAGACGCCGTTGAAAAGGATTAGTGGAATCAATGGCTTTTTAGTGAGCGTGAATATTTGTTTAACCACCGGGAGATTTACAAAATACTTCCAGATATATCCTGGTACAGCATAAAACATTAATGGTGCGATGAGCAGGAATACTATCGCCATCTGCAGCATGTGGAAGCTGAACAGTATATGGCTGAGTAGATCCACAGGTGCTCCGTACATTGCATAGAGCAGGATCATACTGATGGCGAAGACAATACCTTCCTTCGTTCTTAAAGGTCTCCCGTCTTCAAAGTTCTTATACCATTTCTTAGTAATCAAAAAGTAAAGAACTGTAAGAAGTACAGTAAATATAAAGAAATATGGGCTCCAGTTCGCCACGAAGCCAAATATGGATATAGACGATATATTTTCCATTGTAATCATCCTTTTAAAATTCGCTTACTTCAAGTATAGAATTTAAAGCACGATACATCAAGCTCTTCCGGGTGACAATATAATGACAAAAGAGACTGACACAATGCTGTGTCAGTCTCTCTAAAATCTACTGGATCGGTTCGCCAATCCAAACGATATAGATGAATGTTGTTACGAATGCCAGTGCAAAGAACATGCCCGTCAGCATCATCAGCTTGATATATTCATGTCCTTTGTCTTTCATATGCATGAAGTAGTAGAACTGCAGGATGACCTGCAGGAATGCCATTCCAATTACGATTGGAATAACAAACGATGGATCGATATCCATAGCTACTAAACCAAATGCTACAAAAGTAAGGAAAATCATAAGTCCAAATGATACCATCTGCTGACGCATTTCTTTTGTACGCTCACGTCTGATGTAGTCTAACTTCGCCTTTGAAATTGGTTCTTGTTTAATTTCTGCCATCTTACATCACTCCCAGCAGGTAAACTATTGTAAAGATAAATACCCATACAACGTCAATGAAGTGCCAGTACAGCGCTGCAGTGTTCACTTTCGATGCAGTGTAAACAGATAGTCCACGCTTGGCATTACGCAGAATTAGAAGCGTAATCCACACCAATCCTATACATACGTGGAACCCGTGTGTTCCAAGCAGGAAGTAAAACGCACTGCCGAATGCACTTGAACGGAAAGTATGTCCCAAATGTGCATATTCCACAAACTCATAAATTTCGAGTGACAGGAAGCCGAGTCCAAGCAGTACTGTGATTCCCAACCATAACTGCATTTTACCAAAATTGTTATTTCTCATATGGTAAACAGCGTACACACTTGTAAGAGAAGATGTTAACAAGAACATCGTCATTACAAATGCCAGTTCCAATTGGAAGAGATCCGCTGCCAAGAGATGGTCATCACTTGGCACAGAATCTTTTAATGCTAGATAAGTTGCGAAGAGAGATGCGAAAAGCGCAGTCTCACCAGCAAGGAAAGTCCAGAAACCGATAAATTTATTTTTACCTTCCAGCGTTGCTGTTTCCGGGTGTGCAGGCCATCTTTCGCTCGGCACGTTATATTCCATGTTAGCCATTATTTCGCACCCCTTTCAAGTTCTTCAAGATCTTTCAATACTTCTTCTTTAGTTACATAATGTCCGAGGTCATCCTTCCAGGAACGAACACCCATTGAGATGAACACAATCGCCAATCCAAGGATAAGTACCCATAGTGCCCAAGGATGTTGCGGCAGGTCTGATACAGCTGCGATTGCCCATTCTTTACCGGATGCAAGGTACAATGCACCGAATGCTGATATGAATAATCCCAGTGATATTATAAACGGAATGATCGAACTGTTAGGCATATGGAAATCATCGAGCGATTCTGCCGGCAACATTTCACCGTTATTTTCTTTCTTCTCAATCCAATATGCATCCAATCCACGAACAAGTGGAATTTGTGCAAAGTTGTAATGAGGGACCGGAAGCGGCAATGACCATTCTAGCGTACGTCCGTCGCCCCATGGGTCGCGTCCAACTTTTTGGTTTTTGACAACCGTTATGATGATGTTGATCACTAATATGATTACGGCAATTGCCATCATCAGAGCCCCTATGGAGGAAATCAAGTTCGCGGTGTTATACCCCTGACCGTCCAGGTATGTGAACACTCGACGCGGCATGCCCCATAGACCCAGGAAGTGCTGAATCAGGAATGTCACGTGGAATCCTGCAACGAAAAGTACGAAAGTGATTTTACCAAGTTTTTCGCTGAGCATTGTACTAAACATCAATGGCCAATAGTAATGCAATCCGGCAAGAAGTCCGAATACTACCCCACCTACGATTACGTAGTGGAAGTGGGCAACGATGAAGTAGGAGTCATGGTACTGATAGTCAGCTGGTGCTGCTGCCTGCATGATACCGGTAACCCCACCCATAACGAATGATGGAATGAATGCCAGAGCATAGAGCATTGGCGTGGTGAACTCAATACTTCCGCCCCAAATCGTAAAGATCCAGTTGAAGATCTTAATACCCGTAGGTACGGCGATTGCCATTGTGGCTACCGCGAAAATCGCGTTGGCTGTCGGTCCAAGACCAACTGTGAACATGTGGTGCGCCCATACCATGAATCCGAAGAAACCGATAAGTACTGTCGCAAACACCATTGCTGAATATCCGAAAAGTCTTTTACGTGAGAACGTTGCGAATATTTCAGAGAAAATACCGAACGCCGGTAAAATCAGTATATAAACTTCAGGGTGACCGAAAATCCAGAATAAGTGCTCCCAGATAATTGTGTTACCACCTGTTTCAACCAAGAAGAAACTGGAACCGAACATACGGTCAAACATCAGTAGGAAAATACCGATTGTAAGCGGTGGGAATGCGAATACGATAAGCACTGAAGCGACAAGTGTAGTCCATGTCATCAGCGGCATTCTCATATAAGTCATACCCGGTGCTCTCATAGAAATAATTGTAGTTACAAAGTTAATACCTGAAATTAGAGTCCCTGCACCTGTAATCTGGAGACCAAGTGCATAGAAGTCGATACCATGTCCAGGTGAATTAACTGCAAGTGATGCGTAACTTGTCCAACCTGCATCCGGTGCACCGCCCATTAACCATGAAAGGTTCAGGAAGATACCACCGAAGATGAATAGCCAGACACCCAATGAGTTGAGGAATGGGAATGCTACATCACGTGCTCCGATCTGCAAAGGCACCGTTGCGTTCATAAAGGCAAACAACAGTGGCATTGCGGCAAGGAAAATCATTGTAGTACCATGCATTGTGATTACTTCGTTAAACAGTCCTGCAGACAAGAAGTCGTTGTTTGGTACCGCAAGCTGAATACGGATCAGCATTGCTTCTATACCACCCATTACGAAGAAAAATCCACCAGCAATCAAATAAAGAATTGCTATCTTTTTGTGGTCGACAGTAGTCATGTAATCCCAGATTACAGAGCCGACCCCTCTCTTTTTAGTTGCGGATGCCATTATTGGTTATCCCCCTCTTCTTCTGAAGACGCTTCTTCTGAACTTTTCTCAACATTCATAGCTCCAACATCGCCGGAACCTTCTTCAACTTTCAGTCCCATCAAGTATTCAGCTACTTTGTCGATTTCCTCTTCAGACAAATCATAAGCGCCTGTCATTTTATTCCCTGGTTTCAGACTCTCAGGATCAGTAATCCAGTCAACCAGGTTCTCTTTATCGTGTTCAAGGTAACCTGCAATAAGATCACGGTCACCGAAGTTAGCAAGGTTAGGTCCCTGTGCTCCAGTACCTTGAGGCGTTACAGCGTGACACCCAATACAAGAGTTATTGAAGATTTCCTGACCTTCAGCCGCATCATCTGCTGAAGCCTGAGCAGGTTCTTCTACAGATTTCATATCAGCAAGCCACTGGTCATATTCTTCCTGAGGCAACGCTTTGACTTTGAAATCCATAAGTGCGTGTGAAGGACCGCACAGCTCGGCACATTTACCGTAGAAAAGACGATCTGAATCCTGAGCTTTTCCTTCATCAAATACTAAGTAAAAACTGTTTATACCATCTACGTTTGTATCCATCTTACCTCCGGCAGCAGGCACCCAGAATGAGTGTTTTACGTCTGCACCCTGAAGGTTGAAATACACTTTGGTATCAGTAGGCACTACAAGTTCCTGGGAAGTGACCACTTCCTGATTCGGATACTCGAATTCCCACCAGTACTGATTTGCTGTTACATTAACAACTACTTCTTCACTATTCAACTCACCATCTTCTGTTTCCATAGCTCTTGTATCTGCTTGTTTAAACGTGTAGAAAATAGTAGGAATAGCAAGAATGATAAGCAATAGGATAGGAATGCCTGTCCAGATCATTTCAAGCGTATGGTTCCCTGCAACATCTTTCGGCTCAAAATCTTCGCCTACTTTACTTCTGCGACTCTTCGTCAAAGCAAATGTAAAGAGTATTACGACAACAACAATTACTAAGATCATGATGATGATTGAAAGCAGCATCAAGTTAAATTGTTCTTGCCCAACCTCACCAGCAGGCCTCAACGTACTAAGATGATTCTTACCACAGCCTGATAGAAATACCATTAAGACAGATATAAGACCTATCCATTTGGCACTCATCCAACGATTTTTCATGTAAATAGCCCCTCTTTCATACTTAAGCTTTAGAAATTCAATAATAGACCGGCAATAATTATCATCACGAAGAAAATAATAATGTAATTCAATGAGAAGACAAATACCCGACCGGCATAGCGGTTATAGTCTTCGACTGGACGAAACTTATTGACTGAGATTATGAGCCATGCAACGTTAAGCACAGTTGCAAGTCCGACAAACCAGAGTCCAAGTTCAACCATCAATAATGGCGTGAACAAGAGAAGTGTCACCCAAAATACAATGGACAACCGTGTACGGTGGTTCCCTTTTACGGAAGGAAGCATTGGCACGCCCGCCTCACTGTACTCATCGCTCCGTTTGATGGCCAACGCATAAAAGTGCGGCGGCTGCCATATAAACATCACGATAAACATCGCCCAGGCCAACACATGTAGACTCGGGTCAATTACAGCCCAGCCAATCAAAGGCGGCATCGCTCCGGGAATTGCACCAATCACTGTGTTGGATAACAGATGCCGTTTGGCATAGATTGAATAAACAACCGCATATCCAAAAGCAGCAATTAATCCAAGCGTTCCTGCTGTAGGATTAATCAGAAAAAGAATGATCTCGCCAACAATCAGCATGATAAAACCAATCAGGAGTATATCCCTTCCACTGAAAGTTCCATCGACACTTGGCCTGTTCTGCTTCGATTCCATGACAGCATCGATATCTCTGTCATAGTAGTTGTTGAGCGCAGCCACACCGCCGATGACTAATGTAGTGGCAAAAACCATAGACAGCAGAACCGGAATGTTGGCAAAAAATGACTGACCATAATACATCACTGCTAAAAAGCCGGCAGCAAAAGCTGGAATCAGGTTCGCTTTAATGATACCCTCTTTTACCAAGGTCATTACAGCCTTAAACGTTATTCCCTTGTCAACATGATGCACAATGTTTCCATATACATCATTTTGCATCCATACGCCTCCTTTCACCATAAGCACATTTATATTTAATAATAAATTAAAAAGGTCACATTTACTATACATTTCTGAAATAAAATCGTTACATTTTATATTGTTCAAAAATTGTTCATTAATGTGCCACATGAAAAAGAGTGATTTGATTTATACTTGGAATAGCGCTTCTTGTACATATCGATTTTACCATATATTCAAGAATTGTTAAGTGCATTTCAGAAGATTCACATTTGCACTGACCAGTTCTTTCATATATATTATAGAACTGTGACCACTAACAGCATTAGGATTATTGAGGTGTTACCATTGTATAGAAACCTAAAAATTGTGGCTGCGGTAACAACGCTGATGATGGTCTTCGTTCAAATCGGCGGTGCCCTGGTTACGAAATCAGGCTCTGCCGAAGGATGCGGACAATCCTGGCCCCTGTGTCATGGCCGTCTTATACCAAGCGACTGGCCGATCGAAACAATTATTGAACTTGCCCATAGAGGCGTATCAGGTCTCGCGATAATTTTAGTCGGTGTATTAAGCTATATGGTTCTAAAGCTGATCCCTCACAAGAGAGAAACCAAATTTCTCGTCGGATTAAGCGTTGGCTTCATTCTTGCACAGGCTTTGATTGGCGCTGCAGCAGTGATGTGGGGACAGAACGACTTTATCCTTGCAGCACATTTCGGAATATCTTTAATCAGCTTCGCGTCAGTATTTCTACTCACTCTGCTCGTTTTTGAAGTTGATACAAAATTTGAAGCACGTAACTTGGTCATCGGACCATTTCTCAGGCACAATACGATTTTCCTGACGATATATATATACTTGGTTGTCTACAGCGGTGCGCTCGTCAGACACACTGAGTCATCCCTTGCATGTTTAAGCTGGCCGCATTGTCAGCCTGGACAATTATGGGCGTTAGACTTCTATCAATGGGTGCAGATGGGCCATCGTGCCCTGGCAGGTATAGTCGTCATCTGGATTTTCATCATTATGATTCATGCGATAAAACATTATGGTCAATACCGGGTGATAAGAAATGGCTGGATCATAGCATTTGCACTCGTTTTATTACAGGCAACAACAGGTATGCTGAGTGTACTTACTCTAGTAAATATATTTGTCGCTCTGCTCCATGCACTATTCATTACGCTCTTGTTCGGTTTATTATGTTATTTCATAATGCTGCTTTCAAGAACAAAATAAAAATAACGGTCTCATTTTGATATGAGACCGTTATTTTTATTTTTTATTTTTCAACAACCATCATTAAGTCCAGGGATTCTACAGAATCACCAGCCTCTACAAACACTTCGGATACTTTGCCGTCAAATGGTGCTTTCACGGAGTTCTCCATCTTCATCGCTTCTGTAATGATGATGATATCACCTTTTTTGAAGGAGTCACCCTCTTTAAATTTAATTGCACTGACTGTACCAGGCATCTGGGCACCAATTTGCCCGATATCTGTGGAATCTGCTTTACGCAGTCTGGCAACTTTGGATTCTACATTATCATCTTTAATGTACACTTTTCTTGGGAATCCATTAAGCTCGAAATACATCCAGCGGTAGCCATCTTCATGAACATGGCCGATGGATAACAAGTTGACGATGAGCGTCTTCCCTTTATCAATTTCAATCTCAAGAATTTCATTCTTTCTCATGCCGAACAGGAATGTCGGTGTATCCAGAACTTCAACGTTTCCAAATCTTTGGTTCGTTTTCAGAAATTCCTTATACACTTTAGGATAGAGCGCATATGACAGCAGGTCTTTGTCTGTAACGTCATGTTCACAGAACTCGGACAATTCTTCTTTCAACTCTAGGAAATCTACAGGCTTAAGCACTTTACCTGCCCGTTCCGTCAGCGGTTCTGTACCTTTTAATACCGTCTTTTGCAGTTCTTCATCAAACCCTTTGACCGGTCTGCCGATTTCCCCTTTAAAGAAGCTGACTACGGAGTCGGGGAAGTCCAGATGTGCACCGCGTGAAATGACACTCTTCTCATCCAGATCGTTCTGCACCATGAACAATGCCATATCGCCGACGACTTTGGATGAAGGTGTCACTTTGACGATGTCACCGAACATCATGTTCACTCTTTGATACATTTTTTTGACTTCGCCGTAACGATCGCCCAGACCAAGGGACCTTGCCTGACTGAGCAGGTTGGAATACTGGCCACCCGGCATTTCATGCTTATAAATTTCTGTGTGTGGACTCTTGATGTCACTTTCAAAGTCAGCATAGTATTTTCTTACATCTTCCCAATATTCGCTGAGTCGTTCCAGCCCGTCGACATCGGCACGGATCTGTCTGCCATTGCCTGATTGAGCATAGTACAGGCTGTTCGCACTTGGTTGTGAAGTGAGACCACTGAGTGCACCCAGTGCAGTATCAACAACGTCCACACCCGCTTCAATCGCTTTGCTGTACATCATGATGCCGTTACCGCTTGTATCATGGGAATGCAGATGGATAGGAATATCAACTGTCGCTTTAAGCTCACCGATCAGCTCATAGGCGGCCTGCGGCTTAAGCAGTCCGGCCATGTCTTTGATTGCCAGAATGTGAACACCCATTGATTCAAGTTCTTTTGCCATTTTCTTGTAGTAATCCAGCGTATAGACGTCAGAGCGTTCAGGATCAAGTATGTCACCTGTGTAACAAATTGCACCTTCAGCCACTTTGCCGGTTTTTAATACTGTTTCAATCGGCTGCTTCATCGCTTCGAGCCAATTCAGTGAGTCGAATATTCTGAACACATCAATTCCTGACTCTGCACTTTGCTGCACGAATTTCTCAACGACGTTATCCGGATAATTTTTATATCCGACCGCATTGGAGGAACGGAGCAGCATTTGGAACAGTACGTTCGGAATTTCTTTCCTCAATGTTTCCAAACGTCTCCAAGGATCTTCTTTCAGGAAGTTGTAAGCAACGTCAAACGTCGCTCCGCCCCACATCTCAAGTGAGAACGCATCTTTTAGATCATGCGCAGTATATGGTGCAATCTTCTTCATGTCATAGGTACGCATTCTTGTAGTTAGTAATGACTGGTGGGCATCTCGCATCGTTGTATCCGTAATGAGCGCATCATCCTGCTCTTTCAGCCATTTCATCAATCCTTCAGGTCCTTCACGGTCCAGAATCTGCTTCGTTCCGTCTTCAATTACAGGTGTGTAATCCGGAATTCTCGGCTTCTCGAATACTGGTTTGTCACGCTTATCAACACCTGGGAAACCATTGACTGTAATCGTTGAGATATACTCAAGCGTCTTCGTTCCTCTATCCTTCGGTTTTTCAAACACGAACAGCGATGGCGTTGTATCGATAAATTTTGTAGAATAATCCCCTTTACGGAAACTCTCATCGCCGATGACATTTGCCAGGAACTGAAGGTTTGTCTTGATTCCGCGGATTCTCATTTCTTTTAAACTGCGGATCATTTTATCGTTTGCTTCTTTGTAAGTTAAACCATGTGTGGACAATTTGACGAGCAGAGAGTCATAGTAAGGTGAAATGACTGCGCCCTGGAAGCCATCACCTGCATCTGTACGCACGCCGAAACCGCCTGCGGAACGATATGCCATAATTTCACCTGTATCCGGCATAAAGTCATTGAGCGGGTCTTCCGTTGTAATACGGCACTGTACTGCATAGCCCATAAGCGGGATGTTTTTCTGCTGCGGCATGTTTATGACTTCACCGAACAAAGTATTGCCATCCGCAATCTGAATTTGAGTTCTTACAATATCAACACCCGTTATCATTTCAGTAATTGTGTGCTCCACCTGAACTCTCGGGTTTACCTCGATAAAATAAAACTCGTCGCCGGAAACCAGAAATTCAACTGTCCCTGCGTTTACATACCCGACTTTCTGGGACATATCTTTAGCTGCTTCACAGATCTTTTCACGCAATTCTTCCGTTAATCCGACCGAAGGCGCAACTTCGACTACCTTCTGATGTCTCCGTTGTACAGAACAATCCCTTTCATATAAGTGAACGACATTCCCTTCATGGTCACCTAAAATCTGTACTTCGATATGTTTCGGCCGGTCGATGTATTTCTCAATGTATACTTCACTGTTGCCGAATGATTTTCCTGCTTCACTTTTGGCCCGTTCATAGCTGTCTTTTAAATTATCGTCCTCTGTAACAATACGCATCCCTTTTCCGCCGCCGCCGGAAATCGCTTTGATGATGATTGGATAACCATGCTCCTCGATAAATGCTTCAACTTCTTCGTAGGATTCAACCGCACTGTCTGTACCCGGGATGACCGGAAGGCCTGTCGACAGCGCTGTTTCACGCGCTTTTACTTTATCACCGAACATATCCAGGTGTCTCAGTTCAGGACCGACGAAAATAATGCCTTCTTCCTCACAGCGTTTTGCAAATTCTTTATTTTCACTTAAAAATCCGTAGCCTGGATGTATTGCATCCACTCCGGCATTTTTGGCAACTTTTATAATTGCCTCGATATTGAGGTAGCTTTCTGTCGGAGAAAGATCTTCTCCTACCAGATATGCTTCATCTGCTTTATATCTATGTAAAGCCCCTTTATCTTCATTACTGTAAATAGCCACCGTTGTAATATTGAGCTCGGTACAGGCACGGAAGATACGAATAGCAATCTCACCGCGATTGGCTACCATTAGCTTATTTATTTTATTCATGTAAATCCCCCTTCCACATAATTAGTAATTATAATAAATATTCAGAATTTATACAATAATATTCCCCATATTCTTTACTTTTTACCAATGAAAGCGTTTCCTAATGGATCAGACATGCCAAAATAAAAATAAAAACCGTTTATTCCATGAATAAACGGCCCTAACTATAAAGGATGCTTTTAGCTTTCATATTTGCCTGCCTGCGCAAATGTGATTCCAGCGCAGTTTTCATCTTGTCACTTTCCGTCTCCACGGTCAGCGGTTTCTTTAAGCTTTCTTCCAATATGGAGATCCACGGGGTCCGCTTCATGTCCAGTCCCGCCATCATATCCACGTGCTTTTTCAGTCTGTGCTTTTCAAACCACCCAAGTTTGAACCGCTTCGAATGGACATCATGCTGTAAGTCCAGGTAGTTTTTATTGAGCAGATATCCCCTTACCTGAAGTTCGTATTCGAGAGGAAAGACATAAGTATCAATGTAGGTTTTTAAAAGTTCCGAAATTGCTTCATCATCAAATGTTTTTCTGCTGCTGATGTCATTTATCATTCCTTTTAAAGTCCCAAGCGCCTCTTCAAGCTTTTCCTCAAGCTTTGATATCATTTCAACATGTTCTTTCAACGGGATGTATTCACTGTACTGTGTTCCCACCTTCTCGAAAACTTTCACTAATTTAAGCACACTTTTATCGGTCCGATAACGGTCTTTTAAATGAAATTCTTCTTTCAGAAGCTTTTGCACTTCATCCAAGATTATTTTTTGGCTCAATGCCGTTGCGGCGAGCTTTCCATTGGTAATTTTTTTATTTGAAACCACCGCGACTTTCACTATCTGTCCCGCTGCATCTTTTAAATTAATAAAACCAAATACATGATTGTTATTGCGATAAGCCAGACTGCTTTCAAATGCCTGTAAATTCGGTTCAACGGGTTTACCATCAATCCGGAGCTTCCTGCCCTGTACTTCGATTTCCATAAAACTTCCTTCTTCCTGCAAAAAAACAGCCCATATTTCATGGACTGTCCGCTAAATTATCAAATATAAAATGCTATACACCGGCTCTTTCAGCAATTTTTTCCTTCTTGACGTGCTTTGCCGATATAATCAGTAATCCGATAGCAATTGAAATACTTAAGAACGATGATCCCCCATAGCTGAGCATTGGTAATGGAACACCAGTCAGTGGAATCAGTTTGGAAATACCGCCAAGGTTTACAAACAGCTGGAAAGAAATGTATATTGCCACACCCATACAGATAAGACTGTAGAACTTATCTTGGGAAATCGCAGCGTATCTCAACGCTTTGATAACAATAATCAGATACAGTGAGAGGATTACAATAACGCCGATCAACCCAAGCTCTTCAGCAGTGACAGCAAAGATAAAGTCCGTGTGTGGTTCGGGAAGATAGCCAAGTTTCATGACACCATTCCCCAGACCCGTGCCGGATATCCCACCGTGGGAAATGGAGACCAGCGCATTAGTGAGCTGATACCCTGTGCCCGTCGGATCGTTGAATGGATGCAGGAACGTATCGATACGTGCTTGCTGGTGCGGAGATAGAATACTCCCCTTGATCATATAAATGATGACACCGACTACGCCGGCCGCCAACGAAAGTGCGCCGCCGACCTTGAACAGGAAACGCATAGGAATACCTGAATATATGAAGATACCCAGTATGATTCCGATGATCACCAGGCCGGTCCCGAAGTCGTTGGATATAACGAGCATCGTACATATTCCGATGAAGCCCACCGGAGCAAGGTGCCCCCACTCCAACTGCTTCAGCCGGTTTTTTTTACGGTCATATATATAAGATAAATACAGTATCGTCACTATTTTGAAAAATTCTGAGGTCTGGAAATTGAATCCGGCAAGTCTGATCCAGTTCCTTTCACCATTCACCTCGGTTCCGAAAATCACTGTAAAAATAAGTAACACAAAAATCCCGGCGGTCGCCAGCATTTGGAAGTATTTATTCCTCAGAAATTCACCTGACATGAAATATGCCATTATGAAAACCACTATGTAACCCAATATCATCGATATCAGCTGTCTCACATAGTAATGATTCGGATTTCCCCCGGTAATCCCTTCACTTTTTGAAGCAATCACCATGCTGGCGCTGTAAATCATCACCAGTCCGATCAAACTTAGCAGAACATATGTAATGACAATAGTGAAATCCACATACTTTGAATACACTTTAACGTAATTGAAGAAGTCTTTTATGAATGTCAAACTAATCCCTCATTTAAAAAAAGTCTAAAGATCAATCTCTTTAGACTCTATTCTCATCTCTCATATATGCATCATGTACTTTGGAAACTTCTTGTTCAAGCCGCTCCAAAAGTTCATGCCCAACTACTGGATCAATTAATCCGAGTCTGGAAGCGAAGTGCACTTCTTTGGACAGGCCATACATTTGTGTGTCTAAAACCTCTTCATAGACAGGACACTGGGGCATCGTTAAATTGTCCATCTGAACCTCGATGAGCTGGACAATTTTCTCCGCGTCCTTCTCGAGCTGCTCATACGCCTGTTTACTTAATTCTTCTTTACTGGACACGAAAATATCCCCTTTCCTAGAACTCTCTATAAAATTCTATATCACAAAAGCCAAAAAAGCAAGTAAATACAGAGTCCACAAAACTACAATTGTCATTTATTTTCATTCTGAAAGTCTGTTATAATTAGACCGTAAGGAGAGAAGATAATGATTATACAAATATTAGGTAATGTCCGCTATCAAATCACACTCGATCCATCCACATGGATATTCGACGACCGTAAAGAAGAACTGGAAAATGTTCTTGCGAAAGAATCAGATGATGTTGAGATTAAGTTCGAAGACTCAAAGGAATGGAACCGTCAGATCATTGAAGGCACAACAAAGCCACCAACTCTGAAGACCGAGAAGAAATTCAAGAAGAAGGATCTGCTTGAAGGTACATTCGTTATTTGTCTCGAACCGTTTTTGGAGTATACAGAACCAGAACGCGGCGAAGAT
Organism: Salinicoccus sp. HZC-1; assembly: GCF_046736035.1. GTDB lineage: Bacteria > Bacillota > Bacilli > Staphylococcales > Salinicoccaceae > Salinicoccus. The sequence continues at coordinate 968,716 of NZ_CP177130.1, read as the reverse complement.
GCCATGATCATATTTACATATGATGACGGTGAGGCAATCGTACCGTACAGGGACCGCGCAAAAATCTATGCCCATTTCAGCCAGGACGGCAAACGCCTCTATGACGACGGCATGGTGGATATTCTGATCATCAAAGACGGTGAAATCGAACAAAAACTTATACACGTCACAGGAATCAAGTTTGATTAATTTAATATTGGATTGCAACGGGGACAGTATATTGTATGCTGTCCCGTTTTTTATGGAAAATGCCTTATCTGTATCATCAGCGGTTTCATAGTTATGTTTGAATACTTCTGTATCAGATTTCGCATAAAAAAACACCCCACTGCCGTGAGGTGTTTTTAATATATCATTTGCTGGAGGTTTTAATGTTCCCCGCTTTTCGCTCCCGATGAAGTCTAAAACGGTACAATCCCAAAACGATTGCTGCTACAATCAGACTTTCCGCCACAGGCAGGAACGCTCCAAAGAATGTCAGCATAATGCAGCCGACAAACATGACGATATATATAACTACGTTTTGCCAAAGTTTTATCTTTCTGGCAAATCCAAGAACGTACACAATTATACAAAGTAAATAAATTGTGATGAATAAATACCACATGCCCGCCTGCGGGTTGGTATCCAAACCAAAGATTCTACCGAAAAATGTCAAGCGTTCTGTGACGTTAACATTCATCAAGACTGGGAGAAACAATTAGACTCACTCCACTTCAAGGTTGAACTTATTTTGCTTTTGCGATTTTTCGCGTTCGCTTTTTCCAAGAATCTGTTTTCTCATACGCACAGTTTCCGGTGTCACTTCCACTAATTCATCTCCATTGATGAATTCAAGCGCCTCTTCAAGTGTCATTACTCTTGGTTTTTTCATTGTTGTCGTTTGTTCTTTTGTTGCTGAACGAATATTGTTGGCAGCTTTCACTTTTGTAATATTGACTGTAAGGTCGTTATCACGTGTGTTCTGTCCGACAATCATGCCTTCATAAACTTCTGTGCCCGGCTCCATGAAGTTTTCACCGCGGCCTTCCAGCTGAAGGATTGCATAAGTGGATGCGGCACCTTTATCCATGGATACAAGTACGCCGTTGTGGCGGCCGCCGATACGTCCTTTGAACAGAGGACGATAATCTTCAAATGTATGGTTCATTATACCATAACCGCGTGTCATGGACATGAACTCAGTACGGTAGCCGATGAGTCCTCTGGCAGGGATATCGAACTGGATACGCGTCTGTCCGTTACCAGTGTTCACCATATCGACCATTTCGCCTTTTCTTTGTCCCATGGATTCGATTACGCTGCCTGCGTGTTCTTCAGGGACATCGACACGCACACGTTCATACGGTTCACATTTGACGCCGTCCACTTCTTTAATGATGACTTCGGGCTTGGAAACCTGAAGCTCGAATCCTTCCCGTCTCATATTCTCAACGAGAATGGAAAGGTGAAGTTCACCACGTCCGGATACTCTCCATGAATCTGGACGGTCTGTTTCATCAACACGGAGTGATACGTCTGTTTCCAGCTGCTGGGCAAGGCGCTCTTCTATTTGACGCGCTGTCACAAATTTACCTTCCCGGCCTGCAAAAGGAGAGTTGTTGACAGAGAATGTCATCTGTAATGTCGGCTCATCGATATGAAGTACCGGCAGTGCTTCCTGATGATCGATAGGCGTTACTGTCTCCCCGACGTTGATATCTTCCATGCCGCTGACGGCGATTAGATCTCCGGCCTTGGCACTTTCGATTTCCAATCTGTTCAGACCGAAGTAACCAAATAATTTCGTCACTCGGAAGTTTTTAACCGAGCCATCCTTTTTCATGAGTGCTACCTGCTGGCCGACTTTTATTTCGCCGCGGAATACACGTCCAATTCCAATACGTCCAACATAATCATTATAGTCAAGCAGTGCAATCTGGAATTGCAGAGGCTCGTCACTGTTATCGATCGGAGCAGGTACGTGTTCAATGATCATGTCATAGATTGACTCCATGTTTTCATCCTGCTGATCCGGATCAAGACTTGCAGTACCTTTGATTGCCGAAGCATAGGCAACCGGGAATTCAAGCTGTTCGTCATTGGCTTCGAGCTCGATGAACAGTTCCAATACTTCATCGACAACTTCTGCCGGACGGGCTGACTCTTTATCAATCTTGTTTAGAACAACCAGGGGCTTCAGATTCTGTTCAAGTGCTTTTTTCAGCACGAAACGTGTCTGGGGCATAGTGCCTTCATATGCATCGACAACAAGGATGACACCATCAACCATTTTCATGATCCGTTCCACTTCGCCGCCGAAGTCAGCGTGTCCCGGTGTATCTAGTATGTTTATTCTTGTATCTTTATAGTTTATAGCAGTATTCTTTGCAAGTATTGTAATACCACGTTCACGCTCAATGTCATTTGAGTCCATTGCACGGTCTTCAACATGCTCATTTTCACGGAACATACCGGACTGCTTCAACAGCTCATCTACAAGTGTCGTTTTACCATGGTCTACGTGTGCGATAATTGCAATATTTCGGATATCATTTCTGGAATTCATCAAGACTTTCCCTTCGTTTTTAGAATAAATCCTTCATAACTTAACTATTGTATCACAACTTACACTATATTTACACCCCTTGAATGACGTAAATCTTGTTCTAAACGCGGATGAATTATGGTATAATATCGGCTGAAAGCACTTCGAAAAGGATGTGTAACCATGGCTGAAAAGAAATCAAAAGCAATTTTTGCGGTACTTGCGACACTTGCTGTTTTAATGATGATTGCTTTCTCTGTCTTCATTGCTGAAAGCATGCCGCTTATGGCAATTTTATCGGTCGCTGTCTTTATCGCTATATTCGGCGTCGGTTTTACTTTAAAGAAAAAGTACAGAGAGAACGGTTGGCTATAAATTACAAATATTGAATAGTTGATTCCAGTTTGGAAGGATTATATGGAACAGTACGCTGTTTTCCTGTAATCCTTCTTTTTTTGCATCAATTTTTAAACTTTTGCATTTTGACCACAATTCACTTCCGGGTAACAATAACTGTAATCTAAAATACAGGAGTGATTGCAGTGAGAGATAAAAATGAAAAATTGAAAGTGTATGAATTTTTATATAACCGCCTCCCCTTCTCCGAGAATGAAAAACAGGAATTCAAAGCGATGCAGCGGATGGAAAAACTGGAAGCCAAATTTGAACACCAGCTATCAAAAATCAAGACACATAATATGAGAATATATTGGCATACTGAAATACTGGTCGACAGTGACTATGAAATCATCAACGTTCTCATCGTGACAGATTACTGTTATTACTTATTTGTGCTTCATGAGCTTGAGGGTGAATACTATATCAATCCATTCAATATCCTCTGCCATTCAGATCACAAGGCAGTCCTTGATTTAAACCGAAGCGAACGCATATACGATATGTTCCGGGAACAGCTCATCGATGAAGGAGAATACCAGCGTCCGATCATTATAAAATACGTGATGATGAACAGTGAATTCAAGATAAAGGGAAGACGCTCCGAACTGTTCCTCGATGCCAAAAACCTGCCATATTACTTAAAAGCCATTGAGCACTCCGCAGTCATCAGAAAAAAGAACCATCACCCGGCCTCTACAAAATTATAAATAAATACAGGCATTACACTATAAACATGGAAAACTGCAAAAAAGGTATAAAATGTACGGATTGCCACTCATTTGATATGCAAATACTGAGCAGTCGCCTGTTTATGTGTGATTCCTGCGGAGCCGTGGTGGGACTTAAGCAAGAGATTGCCAGTTATTTTTCTCTATACACTAAAATCATACCCGATGAAGTCTATACGAGACGCGATATTAAAGAACATCTTAAAATTGAATTGACCGAATACACGCTGCAGAAAATAATAAAGTCCAACTTCAAAAAGTTGGACAATAAACAGCGTATATATTATTTTTCACCGTGAGCTTTTCTGTGACGGCTGACAAACGTTTCATCATTGATAAAGTATTTCTGCAATTCCTCATGGATCGCAGGATTCCCCGCAAGCACGCTGTCTTTTTTAAGAATATCTATTTCTTCACCAAGCATGTTCGTTGTCACACCGCCCGCTTCAGATAGAATGATCATGCCGCCTGCGTAATCCCAGGGATGCAGACGAAAGAACAATGCCCCGCTGACAATTCCCTGCGCCGTATTCGCCAGATCCAGAGCTGCAGAGCCATACGAACGCGTGCTCCGCGCATCCTTCACCACTTTAGTAAAAGCGGCTCCGATCTCGTCCTTAATCACCCAGTTCGAGTTCAGACAGACCAGGGACTGCGCAAGTTTTGTGTTTTCAACCGGCTTGAGACGGACGTCATTTTTATATGCGCCATCTCCTGCGTGTGCATGGAAAAGATTATCGTTCATAACGTCTAATATCAAACCGCAGTAAGGTTCACCATCGATGTACACACCAATGGAAATGGCAAAGTTCTGTAATTGATGCACGAAATTCAATGTACCATCAATCGGGTCAACAATCCATAAGACACCTTCTGTATCGTTTATGTCTGTTCCGTGACCTTCTTCACCAATGATTCTGTGATTCGGATATTTTTCTAGAATCCGGTCGTATATAAATGCTTCGGTCTCATGGTCGACATCAGTAACCAGGTCATTCGGATCCATTTTTGCGTCTATTTTAAAGTCCTGGAGCATTCTTTTTCTGACAAATGCACCAGCATCGTTGATCAGATGTTTTCCAAACTCGTAAATTTCCATAAAAGTCCACCTCAAATGTTTGATTGCCATCATTAGTTATTCTATCATATGAACTACAGAGTCACTAAAGTAAAGCGTTTTTAGGAATACCCATAATTTAGATTCCCCCTCTCAGGATAATCCAGGGGGGGGGAAGTTATGTTACTGTGGCTCGTATCAAGTTTTTATTTAATGTATTTTTAATTGCATTGATATCCCGGTCGTGTTCGGTATAATATTCAGTGCTTGTCCTTTTTCTGATGTTCAACGGTTTCCCCCACTATCGTGGCCGCATGTTGAACAGGTCTGTGACGTATTGTCGGAACAAACCCGATGAAGCGTTTCCCATACCGGTCATATTCATATTCCAAAGTCGTTCTGAACTGACGACCCTTGATAAGTAATGTTTTGAAAGGAGCAGTAAAATGCCAAAATACCATTTTACAGATAATGATTTTAAAGTGTTCGACATAGACGGTCTTGAATCCAGGATGGACGCCCTCAAGTCGAACATACGTCCCAAGCTTGAGAACCTGGGTGAACATTTCAGTGAATACCTGACTGAGCTTACAGGCGAGGAACAGTTTGCTCATGTTGCAAAACATGCCCGCAGGACGACTAATCCGCCAGATGATACATGGGTGAGCTTTAGTACAAATCCACGCGGCTATAAGATGATGCCGCACTTCCAGATCGGCCTGTTCGGAGACCATGCCTTCTGCATGTACGGTGTGATATATGAATCTCCCGATAAAAAGACAGCTGCAGATAAATGGCTCGGGAATTTTGAATTGTTTCGAGAATTCCCTCAAAGCTATCAAGTGTCCCTGGATCATATGAAACCAGCTAAAACACCGCTCGAAGACATGAGTGATGAAGATTTGGAAGTTGGTCTCATCCGCCTTAAAAATGTCAAAAAAGGTGAATTCCTTGTTGGTAAAGTATATCAACCGGACGACGAAGCCTTTCAAAGTGACGAAGTATTCGTCAAAGATTTGGAAGCAGTAATGGATAGACTCGTCAAACTGTATTGATAAATGTATCGCCGGATCCATGTGATCCGGTTTTTTCATGCAACAAAAACCCGCCACCTGACTGGTGACGGGCATAAATTCCAATCACATCCCGTCTCATTTTATTTTTGAAAATTAAAATGAGAGGGCTGCGTGGGACTGTTCGGGTTTCAACTGATTTGCGAGCGACTGAATATGGGCGAGCTTGCCGATATCCAAATTGCCGCCGCTGACGATTACTCCACAATGTCTGGATTTGATTTGATCATTATGGGACAATAATCCCGCGAATGCAGCTGCTCCGGCACCTTCGACTAATGACTTTCCACGTTCAAGCATATTAACCATGGCGTCTGCAATTTCTGCTTCACTTACTGTTATCACATCATCAACATAGTTATTGATAAGCGGCAATGTATTTTCGCCCGGCTGTTTCACAGCTATGCCTTCTGCAATAGTGGAGACTTTACCCAGCTTTTGAACGATTCCCTTGTGATATGCCGTATGCATTGCAGGGGCAGCAGCAGCCTGTACTCCGATGATTTTGATGTCCGGATTCACTGCTTTGGCTCCAACAGCAATACCGCTGATGAGTCCGCCGCCTCCGATCGGTACAATGATTGTATCGATCCTTTTTTCCTGCTGAAGCAATTCGAGTGCAATCGTACCTTGTCCTGCCATGATGTCATAATCATCGAAAGGATGGACATATGTGGCGCCGCATTTCTCCTGTTGCTTAAGCGACGCCTCATAAGCTTCCTGGAAACTTTCTCCAGTGAGTACAACTTCGGCGCCATATCCTCTCGTTGCCTGTACTTTCGATTCAGGTGTGGACTCTGCCATATATATCGTCGCTTTGGCATTAAGTTTATAGGCTGCCAATGCGAGTCCCTGTGCGTGGTTGCCGGCGGAGGCGGTAATTACACCGCGATCCAGCTGTGCACGTGAAAGACGCATGAGTTTGTAGCTTGCTCCTCTGAATTTGAAAGCTCCGGTTTTTTGCTGGTTCTCCATTTTGAAATAGACATTTTTGTCTGTGCGCAGATTCGTTGTAGCTGATGTACGTAACGGTGTTTGATGGACAACATGATCCAAACGCTTCCAGGCGTCATGGACTAATCCACCAGTCAGGAAATCCCCATGTAGGTCACACTCCTTGATTAATTTTTTGGATTTAAAATTTATATTCATTTGAAAATCCCGGCATCGGCGAGGGGTGTCACAACTTTCGGTTGCTTAGCCTCATATTCTGCAATTTTGTCGTCCAGTAATAAAGTCAATGCAATATCGTCCCAACCATTCAAAACCTTTTCCTTATGGTAAACGGGGATATCAAAAGAAACAACAGTTCCATTCTCATCGACAATTTCCTGATTTTTCAAATCTACATGCAAGTTATAATTGCCGTCTTCCGACTTTTCCATCCATTCTTTGATCTGGGCTTCATCAGCTTTGATCAGGATGATGCCATTTTTAAATGCATTGTTATAAAAAATATCAGCATAGCTTGGTGCGATAATCACTCTGAATCCATAATCCAGAAGCGCCCATGGGGCATGCTCCCGGGAGGAACCACAGCCGAAGTTTTCACCGGCCAGGAGAACGGATGCACCTTTAAACTTCTCATCATCCATTTCAAATCCTTCACGTCTGTTTCCATCATCATCAAACCGCCAGTTGTGAAATACGAACTGACCGAAGCCAGTGCGTTCGACGCGTTTTAAAAACTGTTTAGGGATAATCTGATCGGTATCCACGTTGCTTCTGTCCAGTGGAAAAACTTTCCCAGTGTGTTCACTTATTGCTTCCATTTTTTTCTCCTCCTAACTCGGCACTCCGGCTTTAAATTTTCTTACATCTGTAAATGTACCTTCTATTGCAGCGACTGCCGCCATTTCAGGACTCACAAGATGCGTTCGCGACCCCGAACCCTGGCGTCCTTCGAAATTACGGTTTGAAGTGGATGCACAGCGGCCGCCTGCGGGAACGACATCATCGTTCATCGCAAGACACATGCTGCATCCTGACTCTCTCCATTCAAATCCTGCATCCTTAAACACCTGATCAATACCAAGCTCTTCCGCCTGCAGTTTAACACTGAAGGATCCAGGAACAACGATTGCACGGACACCGTCTTTGACTCTATGACCCTTTACGATATCTGCTGCATTTTGCAGGTCGGGTAATCTGGAGTTGGTGCATGAACCGATGAATACATGGTCGATTTCAATGGAAGAAATCGGCTGATTTTCTTCAAGTCCCATATATTCCAATGCTCTTCTGATTTCGTCTTTATTTTCAACACTATCAAGTGATGGTGTTGCTGCACTGATTGGAACGACCATACTTGGATTTGTGCCCCAGGATACCTGCGGTTCCACTTCCGTTGCATCAATTTCAAGAGTCATGTCATATTCAGCATCTTCATCTGAAGCAAGATTCAGCCATTCTTTTGCGAGTGCGTCATAAGCTTCACCTTCAGGCACATACTCACGGCCTCTGAGGAATTCAACCGTCGTCTCATCCGGACTGATCAGACCCGCTCGCGCACCGCCTTCGATGGACATATTGCATACTGTCATGCGGCCTTCCATTGACAGGCTTCTAATCGCTTCACCAGTATATTCGATAACGTGTCCCGTCCCGAATTTCACTCCGAACTTCGAGATGATGGCCAAAATCAGATCTTTTGCAGTCACGCCAGGCTCAAGATTACCGTTGACTTTGACATTCATCGTTTTTGGTTCCGACTGCATCAATGTCTGTGTAGCAAGCACGTGTTCCACTTCACTTGTACCGATACCGAATGCAAGGGCACCGAATGCACCGTGCGTTGAAGTGTGGCTGTCTCCACAAACAATTGTTTTACCCGGCTGTGTCAGACCAAGCTGCGGTCCGATGACATGTACAATCCCCTGATCCGGGTGGTACATGTCTGCCAGTTTGACTCCAAAATCTGCACAGTTTTTCCGCAGTGTTTCCATCTGTTTTTTAGAAATCTCGTCTTTGATGACTTCTCTGTTTTTCGTAGGCACGTTGTGATCCATCGTTGCATAAGTCAAATCCGGACGACGCACTTTACGATTATTCAGACGAAGACCTTCAAACGCCTGGGGTGAGGTCACTTCATGAACAAGATGCTGGTCGATATAAATCAAATCCGGCTTATCCGCTTCACTATGCACTATATGCTTTTCCCAAATTTTCTCAATAATTGTTTTTCCCATATTCATACACCTTTTCCTTACATATACGAACTGCAAATTGCATTTGAAATGCTCTTTGTTGAAAAATTTTCAATGACCTTTTCCGCCATATCCTGAGTACCGACAATTTTACCTTTTTTCAGATCAAGGTCCACAGTATGGAATCCGCCCTCCAGGGTTTCATTCACTGCACGCTCTATTTCTGCTGCTTCCTCTTCCATTCCGAATGAATGGCGGAGCATCATCGCTGCTGAAAGAATCATGCCCAGCGGGTTCGCGATATCCTGTCCCGCGATATCGGGCGCCGAACCATGAACCGGTTCGTAAAGCCCCACGCCGTCTGTACGAAGGCTTGCAGAAGGCAGCATTCCAAGTGAGCCGGTAAGCACCGAGGCTTCGTCGCTTAAAATATCACCGAACAGGTTTTCAGTGACAATCACATCAAACTGCCTCGGGTTCGTGATCAGTTTCATTGCTGCTGCATCTACAAGCAGATGCTCTACAGTCACTTCCGGATAATCCTTCGCCTTTTCATTGACTACTTCTCTCCACATTCTGCTGGACTCAAGAACGTTTGCTTTATCAACGGATGTAAGGTGCCCGGATCTCATCCGTGCCGCTTCAAATCCTTTTTCGACGATTCTTTCGATTTCCGCGCGTGTGTATTGCAGTGTATCGACAACCGAGTTGCCCTCATCTCTTCTTTCACTCGGTGTACCAAAATAAAGGCCGCCGGTGAGTTCACGTACGATGAGAATATCGCAGCCGTCAACGATTTCTGTTTTTAGAGGAGAGGAATGTACGAGTGAGCTGAATCCTGTGACCGGACGTAAGTTTGCAAACAGTCCCAATGACTTGCGAATGCCGAGAAGCCCTCTCTCAGGTCTTTTGCGGGGTTCCACATCATCCCATTTGGGTCCGCCAACTGCTCCGAGTAATACAGCATCTGCACTGTTGCATGCTTTCACTGTTTCCTCCGGCAGCGGCGTACCATAGCGGTCAATCGCATCTCCGCCGATTGCATGCTCATGAAAAACAAATTCGTGATGGTACTCGCCCGCCACAGCATTGAGCACTGCTTTGGCACCTTCCATAATTTCCTGTCCAACGCCGTCACCCGGCAACATAATAATTTGCTTTCTCATCTGAACCCCTCCATCCAAAAATTTTATCCGTTGACTACTTCTGTCTCTTTAGCGGCCTTCGCCTTAATAAGAGATCTATTCACTGCATTGATATACGCATTGGCAGAAGCTTCGATGACATCCTGTGCTGTACCGCGTCCATTGACTGTTTCTCCGTTGACCGACAGCTGTACATGGGATTCTGCAAGCGCATCTTTCCCGCCGCCGACCGAATTGAGCTGGTAATCCAGCAGGCTGAGTTCTGCATCAATGAGCTGCTGGATTGTTTTATACAACGCTTCGACACTCCCGTTCCCCGTCGCTGCGGTCTGCACCGTTTCACCTTCAGGTGTTTTAAGCGAAACAGTCGCCGTCGTAATATTTGCTGTGCCGTAGTTCACCTGGAAATTTTCCAGTGTGTATTTATTGACCGCTGAGTGCTCGGTTTTCGTTTCCATTATCAGCGTGTAGATATCGTCGTCCGTGACTTCCCTTTTATGATCCGTCAGTTCTTTGAAGCGCTTGAACGTGGCTTTGATTTCTTCATCCGTCATCTCTACGCCAAACTCTTTGATTTTATCTTTAAATGCATGTTTTCCGGAATGTTTTCCCATGAACAGCGTATTTGATGATACACCGACGAGTTCCGGTGTAATGATTTCGTATGTTTCTGCATTTTTCAATACGCCATCCTGATGGATGCCTGCTTCATGGGCGTAGGCATTCCTGCCGATGATCGCCTTGTTTGCCTGTACATACATACCTGAAAGTTTTGCGATCAGGTCGCTTGTCCGTTTGATCTCGTTAAGTTTAAGACCTGTTTCGTAGCTGTACCGGTCGGAACGGATGTGCAGGGCAACCGCCACTTCTTCCAGCGCAACATTGCCTGCACGTTCGCCGATTCCGTTGATTGTTCCTTCAACCTGTGTCGCACCGTTTTCAATTGCTGCGATCGTGTTTGCCGCTGCAAGTCCAAGGTCATTATGGCAATGGCAGGACAGGTCGGCCCTGTCGATGTTCGGTACATTTTCCTTCATAAACTTGAACATGCGGCCGTATTCGTCGGGTGTTGTATACCCCACTGTGTCCGGAAGATTGATCACCGTCGCACCGACATCGATGACCTGTTCGATGATCTGTGCCATGAATTCCCAGTCGGAACGGGTCGCATCTTCTGCGGACCATTCCACTTCCTTGAACCTCTCTTTGGCGTATTTGACCATATCCACCGATTGCTGAATCACCTGTTCAGGCTTCATTTTCAGTTTGTATTCCATGTGGATCGGAGAAGTTGCCAGGAAAATATGAATTCTTGGGCTTGGAGTATTTTTCAACGCTTCCCATGCTCTGTCTATATCTTCTTTTCTTGTACGTGCAAGTGCCGTCACTGATACGTTCTTGATCGTATCAGCGATCAGCTTCACTGCCTGGAAGTCTCCTTCCGAAGATGCCGGAAACCCCGCTTCCATCACATCAACACCCAGTTTTTCCAGCTGTTTTGCGATTTCAAGCTTTTCCATTTTATTAAGGTTGACCCCGGGGGATTGTTCACCATCCCGAAGTGTAGTATCGAAGATCCTAATTCGTGACATGAACATTCCCTTCTTTCTTTTTGTCATTGACCGGCTGTTTGACAAAAGGCATCAACTCGCGCAGGTCCTGACCCACTTTAGTGATTGGATGCTGATATTCTTTATTGTTGATTGCATTATATTGTGGACGGCCTGCCTGGTTTTCAAGAATCCATCCTTTGGCGAATTCACCGTTTTGGATTTCTGTAAGCACTTCTTTCATGCGTGCTTTCGTTTCGTCATTGACTACGCGCGGCCCGGATACGAAGTCACCCCACTGAGCTGTGTCGGAGATGGAATAGCGCATGTTCTCCATTCCACCTTCGTACATAAGGTCAACGATGAGTTTCATCTCGTGCAGGCATTCGAAGTACGCAACTTCCGGCTGGTATCCGGCATCAGTAAGTGTTTCGAAACCGGCTTTTACGAGGCTCGTGAGTCCGCCGCAGAGTACCGCCTGCTCACCGAATAGGTCTGTTTCCGTTTCTTCCTGGAATGAAGTTTCAAGAACACCGGCTCTGGCTGCTCCGATACCTGCTGCGTAAGCCATTGCCACGTCTGTCGCATTGCCTGTTACATTCTGGAATACACCGTATAGTGCAGGAACGCCCGCTTCTTCTTCATATGTTCTGCGTACAAGATGTCCCGGTCCTTTAGGTGCTACCAGGAACACGTCAACATCTTCTCTTGGAACCACTTGGTTGAAGTGGATGTTAAAGCCATGTGCGAATGCCAGAGCACTGCCTGATTTCAAGTTATCTTTGATGCTTTCCTCGTAAACCTTCGGCTGGTTTTCATCCGGAAGGAGAACCATAGTAACATCCGCTTCCGCTACTGCTTCAGCAACTGATTTTGCGTCAAAGCCATCTTCTGCGGCTTTGTCCTGGGATTTCCCCGGGCGAAGGCCGACTACTACATCATAACCGCTGTCACGGAGATTCTGTGCATGTGCGTGTCCCTGTGATCCGTAACCTACGATTGCGATCTTTTTACCTTCGAGTGCCTCTTTGTTGATGTCTTTGTCATAAAATACTTTTGTCATTATAAATCTTCCTTCCATTATTTGAGTGTTTGTTTTTAGTTTCTTATATATAATAAATTCAATTGTTCCTGCGTTAAATACTTATCGTCCCTATGTCCTGGAGCTGTTTGGGCTGCTTTCCACGTCGGAAAGCCGTCACCCCGGTTCTTTTGAGTTCTATGATGCCGTAGGGCTGAAGCAAATCGACAAGCGCTTCAATCTTATCCGGCTTGCCTGTCACTTCAATGATCATGCTGTCCCGTGATATATCAAGCACTCTTGCCCTGAATGGTTCAATGGCACCCTGTATTTCAGAGCGGTTTGCATTTGTGCTGCCTACTTTAATCAGTGCAAGCTCCCGGGCAACAATCGAATAGTCGGTAATATCATTGACTTTCAGTACATCGATCTGTTTGTTCAGCTGTTTTGTCAGTTGTTCAATTTTGCTTTCATCTGGCACATCAACGACGAATGTCATTTTGGAAATGCCTTCGACTTCTGATGTACCGACTGTAATGCTGTCAATATTGAATGCTCTTTTGGAGAGCATCCCTGTAATCCTGTTCAGGACACCGCTTGAATTTTGGACGGTAGCAGTGATTATTCTTCGCATTTTCTCACTCCTAACATTTCATGATTTCCTTTGCCTGGTGCAACCATCGGGAATACTTTATCCAGTTTCTGGACTCTTGCATCCACAAGTACCGGACCGTCGTAGGAAAAGACCTCTTTCATAACTGCAGGTACATCCGCTTCATTTGCGACTCTGATCCCTTTGATGCCGAAGCCTTCAGCCAGTTTTACAAAATCCGGATTCTCCGTCAGCAGAGACGAGGAATACCTTTCTTCATAAAAATCTTCCTGCCACTGTCTGACCATGCCCAGAGCCTCGTTATTAACGATGATGACCTTGATTGGCAGTTGATGCTGCTTGATGACTGCAAGTTCCTGCATCGTCATTTGGAAACCGCCGTCTCCGACAATGGATACCACTGTTTCCTCCGGACGGCCGAGCTGGGCGCCGATTGCTGCTGGAAGGCCGAACCCCATCGTTCCAAGTCCGCCCGATGTCACCCATTTATGCGGTTCATTGAATTGGTAGAACTGGGCTGCCCACATCTGATGCTGTCCCACATCCGTCGTTACGATGGCCTGTCCGTCTGATTCACGGTGCAGTTCTTCAATCAGCCACTGTGGTGAGATCAGATCATCTGAGCGTTTGAACCAGAATGGACTGCTTTTTTTATTGTCCATGACACTCTCGTACCAGGCAGTGCAATCTTCTTTTTCAATATCGATTTCAAGCAAGCCTTTCAGTGCTTCTTTTGCGTCTCCGACAACCGGTATTTTCGTTTCAACGTTTTTGCCGATTTCAGCCGGATCTATATCCACATGGGCCACTTTTGCGTTCGGTGCGAAGTGCTGAAGTGCACCGGTCAGCCTGTCGTCGAATCTCGCGCCGATATTGATGAGCAGGTCCGCTTCGTATATCGCCATGTTGGCGGCAAATGAACCGTGCATGCCTGCCATGCCGAGTGCCTGTTCATGCTGTCCCGGGAAGCTTCCCAGACCGAGCAATGTGGTTGTGACCGGCAGGCTGTACTTTTCAGCAAACTCGAGAAGTTCTTTATTCGCGTCTGCAAAATGAATACCGGCGCCGGCAAGCAGTACGGGCCGTTTGGCTGTTGCCAGTGCCTCGGCCAATCTTCTGATCTGGAGCGGGTTCGGCTTGATAGTCGGCTGGTATCCCGGAAGATGGAAATCCTTTTCGAAACTTTCATCGGAAATTTCCTGAGCGATGTTTTTCGGGATATCCACAACGACCGGCCCCGGCCGCCCTGTTGATGCGATATGGAATGCTTCATTTATAATCCTTGGCAATTCTTTTAAGTCTGTCACCTGGTAATTGTGCTTGGTGATTGGTGTCGTGATTCCGATAACATCCGCTTCCTGGAAAGCGTCGGATCCAATCACTGCAGTGGATACCTGGCCGGTAAAGACGACTACCGGCAGTGAATCCATCATTGCATCCGTAATGCCCGTAACCAAGTTTGTCGCTCCCGGGCCGGAAGTGGCAATGACGACACCAGGCTTACCTGTGACTCTTGCATATCCTTCAGCTGCATGGATGAGGCCCTGTTCATGTCTGCACATTATGTGCTGGAATGGTGCCTGAGCGCGATGCAGCGCGTCGTAAATCGGAAGCACGGCACCACCTGGGTAACCGAACACTGTATCGACGTTCTGTTCCACCAGGGACTCGATAAACAAATCCGCCCCGGTTCTAAGCTTCTGTTTCTGCTCTTCAATTTTCATTTCAGTTTCTGTTTGAGTTTTCATTACCACTTACCTCCTTATAGTTCACGCGAGTCCTTTGGGTACGGCCTGCGGAAAGCTTTTTGGTACAAAAAAATGACTCTTCTCTCCCTAAAGACACTCACTCTGATGTAAGTATCAATATGGGGAGAAAAGAGTCACCTTTCACGGTACCACCCAAATCTGCATGCGCCTTGCGGCGGATGCCTCACGAACTGCAGCCTGCAGTTCTTTTTGGTAACGGGTGATGGATCACCCGGCTCGGCCTATTCGATGGAATCATCTTTCAGTCCGGCACTCAGGGTCGAGATATAAGACTTTGGCTAATCCCGGGTTCCAGCATTTCCGGGTCTCTGGTAATTGCCATTGGCGTCTATACGTTCCCTTCGTCGTTTTTCTATATAACAGGTCCGATAAAAGTTATCAGACATTTCTGATATGTGATATTGAAAGTAATCTTATAACGTTTGGAGAAAGAAATCAACACTTAAATCATAAATCATTTTAAATTATCTAATATTTCTGACAATGAAACCGTTTACAATCCTTTCATGACAAGGTTTAAATAAAAACTGATTTTTTTAAACTTTTTTATGTTTTACTGTAAAAAAAGGCCTCCCCGGCGGATACCGGAAAGGCCTGATCACATTTATTTAGTTAAAAAGTCTGTTACAGCACCCTGTGATGAACAAGTGACGTTATGGGCGTATTTGCCCAGCACGCCTTTTTTGTAAAGCTCCGGTGCTGTCCATTCCGCTTTGCGTTTTTCTATCTCTTCATCGGATACTGCAAATGAAATCTCTTTCTTGTCAGAATCGACCGTAACGATATCGCCTTCCTGAAGGAAGGCAATCGGTCCGCCGGCCTGCGCTTCAGGTGCAATATGTCCGACTACGAGACCATGTGTGCCGCCTGAGAACCGTCCGTCAGTAAGCAGTGCGACTTTCTCACCCATGCCTTTACCAACCAGCAGGCTCGATACAGACAGCATTTCCGGCATGCCCGGTCCGCCTTTAGGTCCGACATAACGGATTACAAGCACATCGCCTTCATTAATTTCATTATTCAATACTGCGTCTGTCGCTTCTTTTTCATTATCATATACCCGTGCCGGACCTTCGTGGTGTTTCACTTTGACTCCGGAAACCTTGGCAACCGCGCCTGTCGGGGAAAGATTCCCCTTAAGAACGATCAGCGGGCCATCCGCACGTTTCGGATTATCAAGCGGCATGATGACATCCTGCCCCTCGTTAAGATCATCCACTTCAGCCAGGTTTTCTGCAACAGTCTTGCCCGTTACAGTCATGCAGTCCCCATGGATGTAACCTTCTCTGTGGAGCATCTTCATGACACCCTGCACGCCGCCTGCTTTATAAAGGTCCTGCATCACATAGCGGCCGCTCGGTTTCAGGTCAGCCAGATGAGGGACCTTTTCCTGCATGCGGTTAAAGTCATCAATTTTGATATCCACTTCGGCTGCATGGGCGATTGCAAGCAGATGCAGGATTGCATTTGTCGATCCGCCAAGTGCCATGACAACCGTAATTGCATTTTCAAATGCTTCTTTTGTCATGATGTCTTTCGGGTAGATGCCCTTTTCCAGAAGGTTGTATACCGCTTCACCGGCAGCTTTAATATCTTCAGCTTTTGCCTCGGATTCGGCCGGATTGGAGGCACTGCCCGGCAGACTCATACCCATCGCTTCCATTGCGGAAGCCATTGTGTTCGCTGTGTACATACCGCCGCATGCCCCTGCACCCGGACACGCACTGCATTCGATTGCATTCAGTTCTTTGTCGTCGATATCTCCGTTGTTGTGTTTGCCCACACCTTCAAACACGGATACCAGATCGATATCCTGTCCGCGAAGGTCACCCGGGGCGATTGTTCCGCCGTATGCGAATACAGCAGGCACTTCTGCGTTTGCGATCGCAATCGCACACCCCGGGATGTTTTTATCACATGCACCGATTGCCACGAGACCGTCGAGATTCTCAGCTCCGACAACTGTTTCAATGGAATCAGCGATCAAGTCGCGGGAAGGCAGTGAGTAGCGCATACCCTGTGTCCCCATGGAAATACCATCAGATACAGTTATTGTATTGAATTGAAGCGGCACTCCGCCGGCTTCCTTTGCGCCTTTTTTAGCTTCCAGTGCCAAATCGTTCAAGTGGATGTTACATGGTGTCACTTCCGCCCAAGTACTCGCAATACCAATTTGCGGCTTGGTGAAACTTTCATCCGTCAATCCCACCGCACGGAGCATCGCCCGGTTTGGCGCTTTTACATTACTCTCAGTATAGACATGACTTTTGATGCGTAAATCCTTTTTTGTTTTTCCTTCAGTAGACATATTCTGGACCACCTTTTATTATCTTTCAATTATTTATTATACATGTACTTGCTCAACACCGGCTTTTTTATCCTTTTCAGGTGCTTCGCTGTCATCGGTTTTCTTACTCATCCATGTAGCGATCAACGACCCTGAAATATTGTGCCATACACTGAACAATGCTGCCGGTACTGCTGACAGGGGTGAAAAGTGTGCTGCGGACAGAGCGGCAGCAAGACCTGAGTTTTGCATACCCACTTCGATAGATACTGTTTTCTGGTCGGCAAGCCTTAAACCAAATATTTTTGCCGCCCCGAAACCTACTCCATAACCTATGAGATTATGTAAAATGACCACCAGGAAGATCAGTAACCCTGATTGGACGATCGCTTCGGTGTTTCCTGCAACAACGGCCGCAACAACACCCACAATACCTATGACGGATACCAGCGGAAGCACTGCAATGCCTTTTTCTATGTGATCACCCAGCAGGTATCTCACAACAAGGCCTAAAATCACCGGAACTAAAACAATTTGTACGATGGATATGAACAGATCCATGAATGATACAGGCAACCATGCACTCGCAAGCAATAAAGTGAGCGCCGGTGTCAGTACTGGTGCGAGCACTGTCGAAACTGCTGTTGCAGTCACTGACAGCGCTGTATTCCCTTTTGCCAGGAATGTCATGACATTCGAAGACGTTCCGCCCGGGGCGCACCCGACAAGAATTACACCCACTGCAATTTCAGGCGGCAGCTGGAAGAGAAAAACCAGTCCTAAAGCGATTAGCGGCATGATTGTATATTGGGCGATGACCACGATGAACACGATCTTCGGCGCCTTTAACACTCTCTTGAAATCATCAAGCTTTAAAGTAAGCCCCATGCCAAACATGATTATTCCCAGAAGCAGATTGATATAAGCACCAATCCATGTAAACCCTCCGGGAAATATAAAAGAGATTACTGCAAATAAAATAACCCAGACTGCGAAAGTATTTCCGACAAACTGGCTGAACCTGGCAACTGCTTTCATTACATTCCCTCCTTATTGGACCCAAACCTATTCAGTTTTGGTTAAAACTATAAAGAGTATATTAGCAGATAATTCAAAATTAGCCTAGGTCTTTAATTAAAATTTTTTGAATCTTTGAAATATAACTTAGAGGATTTATGTTGGAAAACAATTGCAAACATCCTATTGGTATCGCTTACAATAAAGTGATGTATATATATAAAATATGAAATAATACTTATTTTTTATGCTGGCAATTAAATAAGTCATTTGATTCTGATATATGAATTACATAATTTATATTGTACAAAGGAGAATACAAAGGGATTATGTGAAATTAATAAAGAGCGCCGGCGATGCCGGCATCATCAAAACAGTATTTTGAATCAAAGAGAGAGATTGCCGACCAGTTCTTAGAAATTTTGGAGTTGGGCAAAAAAGACGGAACATTTCATCCGGACAGATGCTGTCGTGAAATAATACTGCCGATACTTAACAACTTCGGCATTTTCTCACAACAACTGACAATCTCTTATTCTGTATTAAAAATCAGGGGAGATCCGACACCGGTTCAACAGTTGAAAACCATCAGCCAAACTTAACTGGATTATTTGATAACGGAGTAATAGAATCAAAAAGAGCACCCAATCTTTTTTTAGATCGGGTGTTCTTATTTCAACAATTATTATTTGCCATTATTACGTCGGTCTAGATTATTTCTTCTTTCACGTGAAGCATCATAATCATAATTATCATTTTTTGATGGGCGACGACGTTTGTCTTCCGTATCATTCAATGTTTTACCATCATCTCCGTCAACCTCATCAGTAAATCCTGATGTTCCATCCCGGCGTGCATACTCTTCCTCAGTCACCGGTTCAGTCGTTTCACGTGAATCGATATTGCCGTCGACATATCTGTCAGATTCCCCATTGATGTTGTCATTACCTACATAACGATCGTCACCGCGTTGCAGGCGCTCATCATCGTAAGTGGTTACTCCTGCATCCGAACGGCCCTCGTCACGGTTTCTGTAATCCCGTTCTGTTTCATCATCAATTGTTCTGAATTTACGGGTTTCCTCTAGATCGTTATTTTCATAGGAGTTGTCTGACTGTGCACGGTCGTAAGTCTTCACATCGTCCGTACGCTCATCTCCATCATCCTGTCTTCTGGATGCTGCGCCACCGGCAGCCCCGGCACTTGCAGCAGTACTTCTGTCTGCTCTGTCTTCTTCACGCATGCGGTTGTCATAATCATCATGTCTTCTCTCTTCGCCTGCCGTATGAGTATCATCATGAGGAATGACGCGGTCTTTTCTGACGAAGAGCAGAATCGCCGCAATTACGAAGAACAACGGGATAAGACCCGTGATTACAGCGAAGACCAGCGGTGCAGTCAAAATACCTGCAATAAGCAGCAGGAATCCTGCTAATATTCTACGTCTCATCATAATTAGACCGAAAAGGCCCAGAATCAATGGTATTGCCAGATATAGTGCAATCATCCATGAACTGTTTAGCGCGTTAAGTACTTGCTCGGTCATCTGATCAGGTGAAAACTCGCCTGATCCTTGCTGGGCAATGACATCCTGCACCTGCTGTCTGGTAGAATCAATGAATGCCGGATCATTTACCATCACTAAAGAAAAGAATAAAATTAAGCCTGTAATCGCGAGTAGTGCAATCCATGCCAGCCAGCCGAAAATTCTTTCAGCTATCCGGCTAACCGGCTCTACAGTTTGTGTATATTGTTTTTTAGCCATAATGCCCTCCAAAAGTTTTTGTCTTTATATTGAATATTACCCTACATGACATATTTTAATCAAATATACCTATCATTAATCCGGTAATAATATATAAAATCCTGATATGTATATGAAAAAAGGCCGTGAAATTTCACGGCCTTTTTTATCAGACTTTTATCGTCTGTTCTTCTTCTATTTCCTTTAACTGTTTCACAGCCTGGTATGCTTCAATACCACTGCTCTGCTTAAATTCACGGAATATCGTTTTTTCTTCCGCTTTGGATGGGACAACGTTTTTAAACCTGCGGTAGTTTTCATTTAAAATATCGGAGGATACACCTTGATCAAATGCCTGCTCTACTGTTTCAAAAAACTGGACAACAACAATAATCTCTTCTGTCGTCCAGTCCACATCAATCGGGTAACTGTATTCTTCAGTCATATTGTTAAACTCACTCCCTGTATAAGAAAAGGCGCCCTAAAAGGACGCCTGATTTACAATATTCACTATTACATAGTGTGTATTGGTTGGCCGAGAACAACGTCTGCTGCTTCCATCGGAATTTCACCGAGTGTTGGATGCGCATGAATTGTCAAAGCGATATCTTCAGCAGTCATGCCAGTTTCAACCGCAAGACCGAGTTCAGCAATGACGTCGGAAGCACCAGTTCCTGCAACCTGAGCGCCAAGGAGAAGCCCATCTTCTTTACGTGAAACAAGTTTGACAAAACCGTCTGTTTCATTAAGACCAAGCGCACGACCATTCGCTGCGAATGGGAATTTACCTGTCTTAACTTCAAAACCAGCTTCTTTAGCGTCAGCTTCGTTGTAACCTACAGTCGCGAGTTCCGGTTCAGTGAAGCATACAGCAGGGATGCCGAGATAATCCACTTCGGATTTTCCTCCGGAAATTACTTCAGCTGCAACTTTAGCTTCGTAGCTTGCTTTGTGTGCAAGTGGAAGCCCAGGCACAATATCGCCGATTGCAAAGATATTGTCTACAGATGTTCTTGACTGCTTGTCTACTTCAACAAGACCCTTGTCAGTCATCTTGATACCAAGTTCTTCAAGTCCGAGCTCATCAGTATTCGGCTTACGTCCTACAGTAACAAGTACGTAGTCCGCTTCGACTTCCTGTGTTTCGCCTTTGGCTTCGTAAGTCACTTTAACACCGTTATCAGTTTCTTCAGCAGACTGAGCCATCGCTTCAGTTACGATTGTAACGCCTTTTTTCTTGAGGTTCTTTTTAACAACCTGTGTCATTTGTTTTTCGAATCCGCCGAGAATATCTTTAGTACCTTCCAAAATTGTCACTTCAGTGCCGAAGTTTGCATATGCAGTACCGAGTTCGGAACCGATGTAGCCTCCGCCGATGACAACGAGTTTTTCCGGTTTTTCTTCAAGAGCAAGTGCTCCTGTGGAATCCAGTACACGTTCGCCATATTTGAATCCAGGTATTTCAATCGGACGGGATCCAGTAGCGATAATTGCATTTTTAAATTCGTAAGTCTGAGATTGTTTTTCATCCATGACTTTCATTTTGCCAGAATCAACGAAGTAAGCTTCGCCTTTGACAATTTCCACTTTGTTGCCTTTAAGCAATCCTTCGACACCGCCAACGAGTTTTTTAACTACGCTTTCTTTGAAGGATTGGACTTTTGAAAAGTCGAGTTTGACGCCTTCAGTTACAACACCCATGTCTTCAGAGTGTTGAGCCTGATGGAAACGGTGTGAAGAAGAGATCATCGCTTTGGAAGGAATACATCCAACGTTCAGACATACACCGCCAAGGTCACCCTTCTCAACAATTGTTACTTTCTGACCGAGCTGTGCTGCACGAATTGCTGCAACATAACCGCCTGGTCCGGCGCCAACTACTATAGTATCAGTTTCAATAGGAAAATCTCCAACTACCATATGCTCTTATCCCTCCATTAGTAATAGTTCTGGGTTGTTAAGCAGACGCTTAACGTGATTCAATGCATTCTGTGCTGTCATTCCGTCAATTTGTCTGTGGTCGTAGCTCATAGAAAGTGCAAGCACTGGTTTCGCAACGATTTCACCATCTACTACCATAGGTTTTTGCTCAATGCGGCCAATTCCCAGGATAGCGACTTCAGGTTGGTTAATAACAGGTGTGAACCATTGTCCGCCAGCTGATCCAAGATTGGAAATCGTCATGGATCCACCTTTCATTTCTTCACCAGACAACTTACCGTCACGTGCTTTGCCGGCAAGCTGGTTGATTTCATCAGAAATTTCGAACATAGATTTCTTATCTGCTTCCTTGACTACAGGTACAACAAGACCTCTTTCAGTATCGGCAGCAATACCCACATTATAGTAATGTTTCTGAATTACTTCAAATGTTTCATTGTCGATGGAAGTATTCATTTGCGGGTATTTCTTAAGCATTGATACAAGTGCCTTCACAACGTATGGCAGGAATGTCAGTTTGACGCCCTGGTCTGCAGCCACTTCTTTGAATCTCTTTCTGTGATTCCAGAGTGCTTCCACTTCCACTTCGTCGAGATGGGTAACGTGTGGAGATGTCTGCTTGGAGTTGACCATTGCTTTCGCAATCGCCTTTCTCATACCACTCATCTTCTCACGTGTTTCCGGATATTGGCCTTCAGGCGCCGCCTTGGTTTCTGCGGAAGCTGCCTCTTCAGAAGCTGTTTCTTCAGTTTCAGCGGATGCATCAGAAGTTTGCTCGCCATTCGCGAATGCTTCAACATCTTCTTTAAGCACACGTCCGTTTTTGCCGCTGCCGGACACCTCATTTATGTCTACATCGTTATCGCGGGCAAACTTACGCACAGAAGGCATCGCGATGACGCGCTCTCCTGAAGTTTCTTTTTTGTCAGATTCCTTCTTATCAGGAGTTTCTTCTTTAGTTTCATCTTTTGATTCAGAATCTGATTTTTCTTCGGATTTTTCTTCTTTGGCGTCGTCTGCTTTTTCTTCTGATTTATCATCAGAGGCGTCCGCTTCCCCGCTGTCTTCAGAACCATCGTCAATCGTTACGATTGTTTCACCGACAGTTGTTACAGTACCTTCTTCAACGTGAAGCTTTTTAACAGTACCGTCAACTGGAGATGGGATTTCTACAACAGCTTTATCGTTTTGTACTTCTGCCAGTACATCATCTTCTTTGATTTCTTCGCCCTCGGAGATGAACCATTTAACAACTTCACCTTCGTGGATACCTTCACCGATATCCGGCAGTTTAAATTCATATGCCACAGTAACTTCCTCCTTTAGTGGTGATTAAAAATCCATTACCTGTTTTGCACGTTCTATAATGTCGTCCTTGTTCGGAAGCCAGATGCTCTCTGCCTGTGTGAAAGGATAAACAGTATCAGGCGCTGTTACACGCATGATTGGTGCTTCGAGACTCAGGATTGAGCGTTCTGACAGTTCTGAAACAACGTTTGCTGCCACTCCCGCCTGGCGCTGTGCTTCCTGAATTACAACGGCACGGTTAGTTTTTTCAACTGATTCTACAAGTGTTTCATAGTCAATCGGTGATACGGTTCTGAGGTCAATGACTTCAGCAGATATATCTTCTTCTGCAAGTGCATCTGCTGCTTTAATTGCTTCCTGAACCATGGCACCGTAAGCGATCAATGTAATATCATCGCCTTCTCGTTTGACCTTCGCTTTGCCGATTTCAACAGTGTAGTCCTCTTCCGGAACATCTTCACGGAATGAGCGGTAAAGTTTCATGTGCTCAAGGAATATGACCGGATCGTTCGAACGGATCGCTTGAATCAGCAGACCTTTCGCATCTGTCGGGTTTGAAGGAATGACCACTTTTAGTCCTGGTGACTGTGCCATCAGTCCTTCAAGAGAATCAGCGTGCAGTTCCGGCGTATGCACACCGCCGCCGAATGGTGCACGGATTACAACCGGCGTTTCTTTGGACGCACCGGAACGCGCTCTGTTACGGGCGATTTGTCCGGCTATGCCGTCCATCGCTTCGAAAACGAACCCAAAGAATTGGATTTCAACGACTGGACGGTAGCCCTCGAGAGTGAGGCCGAGACCCATTGAAACCAGTCCGCTCTCAGCGAGCGGTGTATCGAATACGCGATCTTCGCCAAATTCCTTTTGAAGACCTTCGGTCGCACGGAATACACCGCCGTTTACACCAACATCTTCACCGAAGACGAGGACATTTTCGTCATTTTTCAATTCAGTGGCCATCGCATCAGTGATCGCCTGAATCATTGTCATCTCTGCCATTGATTATTTCGACTCCTTTTCTTTGTAGACTTCATACTGTTCTTCTAGGTTAGAAGGCATTTCGTCATACATATTATCCATCAATTGAGTAACAGTCTGTTTTTCAGTTGCATCTGCTTCTTTGACGGCTTTCTTAATGTCTTCTTTAGCCTGTTCCATCACTTCGTTCTCTTTTTCTTCACTCCAGAGGTCTTTTCCCTCAAGGAAAGCACGGAAGCGAACGAGAGGATCTTTTTTCTCCCAATCAGAATCTTCGTCGGAAGTTCTGTAACGGGTCGGGTCATCCCCTGCCATTGTATGCGGACCGTAGCGGTAGCACAGCATTTCTATTACAGTCGGACCGCCGCCGGCAACTGCACGGTCGCGTGCATCTTTTGTCACTTTATAGACAGCGAGCGGATCCATGCCATCAACCAGAACACCTGGCACACCGGATGCCACTGCTTTTTGTGCAAGTGTTTTGGCAGCCGTCTGCATTTCCCACGGTGTGGAAATCGCGTAGTGGTTGTTCTGAATGACGAAGATTGCCGGAGCCTTATAGGCACTTGCAAAGTTGATGCCTTCATAGAAGTCACCCTGGGAAGTACCGCCGTCACCAGTGTAAGTGATTGCGACAGCATCTTTTTCACGTTTTTTAATACCAAGCGCAATACCGGCAGTCTGTACATACTGCGCGCCGATAATAATCTGCGGACTCAACGCATTCACACCTTCAGGGAATTGGTTCCCTTTGAAGTGTCCTCTTGAGAACAGGAATGCCTGCGTCAGCGGGAGACCATGCCAGATCAGCTGTGGAACATCACGATAGCCCGGCAGGATGTAATCCCCTTTTTCCAGTACATACTGACTTGCCAGCTGTGAAGCTTCCTGTCCTGCAGTCGGTGCATAGAAGCCAAGCCGTCCCTGTCTGCTGAGGGAAATTGAGCGTTGGTCCAGGACGCGTGTCCATACCATGCGTTCCATCAGCTCTACAAGCTCGTCATCAGATAAGTCGGGCATCTCCTGTTCGTTCACGACCTTGCCTTCCTGGTCTAAAATCTGGAACATTTCAAACTTGTTTTCGATCTCTTCAAGCAATTTTACTGGATCGAAGCTTTTTTTCTTCGGTGCCATAAACTGTTCACCATACCTTTCAAATTTTCAATGATTAACTATATTTTATCATATGCTGTTATATTAGTAAAATAAACACAACTATAACAGACCCTTCAAAACGTTGATTTAAAGCGTTTCTCTGTACTATAACAGCAGAACCTGTTATATAATACAGCGCTTTCATTGTCTATTCTTTTATCAATTCCTCAATCTCTTTTTTAATTTCGTTCACCTTAGCCGTTTCCTCTTCAAAAGCATCAGCTTTCTCTTCAACTTTTTGATATTCTTCGCCCAGGCTGTTCAATTGTTCATCTACCTCATCCTGTGAGATATCCTCCTCTCCAAGGTATTCAAAAATTTGTTTTTCACTTTCGAGAACTGATTTGTAACTGCCAATCATCTCCCCGTGTGCCTGGTATCTCGCATCCATGGCATTCACAAGCGATTCTGCTTTTTTCCTGTTGGATTCGTCGGAAATCTCTTCAATATATTGCTTAGATGATTCCATGCGGCTTCTGCTGTCCTCCATTATGGCTACTTCCGCATCCAGCTGTTCAATACGGGCTTCAGTGTTATCTACAAGCTGCGAACTGATTTCAGGCAATTCTTCCCTTGTTGCATTTTCAAGCGATCCCTGAAGTTCAGCCTTCTCACTCTCCAGAGAATTGAATTCCTGAGAAACTGACTCAATATCCTTTTCCACTTCAACGGTCTCTTGAAACGCATTATAAAAATCCGTCAGCTCATCTTCATCTGATGAACACCCGGCAATCATCACTATTGTCAGCGCCAGTCCCGTGATTAATTTCTTCATACTCCGACCTCCAAATATCGATTTTTTATAAATATTATAATTTGAGAATATCACAATCCCTCGTATATTATAGTATAATAAATAAATGTATATATGAAACAGGAGGGTTTTATTTTGCTCACTATGAAAGATATTGTCCGCGATCCTGATCCGATCCTCAGGAATAAAGCGGCAGAAATAAAAGAAATAGATCAGGAAACAGTTGAACAGCTTAAAGAAATGAGAGAATATCTCGTAAACTCACAAAATGAAGAGACTGCCGAAAAATACGGTCTCAGACCAGGTGTTGGGCTTGCCGCACCGCAGGTTGGTCTTGATAAAAGGATGCTTGCGATTTATATAGAGGGAGAAGATGGTGAAGCAGAATACGACTTCATGCTGATCAACCCGAAAGTGAAAAGCCATTCTGTAGCAGAAACTTACCTTCCCAGCGGAGAAGGCTGTCTGAGTGTGGACGAAGATATCCCCGGACTCGTGCACCGTCACCAAAGGGTTAAAGTGACTGCCCTGGATATCGCGGGTAAGCCGATCGAAATCAAAGCGAAAGGGCTGCTCGCTGTCGTCCTTCAGCATGAACTCGATCATCTGGATGGTGTAATGTTCTATGACCGTATTGACGAAGAGATGCCGATGGAGCCTAAAATCGGTGCAAGACCGGTTGAATGATAAATGTTTTTGATCAGCTGCGGCTGGTCTTTTTTATATCTGACATCAAAAAACGCAGCAAGTTCATTAAATGAACTCGTCGCGTCTTTGTTTAAACGGAATATTATGCTCGTATAATTTTTTCTTAAGTGCCTCAAATGTTTCTTCATCCAAAAGTTCCGGATCGTGATTGTGACGTTGCTTATGTACGTCTTCATCACCAGCCGGCTCTTCGTAAATATAATTCATGACTACAACATCAGTATGCACATTGAATTCCAATCTGATCATATCCCGGTCCTGTCTTTCACGCTCTAAAAGGATCGTTTCGAAGATTTTCTTTTCTTTCATATTTTATCCCTCCACTTTCTTCTATTATAAAGTCTTTGCATGTCATACGTCTATAATGTAAAATAAACTTAAGCTGAATGAGGGATGTGGTCTGTATGCTTAAACGTTTACGCAAGAAGCTGAAGCAGAAGCTTAGACGCATTCTCGGTAGAAAAGGGTTGCTGAATAACGAATACATGAAGGGGGACTAACACCCCTCTCCTTATTGTGCTGTCTTAAGCAGCACACATTTTTTTATTGTAACCATTAAAATCACTATAATTTTAAAATATTAATATAAGTATATGAAGGAGATAATAACAAATGGCAGTTTTTAAAGTATTTTTCCAGGAAACACTGGATTACAGAATTATTCGCGAGGATACACATACCCGTTATTTTGAAGCAGAATCTGAAACGGATGTAAGACTTGGCCTGAAAGATGAAAGCTATAACATTGAATTCGTACAAGAATTGAGTCCCGAGCACCTGGAGTACGAAAAAGAGAACAACTCAGACTTTAAGGTGGAGAACTTCTGATGACTCTTGAAAAAGGTGAAGTAGGTGTATTCGCCCTCGGGGGACTCGGGGAAATCGGAAAAAACACTTACTGCGTGGAGTATAAGGATGAAATCATAGTGATAGATGCAGGGATTAAATTTCCCGATGACGAACAGCTTGGCATTGACTATGTCATCCCGGATTACACGTATCTGAAAGAGAATCAGGACCGGATCAGTGCACTTATTATTACCCACGGTCATGAGGACCATATCGGCGGAATTCCATTTTTACTAAAAGAAATGAATGTACCCATTTATTCCGGACCGCTTGCGCTCGGTTTAATCCGCAATAAACTGGAGGAACACCATCTCCTCCGCACAGCAGAACTGAATCCGATCGAAGAAGATACAGTACTGAAATTCAAACACATGTCAATTGAGTTTTATCTCACCACGCATTCGATTCCGGAAGCATACGGTGTCGTTGTAAAAACACCGGAAGGCAACATTGTTCATACAGGTGACTTCAAATTTGACTTTACACCGGTCGGTGAGCCGGCAAATATTGCCAAGATGGCCCAGCTTGGTGAAGAAGGTGTGCTCTGCCTCCTCTCCGATTCTACAAATGCGACGGTGCCTAACTTTACTATCAGTGAAAAAGCTGTCGGTCAGAATGTAGAAGATATTTTCAGAAAATGTACAGGGAGAATCATTTTCGCAACCTTTGCATCTAATATTTACCGTGTCCAGCAGGCTATAGATGCAGCGGTCAAGCTTGACCGTAAAATCTGCATTTTCGGCAGAAGCATGGAAAACAATATCCGCATCGGTACCGAACTCGGCTATATTAAAGCGCCGCCGGAAACATTCATTGAACCGAAGATGATCAACAAAATTGAAAAGCATAAAGTGATGATTCTCTGTACCGGTTCCCAGGGTGAGCCGATGGCTGCCCTCTCCAGAATCGCAAATGGGACACACCGTCAGATCAGCATAATCCCGGATGACACTGTAGTTTTCAGTTCGTCACCAATCCCTGGTAACACGCTCAGCGTCAACCGTACTATCAATGCATTGTACAAAGCAGGAGCAGACGTAATCCATGGAAAACTGTCCAACATTCATACTTCAGGACATGGATCCCAGGAAGAACAAAAACTTATGCTGAGACTGATGAGACCAAAGTACTTCATGCCAATTCACGGTGAATACCGCATGCTTCATCTGCATAAAGAACTCGCCGTCAATACAGGTATTGATCCTGAAAATGTTTTCCTTATGGAAATCGGCGACGTGCTTGCACTTAAAAAAGACAGTGCGAGACATTCACACCGTGTTCCGGCCGGGACAGTATTTGTTGATGGTATAGGCATTGGAGATATCGGTAACATCGTGCTCCGCGACAGAAAAGATCTTTCTGAAGAAGGACTTGCGATTGTCGTTGTTTCCATCGACTTTAAAACCGGCGAACTGTTAAGTGGACCGGATATCATTTCACGCGGTTTTGTTTATATGAGAGAGTCATATGGGCTGATCCGCAGTGCCGAAAAGAAGATCAAAGGCGATGTCATCAATCTTTTAAATACTAAAAATGATGCTGAATGGTATCACGTGAAGCAGCTTATCATTGAAGAACTCAGCAACCATCTCTACAGAAAAACACGCAGAAGACCGATGATTCTGCCGATGATCATGAGAGTCAATCAGGATGCTGAAACCACACAAAAACAATAATGACAAAAAATTATCCCCTGACCGGACCGGTCAGGGGATGTTTTTGTTTTCCACAATTAATCATTGCTTAATGTTTTTTCAAACTTGTTCAAATCTTCATCATAGCCGATGACGATGAGTACATCACTTTCTTTTATATTAACCGTTGGATCGGGACTGACTATAATATCGGATCCCCTTTTGATTGCAATGATGCTCACGCCAAACTCTGCCCTGATATCGAGATCCAGGAGCGATTGATTCGCCAATTTCTCAGTTGCATATACTTCAACAATAGAGTGTTCGTCGGATAATTCAAGATAATCCAGAACAGACGATGAAACCAGCCTATGTGCAATACGTCTTCCCATATCCCGTTCCGGGTGGACGACAACGTCCGCACCGATTTTATCAAGCACACGTGCATGATAATCACTCTGCGCTTTTACAGTCACTTTTTTGACACCCAGATCTTTAAGCAGCAATGTGGTTAAAATACTCGATTGGATATTATCGCCGATGGCGACAATGACATTATCAAAATTCCGCAGTCCCAGGTTTTTAAGCACTGTTTCATCCGTTGTATTCCCAATAACGCTCTGAGTTGCGATATCTGCAAACTCATTCACACGATCTTCATCTACGTCTATGGCCAATACATCCATCTCGAGCTCTCTCAGCTCTTTGACAATGCTGCCGCCAAAACGACCCAGTCCTATTATCGCGAATTCTTTATCCATCGTTCATTTCCCCTTCATAAGTTAAAAATTATATATGCTTAATATTTACTTTCATCTTTCCCCTGTACGTAATCCCTATCAAACAGGAAAAGTCTGAGCAGCAGTCCAAGGCTAGGGATAAGCATAAGCAGCCCAAGTATGAACACGACCGTTAAAGCAAGTGCCATCGCATCGTTGACGACAGATGTGTTGATTTCAACATATGGATACAGGATGTAAGGCATCTTACTGATTCCATAGCCGTAAAACGCGAACCCGTACTGCAGCATGATCATGATAAATGCAACTCCGTAATTTTTACGTTTCCAGACCAGATAAACTGCGATTCCCATGAACACAAGACTTAAGCCGAATAAATACCATACTTCCTGGGCGCTCATGAAGTGTTCATAGTTATGGTCGCGAAGCCCCAGGAAAACGAACTGTGTTATGACAAGCATCGGCAGCGCCCAGATCAGGAACCACCGGCGTGTAAGCTCTGTCGCTTCTGTCGCCTTTGCACGGTTCGCGTAGAATGTCAGGAACGCACTGGATACATAGAGCACGGTAATAATCGCCAGGAACACAACCGACCACGAATAGGTGCTGAAGAACAGTTCTTCCAGATTCAGCTGGATTCCATTCGCATCTTCAACGATGTATCCGCCCTCTGAAATGACCAGCGCAACAGACAGGGAAGCCGGAATGAGCAGCCCGGTGACACCGTACAGGAATGCCCATGATATTTTCGACTCTCTGTTATAAGAGTTGAATGCGTAGTAGCTCCCCCGTATGGAGAGCAGTATTAGTGCAATACTCGCCGGAATCAGCAGTGCTGTCCCATAATAATAGGCAGTATCCGGATAAAATCCCACAATACCCACGAAGAAGAAAACGAAGAAGACATTCGTCACTTCCCATACCGGATTCAAATACCTTCCGATAATCGGGCTGATGATATTATCCGTACCCGCGACTTTACTGTAAAAATTAAAGAATCCTGCACCGAAGTCAATTGAAGCAATGATGATATAGCCGTAAAGGAATGTCCAAAGCACTGTGACCCCTATGATTTCATAGTTCATTACAGATGACCTCCTTCATAACGCTCTCCATATAAGTCAAAGCGTTCCTGCTGTGCACTCTTACCTTTAAACATCCGCAGCAGCACGTAGGCACATGTGAAACCGAGCACTGCGTAAAGGACTACGAATGCAATGAGTGTGACACCCAGTCCTTCTGCGTTGGTGACCGCTTCGGACACTCTCATATATCCTCTCAGTATCCACGGCTGTCGTCCCATCTCTGCGAGGAACCACCCTGCTTCGATGGATGCCATCGTCAGCGGCCCCGTCAGTACATAGGCATACAGCAGTGCCGGATGGTATTCGTCCAGCCTGGTGAATTTCGCAATGAAGTAAAGGACCGACACCCCGAGCGCAAAGAACCCAAAGAATACCATGATGTCAAAGAAGTAGTGGATAACCAGAGGCGGATGTTCATCTTCGGGTATGTCATTTAACCCGGTAACTTCCGTATCAAATGAACTGCCTGCCAGGAAACTCAGGAAACTCGGTATTCTAAGCTCATAATTGACTTCCTGGTTTTCTTCATCCAGCATGCCGAATAGTATCAGATCGGCATTGTCTTCAGTCTCAAAGTGCCATTCAAGTGCGGCAAGTTTTTCCGGCTGATGCTCATGCAGGAATTTTGCAGACAGATCCCCTGCAAGTGCAGTCATGGACACTGCAATCAGGCCGACGATCATCAACGCCTTCAGCCCTTTTTTATGATACTCGCGGTCTTCTTTAAATTTAGAACGGAGCAGTTTAAATGCACCGATGGATATAATGATGAAGATTGCCGTCGCATATGCAGTCGCAACAACGTGGAACACCCTCACCATTGTGGACGGGTTGAACATCGCAGCAAGCGGTTCGATGTTGGTCAATGCCCCGTCAACCATATCAAAGCCTGCAGGTGTGTTCATAAATGAGTTCACCGTTGTAATGAATACTGCGGATAATGTAGAACCAATAACAATCGGGATATTTAAAAGCCAGTGATGCCATGGGTTTTTAAAACGATCCCATGTATACAGGAATATCCCCAGGAAGATTGCCTCAAAGAAGAAAGCAAATGTTTCCATAAATAACGGCAGTGCAATAATCTGTCCGCCAAGCCTCATAAAATCAGGCCATATGAGCGAAAGCTGCAGTCCGATAATCGTTCCGGTCACAACCCCTACCGCAACTGTCACCGTATATCCTTTTGCGATACGGCGCGCCATAGTCAGGTAGTCAGTATCCTTCTTCCGGATACCCAGAAACTCGAGCACCATGAAGACGATGGGCATACCGACACCAATAGTTGCGAATATAATATGAAATCCGAGCGTTGTCGCTGTCAGTACACGTCCAAGTAAAACGTCATCCATTAAGATCACCTCTTTAATAACTTACCCCTAATTATAGACCGTATGCTTCCCCAATGATAATAAGAACCGTTGGATTTCCATGACAATTTTGTGAAATAATTTTCAAAATAAATATCAGAGTTTTTTAAGCAGCAAAAAACCCTGTGATGATTCGTTTGATGAAAGATTCAGCACAGGCTGTTTTTATTGTATTGTTACTACAATGCAGCTGTCGGATCGTCTTCTTTCACTTTCATATGGAAGAAAATTCCGATTATAATCATGACTATCAGACTCGTAATGGCAATTCTCGAAGCGAGCGTTCCATAATCTGCAAGTAATAAAGTGATCGAGCCATAAATGAATGGCCCCATGATTGCGCTCATCTTCGCACTGAATGCAAACAGTCCGAAAAACTGCCCTTCCCTGCCCGGGGGGGCAAGTTCGATGATCATCGTACGGCTGACCACCCATGTGGACCCCATCGCAACTCCGAACAGGCATGCAGCAATCCAGAACGTCCACATCGGCAGGGGGACTGCCGCAATCACAATCGCGACTGCCAGCAGAATCGCGATGGAGAGGAATGTTTTTTTGGAACCCATTTTTCTGTTTATAAAACTGAATGCAATGGCTCCGATGATACTGAATGCGGTTGCGACCATAAAGATGATCAGAAATGCCCCTGCTTCAAAACCGACAACCGTCGTCGCATACGGCTGCATCATTGCAATCGCAGTGGCGAGCGCATCATTGACAAAAAAGTAGGCAATCATAAAGAAGAAAATTGATGGATACTGCCGCGCTTCCTTAAATGTGCGGTAAATATCCTTGTATCCCTTTATAAAAGGCTGCTTCGGTTTTGGAGGGGTGTGTCTGTCTTTATTGATAAAGAAAATCGGTAAGGCAAAAACCAGGAACAGCACACCGGACAGCCAAAATGTATGGTGGACCGGGGCATCGCCGATGAGCAGGATCACTGAGAAAATCCCGAACAATGTGCCCAGATACCCGAGAGCAACGCCGAATCCGGAAATCAGGGGTATTTCCCTTTTATTCCCCAGACTGGAAAGCATCCCGTCATAGAACACGTTGCCGGAACTAAAACAGAACTTCGCAAAAACGAATAATAGGATTGTAAGTATAAGGCCATTCGGAAGACCAAACCATGTTTCGGAATCTGTACCGCCAAAAATCCCCATCGCAATCGACGCAAAAACACATAACAGCGTGAAAATGACCACATATTTTTTACGCCTGCCCGTCCGGTCCATCGTCACGCCGTATAGCGGGGAGAATAAAATAAGCAGCACCGCTGATAACGCGTTCGCATAAGCAATAACCGTTGAAGCAATCTGTTCCAGCCGTGGATCAGT